>NZ_JBIWOW010000001.1:0-499753 GCF_044767945.1 Kitasatospora sp. NPDC101183 | reverse complement strand
CGGGGGGGGGGGGGGGGGGCCGGGGGGGGGGGGGCCCCCGGGGGGGGGGGCCGGCGGGGGGGGGCCGGGGGGCGGCGGGGGGGGCGCCCCCCCCCCGGGGCCCCCCCCCCCCACGGCCGTCCACGACAGGTCGACAGCCGCGTCGCGTGACCGGCTTCGGCCAGAGGCCGGAGGGATGCGCCGGCCCGCCGACGGGGGAACCGGCCGGGCCGGTCCGGTCAGGTGAAGGACAGGAGCAGGACCGGCGCCGTGGTGGGGTGCGCGGAGCCGCCCGCCGGTTCGAGGGTGACGCCGATGCCGCTGGCCCTCTCCAGCGGCCCGGTCAGCAGGAGGACCCCGTCGCCGGAGGGCAGCAGCCCGGCCGGGCGCATCGTTCCCGCGTCGTTGAACCACAGCTCGTACGTGGTGCCGGCGGCGGGCGCCGGCAGGCCGGAGGCCAGGAAGCCGGCCTGGGACCGGCTGTTCGACCACACCACCGTGCCCACGCCGCCGCCTCCGGTGGCGGTACCAGTGGCGGTGCGGGCGTCGGGCGCCGCGAGCAAGGCGGCGAAACGGTCCTGTTGCTGCTGGAGCACGGCAGCGCGCTCGCGGGCCTGCCCGGCCTGTTGGTGCTGCTGCACGGCCACGGCGCCCGCACCGACGGCGAGCGCCAGGCAAGCCGCGAGGCCGAGGCTCCGCCGGCCCCTGGCGAGACGGCCGGGACGGCGCACCGGTTCCGGGGCGGTGCGCGGGGCCTCCTGGCGCAGCGTGGGTAGTGCGGCCATCACCCGGGCCTTCAGGGCCGGCGGGGGGAGGACGGCCTGGGCGGCGCCGAGCCGGGCGAGGGTGGCGGCGAACTCGGCGACCTCCTGCGCGCAGGCCGGGCAGTTGGCCAGGTGGCGTTCGAACTCGGCGCTCTCGTCGGGGTCGAGGGCGTGGGCGGCGTAGGCGCCGGTGAGGGTGTGCAGGTCGGCGGCGCTCATGCTCCTACCCCCAGGCAGTCGCGCAGGCGGATGAGTCCGTCGCGCATACGGGTCTTGACGGTGCCCAGCGGGGCGCCGAGGACCTCGGCGACCTGGGGGTAGGTGTAGCCGCGGTAGTAGGCCAGCGTCAACGCCTCGCGCTGGAGGTCGGTGAGCGTGCGCATGCAGCGGCGTACCTGTTCGCGCTCCAGCCGGCCCTCGACCTGCTCGGCGACCTCGTCGAACTCGGGGGTGCGGGCGGCGGCCGCGGCGCGCTGGTCACGATCGGCGGCGGCCTGCGCGGAGCGCACCCGGTCGACGGCTCGGCGGTGGGCGATGGTGAGCACCCACGGCATCACTTCGCCGCGTTCGGCGCGGTACCGGGCGGCGGTGCGCCAGACCTCCAGCAGCACTTCCTGGGCGACCTCCTCGGACTGGGCGGGGTCGCGCAGCACCCGGCGAACCAGGCCGAGCACCGGGCCCGCGACCGTTTCGTACAGACGGGAGAAGGCGTCCTGGTCTCCGCGGGCGACCCTGGCGAGGAGCTCTTTGAGGTCCGGGCCCGGCCGCACGGGGCCGGACAGGTGGACGACGGCGCTCATCCGCCCGCTCCCCGGAGGCGGCGGGCGGGCGGCGGGCCCCACGGACGGACGGCGGGCATCACGGGTCTCCCCACGACATGGCCGGAAACGGGGGACCGGCCAGGTGAACAAAACTGCTGGCATGTGGCCTTCGAGGCAGGTGGGCCGCCGGATTGGCCCGCGCCGGCGCCAGTTTCCCGGGCCGCGCCGTGCGGCGGCCACCACAGGCCCGCGCCACCGCGGCGCGACCGGGGCAGGATGGTGCTATGACCAGTGGTGTTCGGTGACTCCGCCGCCGCGGACGGTGCAGGTGGTGTCCGGGCTCTGCGGGGTGCGCCAGATCGTGTAGTCGCCCTCGGGGAGGGGCGAGATGACGGCGCAGTGGGTGGTGTGCGCCACGAGGTGGCGCGGGCGGACGGCGGCGTGGGTGCGGGTGGTGTCGTCGCCGACGGGGCTGACTTCGATCTCCAGACCGTCGTCGGCCGGACCGGTGTAGATGATCAGGGCGCCGAGGGTGCCGCCGATCTCCAGGACGACGCTGCCTTCGCGGGAGGGGGCGGGCAGCGGCGCGTGGACGTGCGGATGGGGATGGGTGTGCTGCTGGGTCATGGGCCGGCTCTCGCTCGTCGCTGCGGACTGTCGGTTGTCGCGGGTGTGCCGGGGTGCGGGTGGTCGTTCACTCGAACCCCGGCACGGAGCACGTCAGTTGGACGGGTTGTGGTAGCCGTCGTACGGGACGCCCAGGTAGGGGAAGGCGTCCAGGTAGGGGTTCGTGACGTCGGCGGGGGTGAGGCCGTCGGTGATGGCGCTGGTGGCGGCGTCGGGGGTGAAGGAGGGGTCGACCAGCGGCAGGGTGAGGCCCGCGACGGCGCGCAGTTCGACGGTGACGACGTCGTCGAAGACCCGGCGGCCGTTGGGGAAGCCGGCCGCGTCCCCGGCCACCAGGCCCAGGATGTTGGGCTTGGTGGCCGGGGGAACGGCGACGTTGAGACGCAGCATGTCGGCCTGGGTATCGCCGGTGTAGTTCTGGAAGCCGGGGACGACGCCGTTCGGGATGCCGGTGAGGAGGATGGCGAGCAGGTCGGCGCGGGGCTTGGTGTAGGCGGCGAGGCTGGGGAAGACGCCCGGGTAGAGCGCGGGAAGGAGCCTGGCCAGCTCGGGCGTGGCGACGTACTGGGCGAAGTTCTTGTCGTCGGCCGGGGGTTGGGAGTTCCAGAGGTCCTTCTTCCCCATGGGGACGATGACCTCGTTGAACAGGGGGTTGCCCAGGCGGGAGACCTGGACGAAGGGCCCGGACTCGGTGTCGTGCCCGGTCGTGTTGATGATGCGGGCCTGGCGGCGGGAGGCGGTCGTCCACACGCCGATGGTGGCGTGCGGGTCCGTGACGTCTCCGGGCTTGCGTCCGCCCCAGGTCAGGTCGGTGATCGGGACCTGGAGGGCGATGCTGTGGACGTTGAGCGCTTTGGTGGTGTTCACGCCCGGGGCGCCTTGGCTGAAGGCGGGCATGACGTGGAGTTGCTGGAACGGGCGCAGGGTCCCGAGGTCGAAGACGGCGCCGAGGTCGACGTAGAAGCCTTCGGCGCGCTGCCCGGCGAAGACCTTGCGGCCGCCGTCGAGCTGGTGCACCGCGGAGTTGGCGAGGGAGGTGTAGTCGGGGGTGGAGAGCGGGCCGATGTTGCACGGCGGACAGGCCAGGTGCTCGCCGAGGACGCGGCGGCGCTCGCCGGCTTCGACGCGGGTGACGGTGTAGGTCTGGCGGCGGTTCCAGTTCGGGTCGTCGAGGGAGGTGATCGGCCCGGTGTTGTAGAGGAACGAGTCGGGGTTGCGGACCTGGACCTGGAAGCGGAACTCGTAGGTGACGTCGGGGCGGCCGTCGTTGTCGTTGTCGATGTGGACGGCGTAGAGGACGTCGTCGCCGAACTCGTAGAAGTTGGGGCCGCCGGCCGGGCCCTGGAGCGGGATGTAGTTGGCGATGAGGGTGACGGTGTCGCAGTCGTCGGGGCTGACGAAGGCGTAGACGTCGGTGCTGTCGGCGACCGGGTCCTTGGAGATCTCGGGGGCTTCGCGGTGGGAGGACATGTGAACCTCACGGGGGTGTGTGCGGGCAGGGAGGAGTGGCCGGCCGGCTCCTGGCCGCCGCCGGGAGCCGGCCGGTGCTGTGGGCGGGTCAGGCGAGGGCGCGGGCCAGGGCTGTGGCCAACTGCGGGTCCTGGATGCGCTGGTGGCGCTCGCCGCTGTACAGGTCGAGGTGGCCGGAGCGGATGTCGCGGACGTGCACGATCATCGGCTCGTCGTGGTCGGGCACCGGTGCGCCGGGCGTTTCACCGACCGGTTCGTTCTCGGTGGCGACGGCCGGTCCGGTGGCGGTGACCAGCGTCGCGGCCAGGCCGGCGGCACCGACCGCGGCCGCTTGGCGCATGAGGCGGCGTCGGGACAGGCCGTCGGGCGGTGTGTCGGCTGAGGGGGTGTCCGGGGACATGAATTCTCCTTCACATCGGTGTGGAGTGAACAGGCGGGCCGCCGGCTCGGCCTGATTGCCGTCCGCGACGGTGGACGATCCCGCCCGGCGATGCGCGCAGGCGGGAAAGGCGATTGAAGGTGACGGCCGTGGCCCCAGGCGCCGGGCGGTCACCGGAAGTGAAGTGCCGGCGCGATGCCCGGGTCAAGGCGCCGCGCAACCGCTCGCGAGCGTTCTTCACCTGGTCGGCTCAGCTGCGCCGCAGCTCAACGGCCACGCGCTCACCCGAGCGGGTGAAAAGGGAAGTTGAGTCCGGCCGGACCCATCTTCCGCCCGGCGGAGCACGAAGACCGTGCGACAGGACGCTCCCGCCCCCTCCCAGGAACCGGCGGGCGTCGCCGAGCGGCTACCGGCCGTGCACGAAGGATCTGAGGTGCCCGGAATGTTCCAGACTCGCGGGTGGGAAATCGTCATCATCGGCCTGGTCGTCCTCGTGCTGTTCGGAGCCAAACGGCTCCCGGACTCGGCACGGGCGCTGGGCAAGTCGTTGCGCATCCTCAAAGCCGAGACGAACGCCCTGAAGAGCGAGGGCGCGCAGCCGGGCGAAGGGTCCGCCGCGTCCGGTCCGAGGGGCGAGGCGGCCGTACTGGAGGGCGGCGTCGTCGAGCCGGGGCCCGCACCTGTCGGCGAGTCGTCGCGTTCCGCGCGCTGAGCCCGCTCTCCTGGACGCGGAAGGGTCAGCGTGAAAGCCCGAGGAACTCCCGGCCGGCCGGTGGACAACCCCCACGGTGCCGTCATGCCGCTGCGCGGCCATCTGCGGGAGCTGCGCTCCCGGTTGACGAAGGTGGCTCTGTCCCTGCTGGCGGGTTCGGCGGTCGGATGGGCCGTCCACGAGCGGGTCGTGGACGCCCTGACGGGCCCCGCCTGCCGGATCACCCACGTGCACGGCGTCGGCGCCGCCACCCCGGCCTGTCCGAACGGACTGCTCGTCCTGCAAGGCGCACTGAGCCCGCTCAGCTTCTCCTTCAAGGTCGCGCTCGTCGTCGGCGTGCTGACGGCCAGCCCCGTCTGGTCCTACCAGGTGTGGGCGTTCATCGCACCGGGCCTGTACCGCCGCGAGCGCCGCTACGGCCTCGGGTTCGCGGCGGCGGCCGTACCGCTGTTCACCGCCGGCGCGGCCCTGGCCTACGCGGTCTTCCCGAAGACGATCGAGCTGCTGGCCTCCTTCACGCCGTCCTCGTTCGGCCTGGTCCTGCCCGGGGACGAGTTCCTGGACTTCTTCCTGCGGATGGTCGTCGTCTTCGGCCTGTCCTTCCAGTTCCCGCTGCTGCTGGTCGTCCTCAACCTGGTCGGCATCGTCAACGCCGCCCGGCTGCGCGGCTGGTGGCGGATCATCATCTTCCTGATCTTCGTGTTCGCCGCCGTCGTCGTGCCCACCGGCGACCCGCTGACGATGCTGGTCCTGGCCGTCCCGATCTGCCTGCTCTTCCTCGCGGCCCTCGGCATCTGCTCCCTGCACGACCGCCGCAAGGCCCGTCGGCCCGACGCACTCCTGCCCGACGACGAGGCGTCGGCCCCGCCCACCGCCCAGCCGGTCGAGGCGAGCGAACTCGCCGACGCCGTCCGGTGATCACACCACCGCCGGGGGCCGAACCGTTCAACCCGCCGATCCGGCGCATCCGCCGCACCAGCCTTCGACGTCAAGGGGCGTTCACGTGCTCGACCTGAGCCTGGTCAAGATCGCTGTCCTCATGGCGCTGGCCGTCATCATCTTCGGGCCGGAGAAGGTCCCCGCACTGATCGCCGACGCCATGCGGCTGCTGCGCAACCTCCAGGCGTTCGCCCGCACCGGCACCGACGAGCTCAAGCAGAGCCTGGGCCCGGAGTTCGCCGACCTGCGCCCCCAGGACCTCCACCCCAAGGCCCTGGTGGCCCGCGCCCTCACCGCCGCCGCCCCGGAACTGTCCGGCCTCGGCGACGAGATCCGCGAGAGCGTGCAGCCGCTCCAGGAGCAGCTGCGCCACGACCTCGCCGCCGACCCGCCCGCTCCCGGCCCTGTGGCTTCCAAGAACCTCTGACCATGCCGACCGCAGGGGAGCGAGGCCGGGAGCAGAGGTCGACCTCGTGCCTGCTCGGCTTGCTGTCGATCCCCTGCCCCCCGACACCGGGGTGGTGGAGGTTCACGTGCCGTCCTGCATGCACTTGCGCAGGCGCAGCAGTGCGTCGCGCACGCGGGACTTCGCGGTGCCGAGCGGGAGGTTGAGCCGGTCGGCGAGCTCCTGGCCGGACAGGCCCTGGTAGTAGACCAGGTCGACGGCCTGGCGCTGGAGGTCGGTGAGGGCTTGCAGGCAGTCGCGGACCTGTTCGTGCCGAAGCCGGTGCTCGACCTGTTCGCTGACGTGGTCGAAGTCCGGTGCGTGGTCGAGCAGGAGGGCCCGCAGGTCCCGCTCCGTCGCGGCGCGCGCGGTGCGCACGCGGTCCACGGCGCGCCGATGTGCCACCGTCGCGATCCAGGCCATGGCGCTGCCCCGGGCCGGTTCGAAGCGGTGGGCCTTGTCCCAGATCTCCAGCAGCACCTCCTGCACGACCTCCTGGGTCTGGGCGCGGTCGCGCACCACCCGCAGGACGATCAGGAACAGGGCGGCACTCACGGTGTCGTGGAGCAGGTTGAAGGCGCTCTCGTCGCCGTGGCCGACACGGAGGACCAGATCCTCGACGGCGGCTTCCGTGCGCGCGGGCTCCGGGGGATGGGGAAAGGTCACTGATCGCTCACGCGGTGGGCCGGGCCTCGTGCTGCCGGGCTGCGTCGCGGACACGGGCCGTGGGCCGACGCCCGTCGACGGGCACAGAACGGGACCGGGCAGATGGGAGGGCGGGAAGAGCGGGCGGGCGCCGGGCAGGGGCGCGACGGCCCGCCCGGGGCTTTCCGGGCCGGGTCGGTGGTCAGCCCGCGCCGCTGCCACGGCCGGCCGAGCGGGCCGCGATGACGGACAGGGCCACGATCGCGATGCCCTGCGCGACGGCTGCGGTGACCTTGTCGTCGGACCAGATGGGCTCGTACATGTCCGGGAGCGGGCCGATGGCGCCGACGTCCGTGTAGCGGTGGACGAGCAGTGCGGTCAGGCCCGCCACGGCGACGCCCAGGGCGAAGAGGTCGCCCGGCCGTCTGCGCCAGGCCAGGACCAGGAGCGCGGCCAGGGCCGCTGCGGCGGCCGAGCCGCGGAACAGGTCGCCTTCGCTGATCGTGGCCCGGACGGCGTCGTACTGGCCGGCCAGGCGGGCGTGAACGGCGGCGTCGAGAGCGAGCCCGGCTGCCGCGGCCAGGCGAAGGGCGCCGCGCCACAGGTTCCGGGGACAGGTGCGGGTGAGCTGGGTGGAGGGAATACGGGCCTCCGTACGAGGGGATGCTCTGCTGCCGGTCAGCTGACGGTGAGGGCGGCGTGCATGTACTGGTGGATGGTGCAGATGTACGGGTAGGTGCCGGCCTTCCCTGGTGCGGTGAAGGACGCCGTCCCTCCTCCGCCGACGGCCTTGGTGTCGAAGGACTTGTCGTCGGCGGTGACGGTGTGGGCGGTGGAGTCCTCGTTCACGACGGTGATGCTCTGCCCCGGGTGGACGGTGAGTTCGGCCGGCTGGAACCGGAAGTCCTTGATGGTGATCCGGGCCCCGGAGGGGGTCGGGCCGGAGGAGCCGGTCGAGGCCGGGGAACCGGAGGGGCTCGACGAGCAGGCGCCGAGCGTGAGGGCCAGCAGGGCCGCGCTCAGGGCGGCGCGCAGGCGTACGGGGGTCACGGGTGCACTTCCGTTCCGGGAACAGTGGGGAGGTGCGTGCCCGGGCTCGGGGGTGTCGCCCGGGCACGCACCGGTCTGGGCTCTGCTCAGACGGTGAGCAGGGTGGGGCCGGCGGCCTTGTCGGCGGGCAGGAAGTCGTCGGGGACGGGGTACTGGCCCAGCACGAAGTTGAGGATCGCGGCGTGCATCGCCTCCACGGGGGCGATGGTGGCGGCGGTGGCGATGCCGGCGGGGCTGGTCACGTTGTAGGTCGCGAACAGGTACGTCTGCGCCGCCTGCTCCTCCAGCATCAGGGCGAGCTTGGCGACGTCGCCCACGCTGGCGGCCTTGCCGAGCGCGGCCACCGTGTCGGCCTGGTTGGACAGCGGCACATCCGTGATGGCGGGCTTGCCGGCGCCGGTGAGGACGGCGTTCCACGCCTTGGCGTGGTCGGTGTGCTGGGCCATCGCGGTGGTGACGAAGGTGGCCACCGCCGGGGGGACGGTGCCGAGCTTGCCGTTCTTGGCGGCGTCGAGGGCCGTCCGGTAGGCGCCCACGGCCTGGTTCTCCAGGGCGGTGGCGAGCGCGACGACCAACAGGTCCCCGGTGTACTGCCCGGACGCCGCGCCCGAGGCGGGCATCGAGGCGCTGCCGGACGCGCTCGGGGAACTGGAGGACTTGCTGCTGGAGCAGGCCGCCAGGGTGAGCGCGACCGCCGCGCCGCCGGCGCCGAGCAGGAAGCGGCGCCGCCCCGTGTCGCGCGGACCGCCGTCCCCGCGGGCACGCAGTTCCTCGCCCAGGTCGGCGGCCGCCGCGCGCATGGCGGGCAGCGTCGCCCGGTGCGCCTCGTCCATCTCCTTGGTGAGGCGGGAGAGTTCGCCCTCGCTGATCTGAAGATCCCAGTCGTGCGCGTTCACTTGACGGCTCCTTCGCTGATCGGGGAGGCGTTGTCGGTCCTGTAGAAGGCGTCGGGGAAGCCGACGCTGCCGGCCGCGGCGGGCAGCTTGGCCGGGTCGACCGGGATGGTGATCAGGTCGGCGGCGTTGCCGGCGAGCAGCGCCTGCACGGCCAGCAGGGTGGCGCGGTGCTGGGCCTCGACCGGGGCGACGGAGGCGAAGAGCTTGCGCAGCTGGGCGTCGGAGACCTGGGAGACGTTCCTGGTGTACGTCTGGGCGGCCACGTCCTCCAGGGTGATGGCGAGCTTCACCACGTCGGCCGGGCCCTTGATGGTCGGCAGCGCCTGGTCGACGACGGCCTTGTACTTCGGGTCCGGGTTGTTCTGCGCCTGGCCGCCGGCCTGGGTGGCGGCGGCGTTGAACGCCTGGGCGTGGGCCTGGTGCTGCTGGGTGGTCTTGGCGATGAACGCGGCGACCGTCTTGTTGCCGTCCTTGATGAACGGCAGCCCGGCGGCGGTCCGGTAGACCGACACGGCCAGGTTCTCGATCGACGCGGCGGTCTGCAGCGCCAGGATGTCGTCGGCCATCGAGCCGGACGGCGAGGGGCTGTCGGCGTACGCCCGGGTGCCGCCGAGGAGCAAGGCCATCCCGGCGGCTCCGGCGAGCAGGCCGCCGCGCTGCCACCAGCGGCGCCGGCCGGGTGTGACCGCCTGCCCGAAGTCGGTCAGCGCGCCGTTGGTGATCCGCAACGCGTCGCTGTTCAGGTCCTCGGACTGCTCGGTGAGTTCTGCGAGCAGCCGGGTGTCGATGCGCTCTGAAGGCATCATGCTCCCGTCTCGGGCCGGAGCCCGCCGGTTCGCGGGCTCGTACGTGATGCCTTCGGTGCTGCCGGGTGGCCGGCTTGCCCAACGGGCGGGGAAACCCGTGGATTCACCCGCGAGGGTGACGGCAGGTCGGTACGCGGTGCCGTGATGGACGGCACTCGCAGCAGACGTCCACCCGGACGGCCCGACCTGGGCTCGCCCCGCAGCCCCCGGGGGCCCGGCGGCGGCCTGGGTCGGGCCGAGGGGGCTGCGGGCGGAGGTCCTACGTTCCCTGGCGGCGGGCGGTGGGCGCCGGATTCGCGCTCCGGGTCAGGATCGCGGCGGTGCAGTCGGTGGCGAGCCGGTGCCAGTGGCGGGCGCCGCGGAGCATGGCGTGCCCGCCGGTGGGCATCGCCACGAACCGGACGTCGGCTCCGGCGGCGGCCGCCCGGTCGGCGAACTCCCGTGTCTGCCGCGCGGAGGTGACGCGGTCCGCTTCGTCGTGCAGGAGCACCACGGCCTTGCCGTACAGGTGGGCGACGGTGTCGCCGGGCGGGCACCAGGGAGCCAGCGCGACGACCCCGCGCACCGCGTCGTGGCGGGCGGCGGTCAGGGCCGCACGAGCGCCCATCGAGTGCCCGAGCAGGACCACCGGCACGCCGGGCGCGAGTTCGGCGAGCGCGTCGAGGGCCTGGGCCGCGTCGCGGGCGGGATCGGCGCGGTGGCCGTTCCATCCGCGGAAGCGGTAGCGGACCTGCGCGAGCAGCACGCCGCCTCCCCAGCTGCGGCGCGCGATCTCGGAGGCGAAGAACCGCATGCGCAGTTCGGGCAGGCTCAACCGGGGCACCGGTCGGAGGCTGTCGGCGCGGCCTCCGTGCAGCACCAGCACCGCGGCGGCGGGCCGCTCGGGCAGCCGCCGCACCTGGAGCCGCCCCGTGCCGGCCTCGCCGGACGGAGCAGCAGCGGGGCGACGGGGCGATCGACGGGCCGGGCTCATCGGCGCGGTGGGCGCGGCAGGAAGCCGCTGGTGCGGGCGACGTACGCGTCCCACCCCGGCTTGCTGGAGCCGAGCCCGCGTTCCAGCAGGGGTTTGCCGCTGCCGAAGGCCAGCAGGTAGGTCATCAGGACCGGGCTGAGGACGAACGCCCACCCGACCGGGGCGTCGGCGGCGAGCAGGAACAGGCCCCACCAGACGCAGGCGTCGCCGAAGTAGTTGGGGTGCCGCGTCCAGGCCCACAGTCCGCGGTCCATGACCTTGCCGCGATTGGCGGGATCGGCCTTGAACCGGGACAGCTGCCAGTCCCCGACCGCTTCGAAGAACATCCCCGTCGCCCACAGGGCGAGCGCGAGGACGGCGAGCGGGCCCGGCGGGCGGTCGAGGTACTCGGCGGCCTGGACCGGCAGGGAGACGAACCAGACGATCGCCGCTTGCAGCAGGTAGACCATGCGCAGGGCGTAGGCGTCGCGTCGCCCGGGCGGCGCCTTGGCGAGCATCCGGTCGTAGCGCGGGTCCTCGCCGTGCCCGCGCGCACGCGACCGGATGTGGGCCGACAGGCGCAGCCCCCACACCGTGACCAGTACGGCGGCCAGCAGGCGCCGCGCCGGGTCGCCGTGCCCGGCGGAGAGGGCGTAGCCGGTCCAGGCGACGGCCGTGAAGGCGAGGCCCCAGGCGACGTCGACGCCGCGGTGGCGCCCGGTGCGCACCCCGATCACGAAGGCGGCCAGCAGCACGACCAGGGCGGCCCCGGCGGTGGCGGCGAGGTTGACGGCGAAGGCGGCGGCGTTCACGAGGGCCGCTCCTCACGGGGCTCCGGGCGGGTCAGGAGGATCTGCTGGACGTCGAGGTAGCCGGTGCGGAAACCGGCCTCGGAGTAGGCCAGGTACAGCTCCCACATGCGCCGGAACACCTGGTCGAAGCCGAGGGCGTCGACCTCCTCGGCGCGTTCGGTGAAGCGTTCGCGCCACAGCCGCAGCGTTTCGGCGTAGTGCGGGCCGAAGGATTCGCAGCCGGCCACGCGCAGGCTCGTGTGGCGGGTGGTGGTGTGGCGGATCGCCTCGACGGAGGGGATCTGACCGCCCGGGAAGACGTACTTGAGAATCCAGGTGTAGGTGCCGCTGCTGGCCAGCATCCGCTCGTGCGGCATGGTGATCGCCTGGAGCGCGGCCCGCCCGCCGGGGGCGAGGAGGTGGTCGATGGCGGCGAAGTAGACGGGCCAGAAGGGCCGGCCGACCGCTTCGATCATCTCCACGCTCACCACCGCGTCGAACTCGCCGTCGACGGCGCGGTAGTCGCACAGCCGCACCTCCACCCGGTCGGCGAGGCCGGCTGCCGCGATCCGGCGCCGGGCGAGGGAGAGCTGTTCCTCGGAGAGGGTGAGGCTGACCACCCGTGCGCCGCGGGAAGCGGCGCGGATCGCGAGTTCGCCCCAGCCGGTGCCGATCTCCAGCACCCTGCTGCCCGCGCCGACGCCGGCCAGGTCCAGGAGGCGGTCGATCTTGCGGTGCTGCGCAGCCGGGAAGGCCTTCCGGGAGGCGAGGGGCGCGCCGCTCGGGGCCGTGGGGAAGATCGCCGAGGAGTAGGACAGCGTGGGGTCGAGGAAGAGCGCGAACAGCTCGTTCGAGAGGTCGTAGTGCCGGTGGATGTTCGCGCGGGCGTTGTCCGGGGTGCCGAGTTCGGCGGCGGGCGGGCGCTTGACGTACAGGCGGCGCAGCCACTGCGCCCCGGTGGGCACCAGCGTCCCGGGGGCGGTGGCGAGTTCGGTGAGCAGTGCGACGAGGTCGGGTGAGTCCCAGTCGCCGGCCTGGTAGGACTCGCCGAAGCCGATCAGCCCGCTCTCCCCGATCCGGTGGAAGAACGCGCCCGGCCGGTGCAGGCGCAGCACCGGTGCCCCGGCGGGTGCGGGGACGAGCAGGCGGGTGCCGGGCAGTTCGACGCGAAGGCCCCGGCGCCGGGCGATGCGGCCGAGCAGCCGCCGTGCCACCGCGGCGCGGGCCGGGACGTGCGGGACCCGGGCCACGTCGGGCCAGTGCCGGGCGTCGACCCCCGTGGGCGGGGCGGGGGCGAGGGAGCAGGCCGGGAGGGTCATGGGGCGGAGTCCTTCGTCGGGGCGTCGTGGTCGGGGCGGGGGTGGACCGGCAGGCCGCGCAACCACAGCCCGATGCCCCGGAGGCGGATGTGGGTGCTGACCGCCCACGTGGAGAAGGGGTGCCGTGCCGCGGCCCGCAGCAGGCGCCCGGCTGTCGCCGGGTGGCGGGTGCCGCGCAGGGTGGCGGTGAAGGCGCTCCGGCCGTCGCGTTCCAGACGGACGGTCAGGGCCAGGCGCTCGCCCGGCTCCGGCAGGACCATCCGGTAGCGGCCGTCGACGGGGAAGAACGGCGAGACGTAGAACTCCTTCGCCGCCTCGGCCCGACCGCGTCCGTCGGGGCGCAGCAGGTAGCGGTGCCGGTCGCCGTAGGTGTTGGAGACCTCGGCGACCGTGCAGACCGGGCGGCCGGTGCGGTCGTGGCACCAGTACACGGTCAGCGGGTTGAAGGCGTACCCGAGCGAACGGGCGTGGGCGAGCATCAGCACCCGTCCGCCGGCCAGGTCGACGCCCTCGCCGAACAGGTAGCGGCGGATCTCCTCACGCGGCGACAGGCCCCGTACGCCGGAGGGGAAGGAGGCCAGCCACCGCAGTGGCCACGGCAGGGCCGGCAGGCGGTCCAGGTCGACCAGCCACAGGTAGGTGCGGTGCGTGAAGGCGTTGCGCACCGGGGCGGTGCGCACGTGGGCGATCCGGCACTCGTACAGCACCGCTCCCCAAGGTCCCGGCAGGACGGCCGCCGGGGCGGGCCGGCCGGCGGTCATGGTGCGCTCACCCCGAGCAGGGCGTCGGCCGCGTCCAGGCCCGAGCGGCAGCCGTCCTCGTGGAACCCCCAGCCGTGGTAGGCGCCGGCGAACGCCGTCCGCCCGGTCGTCAGCTCCGGCAGCCGGGCCTGGGCGGCGGTGCTCTCCGCGGTGTAGATCGGATGCTCGTACACGGTGCGGGACACGACGTGCTCGGCCGCCACCGGGCGGTCCGGGTCCTCGTTCAGGGTCACCAGGTAGTCCTCGGCCGTGTCGAGACCGAGCAGGCGGTTGAGGTGGTAGCTGACCCGCACGCCCTGCGCACCGCCTCCGCAGTGAGCCATCCGGTAGTTCCACGAGGCGCGGGCCCGAGGGGCGGCGGGAAGGAGGGAGGCGTCGCGGTGGAGCACGGTGGGGTTGCGCGAGTAGCGGAACGCCCCCAGCACCTCGCGCTCCGCCCGGGTGGCGTCGGCCAGCAGGGCGAGCGCCTGGTCGGCGTGGGTGGCGATCACCACCGCGTCGGCGTCGAGGGTGCGGCCGTCCCCGGTGGTCACCGTGACGCCGTCGGCGTGGCGGCGCACGGCACGTACGGCGGCGCCCCGGTGCACGGTCTCGAGTTGCCCGGCGATCTTCGCCACGTACGTCTGCGAGCCGCCCGTCACGGTCCGCCAGCGCGGCGACCCCGTGACCGACAGCAGGCCGTGGTTGGCCAGGAACGTGAACAGGTAGCGCGCCGGGTAGTCCCCGGCGACGTCCGGCGCGCAGGACCAGACCGCGGCGACCAGTGGAGTCGTGAAGTGGCTCGTGAAGTAGGGCGAGAAGCCGCCGGCCGCCAGGAAGCCGCGCAGCGTCGGCTCACCCGCTCCCGGGTCGGCCAGCAGCGCCCGGGCCCGGCGGTGGAAGCGGGGCACCTCGCCCAGCATCCGCAGGTAGCTCCCCCGGGCGAGCGAGCCCGGCCGCGCGACCAGCCCGCCGGGGCCGCGTGCTCCCGCGTACTCCAGGCCGCACCCGTCGCACCGTACCGACATGCTCATGTCGCTCTCCCGGGTGGCGACCCCCAGCTCCCGGAACAGGGAGACCAGGTGCGGGTACGTCCGCTCGTTGTGCACCAGGAACCCGGTGTCCAGCTCCACCGTCCGCCCGTCGCCGCCCACGGCCCGCTGGGTGTGGGCGTGTCCGCCGAGCCGCTCGTCGGCCTCGAACAGCACCACCGCGCGCCCCGCACGGTGCAGCCGGTACGCGGCCGTCAGACCCGACACCCCCGCGCCGACCACGGCCACGGTTCCCCCGCCCGCGCCCTCGGGGCGCGGCGCGGGCACCGCCGCCCGCAGCGAATCCACCGCAAACACCGTCGTGCCTCCCTCCCGGCCGGCCCGCCTCGGGGCCCGTCACCGCTGTGCACCACTGCTTCGGAGCGAGCGGGGGGAGGGGATTGCTCCGAACGTGACGGCAGTGCGGGTGGCGCCGGGGCCGGACGGTGCGGACGGCGCGGCGTAGGCGCGTCGGGAACCGATCGGCGAGGACACGCTCAGGATGCCCGGGGCGCGCCGCGCCCCGGGCACGGTGTCACTGGTCGGTGTAGCCGAGGTCGCCCACCGTCCAGCTGCTGACGTCGGCGATGGCGATGCGGTACATGCCTCCGGTGTGCGGCAGGGCGTAGCTGCCCTGCAGGATGCGGGCGAGGTGAAGGTGCAGGTGCGTCGGTCGGGCGGGGGGCGGGGTGTCGCCGCCGGAGTCGTCGGCGAGGTGGGCGGCGGGGGCCGAGAACAGCGCGGCGAAGGGCTTCAGGTGGTCGGAGGCCGTGAGGACCTCGGCGATCCGCTCGTGCCACAGGCTCTCGGGGGCCAGGCGTCCGGTGATGACCGCGCCCGGTACGACGACTGTCAGGGGCATCTGGTTGCTGTGCTCGGACTCGACCGTCGCGGCGATCTCGACGAGCAGCGCATCAGGGTTCGACATGCCCCCAGAGGATAGTTCCGGTCGTGGCCGGCGTGCACGGCGGTGCTCGAACGGACTCCGTCCGCAGGGACCACGGGCCACCCCGGCCGCGCGGGTCGGGGTGGCCCGCCGGGGGTCAGGCGACCGCGGGGGTGAGCAGGGTGAGGGTGCGGGCGGTGGCGTCCGCTTCGGCCCGTACGCCCAGGGGCAGCGGGAGGTTGGGGCCGGCGTGGCCGATGTCCAGCCCGGCGAGGACGGGCAGGTCGCGGCCGCCGAGCACGTCCAGGACCACCTCGCGCAGCGAGGGCCCGGAGCCGCCGCCGACCCCGTGCGGGGTGCCGACCAGCATCGCGGCGATCCGGTCCAGGACGCCGGACAGCCGCAGCGTGTGCAGGTCCCTCCAGACCGCGGACAGCGGCCGGTCGACCTCCTCCCAGAAGAGCACCGCGCCGTCGAAGGACCGCGAGGGGAGGGCGTACGGGGTGGCCTGGAGGGAGACGAGCCGGTTGAGCAGGCCGCCGATCAGCGGGCCGCCGGCCCGGCCGGCGCGCCAGCACTCCCAGGGGGAGAGCGCCGGCAGCGCGCCGGGCGGGGCGGGCACGGTGAGCACCCGCGTGTAGGCCTCGCGCAGGGCCCGGTGGGAGGCGTCCCGCTCGGGCCCGCCCGCGAAGCGCTCGTCCCACAGGCCGAGCCCGTAGGTGACCATGTCGGCGTGGACGCCGACCAGCCCGGTGCGCGCGTGCAGGGCCAGCAGCAGCTGGGAGACGTCGCTGCAGCCCAGGACCGGCTTCGGGTCGGCGCGTACGGCGTCCAGGTCCAGCAGGTCCAGCCAGCCCGTCACCGCCTCCCCGCCGGTGTGCGCGACGACCGCCCGCACCTCGGGGTCGCGCAGCAGCGCGTTGAACTCCGCCGCCTGCTCCTCGGGCCGGGCCGCGGCCCACCAGTGCGGGCGCCCCCCGGTGACCGAGGGGCACACCCGCACCCGGAAGCCGAGCTCCACCAGGACGGCCGTGCCCCGGTCCAGAAGGTGCCGGTCGGCGCCGTCCAGCGGACCGGACGGCGCGGCGACCGCCACCAGGTCGCCGGGGCGCAGGGCGCGCGGACGGAGCAGGGCGGTGGGCTCGGTGGGCATGCGGTGACCCCGGGTTTCACGGATGGCCGGACCGGCCGGTCCGGACGGGTGGGACGCCCGGGCGACCGCACCGGCCGGGCAGGGTAGGACCGCAGTCTCACGGGCCCCCGGCACGGCGGCAACCGGTTTTTCGCGCCCGGAGCGGGGCCGCCCCGGCGCGTCGTACCGCCCCCGCCCCTTGCCCGACAGGGGCGAGGCGGCGACCCTGGGGAAGGGAAGTCGCTACGGGGGGATGCGATGAAACGCTTTGCCGGGGCTGTGAGTTCAGCGGCCTTGCTGATCGCGCTGGTGGCCTGCGGGCCCTTCGGCGACGACGGGCCGCCGCGTCACCGGGTGGCCCTGCCGGAGCCGGCGCCGGCCTCCGCGCAGTGGATCGTGGACACGGTGAACCGGGAGGCGAAGACGCCCGGGAAGTGCCCGCGCCCGACGCTCGCCACGCTGGCGGTGCTGGACGACGACGGGCACTCCCGGGGGCTCGCCTTCTGGCTGGTGGACGACGTCGACGTCTGCTGGGCGAACCTGGGCAACCCGTGGGACCAGATCTCGTACGGACCGATCGGGGACCTGACCGGGCAGGTGGACCTGGTGTCCAACGGGGTGCTCGGGCCGGAGCAGTACGTCTTCACCGCGTTCCCCGGGCGGCACACGAGCATCACCGTGGGCGGCGACACCGCCCACGTCCCCGCCCCGCCGGCGCTCCGCGCGGTCGACCTCGGCGGGGGCACGTTCGTGACCTTCGTCGAGTTCCGCCTCCTGACGCCGACCCACGGGGAGAACCTCGGGGTGTCCCTGTGCCCCGTCTCCGGGAGCTGCCAGTACCTGCACGCCCGGGCCGGCGAGTTCCCCGGCCTGCCCGCGTCGGCTCCGGCCGCGTAGGCCCCGGCCGCGTCGGCGCCGCCCACGTAGGCCCCGCCCGCGTAGGCCCCGTCAGCGCCGGGCCAGGCGGCGCTCCCCGGCGGCGCCGGTCGCGTACTCCAGCTGGTAGTGGGCGAACACCGCCGGCTCGTCCTCGGCGGGCAGCACGTCGTCCGTACCGATGGACGGGGCGTCCTTGACCAGGCCCCTGGGGAAGGCGACCTTCAGGTAGCCCGGCCCGGCGACCGTCCCGTCCAGCGGGACGAACACCAGCCGGCGCCGCGACAGCACACCGACGGTGACCGTCGCGAAGGAGGGCTCGTCGGTGGCGGTGTCCACGTAGACGGACTCCAGCGTGCCGATCTTCTTCCCGTCCTCGTCGACGACGTCGTGCTCCCGCCACTCCCGCAGGTCGGCGATCTCGATCATCCGCGCCTCCGCTCGGCTCCGAAGTCCATCCTGCGCCGTCCCCCGCCGATCCGCACCCGGCCCCGGAACCTGATACAAAACCCGTGGATCACCGTCCGGTCCCTCGCTAGCGTGGTCCCTCATGACCACCCCCACGGACACCCCCGACTGGCAGGCGGCCAACCGCGCCAACTGGGACGAGCGCGTGCCGATCCACACCTCCGGGTCCTTCTACGACCTCCCCGGGTTCGTCGAGGGCCGGGAGAGCCTCCAGGACTTCGAACCCGCCGAGGTCGGCGAAGTCGGCGGCAAGGCGCTGCTGCACCTCCAGTGCCACATCGGGCTGGACACCCTGAGCTGGGCCCGGCGCGGGGCCGCCGTGACCGGCCTCGACTTCTCCGAGCCCGCCGTGGAGGCGGCCCGCGGCCTCGCCGAGCGGATCGGGCAGGCGCAGGCGCGGTTCGTCACCGCCGACGTGTACGAGGCCGTGGAGGCGCTCGACGGGCGGACGTACGACATCGTCTACACCGGCATGGGCGCGCTCTGCTGGCTCCCGGACCTCGACCGGTGGGCGCGGCTGGTGGCCGACCTCCTCGCCCCCGGCGGCTTCCTCTACCTGGCCGAGTTCCACCCCGTCGCCGACCTGCTCACCGAGGACGGCCGCAGCTTCGAGGCCGACTACTTCCACCACGCCCCGATGGTCCTCGACGAGCCCGGCACGTACGCCGACCTGGACGCGCCGATGGCCGCGACCGTGACCGTCCAGTGGCAGCACGGCATCGGCGAGGTCGTCAGCGCCCTGGCCGCCGCCGGGCTGCGCCTGGACTTCCTGCACGAGCACGACCACGGGCACTACCGCCTCCCGGCTGGGCCGCGCGTCCCGCTGGTGTACACGCTGCGGGCGACGAAGGGGGAGTGAGGCCGCGCCTACGACCACGGTCGTAGGCGCCGGCCCGGGCTTCTTGCCACGGACCGATGCGGCGCCCGGCGGGCCTGGGCAGGGTGGAACCTCCGAAGCGCCAACTCCCCGGAGGAACAGCCACCATGACCCCCCGTCGCGCCTTCTCGGCCCTGCTCGCCGTCGGACTCCTGGCCGCCGCCGCGCCCGGGGCCGGCGCCGTCACCGCCCCGCCGGACGGGCGGGTGCGCCTGACCCTGCCCGCGCCGAGCGGCCCGTACCGCATCGGCACCACCACCCTGCACCTGGTCGACGCCGCCCGCCCCGACCCCTGGGCGCCGACGCCCCGCGCCCGCGAGCTCAAGGTCCAGCTCTGGTACCCGGCCACCAGGACGGCCGGCCACCTGGCGGCCCCCTGGCTCAGCCCCGCCGAGGAGGCGCACCTGGAGTCCGACTACTTCGGCATCCCGAACGGCCGCCTCGCCTGGCCCGTCACCGACGGCCACGAGGGCGCGCCCGCCGACCACGGCGTCCGCCACCCGGTCGTCCTCTACTCGCACGGCTCGCGCGCCGACCGCTCCTTCGACACCGCGCTGGTCGAGGAACTGGCCGCCCACGGCTACGTCGTCGCCACCATCGACCACACCTTCGACGCCGGGGAGGTCGAGTTCCCCGACGGCCGCCTCGAAGTCCGCAACACCACGGCCGTGCACGCGATGAGCGACGCGGACGTGGTCGGCGTCCGCGCCGCCGACACCCGCCTCGTCCTGGACCGGCTCGCCGGCCTCGCCACCGGAACCGACCCCGACGCCGAACACCGGCCCGTCCCCTGCGGCCTCGCCGCCGCCCTCGACCTCTCCGCCGTCGGCATGTTCGGCCACTCCATGGGCGGCGCCACCACCCTCCAGGCCATGCACGACGACCCCCGCATCCGCGCCGGCGCCACGCTCGACGGCCCGGTCTTCGGCACCGTCGCCACCGACGGCCTCACCCGCCCCGTCCTCCTGATGAGCTCCGCCTGGGCCAGCCCAGCCCGCGACGCCATGTGGAATACCCTCTGGCCCGAACTCACCGGCTGGCGCCGCCAGTTGAACCTGGAGAACTCCGGCCACCTCTCCTACAGCGACCTCGAACTCCTCATCCCCCAGGGCCAGTCCGTCATCCACTGGCCCGCCGACCAACTCGACCACTTCCTCGGCACCGGCAACGGCCCCCACGCCATCGCCGCCCAACGCGCCTACCTCCTCGCCTACTTCGACCTCCACCTCCGCAACCAGCCGACCACCCTCTTCAACGGCCCGTCCCCGGCCTACCCGGAGATCACCTTCACCCGTTGACCTCCCGTGGGCTCGAGGCACGAGGCGGGCGCCCCCACCCGCTGTTCGCCGTCCACCCCTTCCGCCGACCTACGAGACCAGCAGGCGGGCTCCTCATCGGGGCCGCCGACCGGCTGAACAACCGAGGTCGGTCACGGGCGCCGGGCGAGCAGCGTCGTCCTCACCTGCGAGAGCATCTGGTCGAGAAGGTGCACAGCGCGGGCCTGTAGAGGGACCTCGCGGTGCGAGGCTCGCCAGTACGACATGGTCCGTGACTCGACGGCGGAGAGCACCTGACGGTCCGTCCCGTCGACAAGCAGCATCACGAAGCGCAGGAAGCCGACGACGGTTGCCTTCTCCTGGTGCTCACCAGCGAGCGCCTCCACCCGTTGCCGCAGCGTGACTGTGGCGGGCGAGTCACGGAAGACGACTCCCAGCGCCGCGAGAGCCAGACGGACTCCCAGGCACTCCCCGTCCCAGCGCGCGAGCACCTCCGGGAGGTGCCCCTCGACCGCCGACCTTGCCCGGACCGCCGCGGCAGCGTCCGCCTGCGGATGTGCACCAGGCCAGTACTCCGCCCTGTGCCGGTCGGTCTCGGTCGCGATGCCGAAGAGCACCTTGACGAGCCCCATCCGCTCCTGGGCCCGCACACGGCCGTCGACCGCCAGCGCGACCAGGAGCGGAACCCCTTCGGCGGTGAACCTGTCGCAGGTGTCCTGGTGATGGATCTCGTTGTAGAACTGCCCGAGGAAATCGCGATCCGAGTCCCACGGGCCGAACCCCGGCCCGAAGAGGAGCTCCGCATGCGGGGGCATCGCGCCGCTCCCGAACCGGTCGACGGCCACGGCCCGGAAGATCCGGCGCATCCCTGGCTCGAACAGCTCGTCCAACTCGTCGGGAATGACCTGGCCGAAGCCATCATCCGACCGGAACGTTCCGTGAACGCCGGAGAGATCAGCCATCGAGACGCCTCCGTTCGAGCCCGAGCCCGCCGAGCGGCGCTTGCGGATCAGGCCGCGGTCGAGTTGGTGGAGGACGCCGCGCTCCGGGTCGTCCGAGAGGATTCCCATCGGTGAAACCCGCGTGATCATCGTTCCGACGGACCGTAGGGTAGCCCGGTTCGGAAGGGTTCGAGTGCCGGAGGTCGAATGCGGGTCACGGAGTTCCTCGGCTGGAAGCGGGACCTCCCGCTGCGCTACCTGCTCGTCGCGGACGAATCCACCCTGGAGGACACCGAACGCGTTGCTCTCGTCACGCGCTGCGTCGACGTCGAGGGGCTGTACGTGGCGCCGGTGCCGCCGCCCCGGGAGGTCGTCACTCTGCGCGGCTGCCCCCGCGACAGCCGACTCGTCGCACTCGCCACCCGTCCCGCTGCGCAGGACCGGCTGCTCGGCGACCTGGTCGTGGACGTCCTCGACGCGGACGACAGGACATCGCCGACGGGCGTCGAGCTCGTCGACGTTTCCGTCATCATCCACCGCCCCGCGCCCGGTGACCCGGAGCGGATCGACCTAGTCCTCGGCGCCGGTGTCGCGAACACCGCGTACGGGGCCCTGACCGTACCGCAGGCCCCGACCTCCTACCGCTTCGAGATCCGGTCGGCGCATCGGTGGGACGACGAACCGCTCGGCACCTGCCTCGAAGCGCGGGGGCTGTACCCGCAGCGCCCCCTGCGGCCGGAGCCGATCCACCTGATCGGCTGCGAGCCCACCGATACGCTGCTGGAACGGTTGAAGGACCCGTACCCTCGGCCTTGGGAGTGTGTGTGGCTGGCGGCATTGGACTGCAACGGCCGGGTCATGTACCACCGCGGCGTCGACGTCGACATCGCCGACGTGCGGCCCTCCGTCCTGGGCAGCTCCCTGCTGGACCTCACGCTCGCGGACCGCAGCGACGAGCGCCCGTCCCCGGAGGCCCGCGCGATCCACGAGACCTGGTACGACGGTGAACCGAGCCGACCGAACCTCTGGGCGCCGCTCACCACCCGGGGCCGGTACGCGTGGCTACGGCTGACGACCAGCGGCCCGTACGGCCCCGGCATCGGCCGCTCCGGCGGCGAGTACCACCTCGACGGCCGCTTCGCCACGGACGTGCCGGGCCTTCACCTGGCCATCGGCGAGGCCGTCCTCGGCCCCGGCCGGGAACTGGGCGGAGACCTCTTCTGGCTCCGGGACCGCCTCGGCGGTGGGCCGGCGGTCGTTCCCCCGTTCACCCTGGTCTGGCACGACTTCGACATCGCCCGTCGTGCCTTCGCCGACCGGGCCGTCGAGTGCGGAGCGAGCCGCTCCTACGTCGACCACGTCCTGGAGATCCTCGACGAGGGCGGTGTGACGGTCGTCCTGGACCACGAACCGGCGCACTGACGAGCGGGCTGAGGGTGGTGCGGGGTCAGGCAGGCCCCTCGGATCCGTGTGAGCCGGAACATCTGGGCAGGCCGTCGTCGACGGTGCAAGCCAAGGGGCCCGGCCGCGAGTCACCCCGTACGGGCAGGGCCGACCCCACCTCCACACGGGCGGAGCGGACATCACGCTCTGAGCACGGCCTCACTCACAGGCGGCTCGCCTCCGGGCGAGCGCGGTCCCGTCAGTCGTCCAGGCGTCGGCCCGTGTGATGCAGATACGCCAGGCCGCGTTGGAGGTGGGCGCGGACGGTGGGGGTGAGGTGGTGGGCCCAGTCAGGTGCGGGGTCGCCGCGCAGATGGGACCAGCAGGCCAGGGCGTAACATAGCCCCACTGCAGCGCGGATGTTCGGGATCTGAGCGTCTGTTGAGGCAGGCGGCTGTTTCGTCCTGCAAGGTCTGTGGGACAGCGAACGACGGCGCCGATCGAGGCACCGTGGTGGAGCCCGGATCCCTCCGCGCGGGCGGAGCGGACCACATCGAGGACAAACTGGGGCGGGCGCTCTCGCGGCACTTCCGCGCTGGCCGAGCGGACGGCTTCCAGACCCCTGGGGGAGATGGTTCACGCCTGATCGCCTCACCAGGCCGCCGGCCGGGACTGGTTGTCTCCCTCGGTTTCTTCCGGCCAGTTGACGGTCCTACCGTCCGTCCGGTTCAGGATTCCGGGGTCGGGCGCGTAGTCCTCGTTGTGCGGCCCGTTCCACCAGGCCCGCCGGGTACGCGGCAGGGGTATTTCCACGAGCCTGCCGTCGTGGACCATCCAGAGGCCGAAGCAGTCGTCCTCCTCGTCGTGGATCAGCACCTGCACCGTCTCCGGACAAGGCCACGGCAAGGACTCCAGGTGCCCTCCGCACGGGCGGAGCGGACTGCGCGGTGGCGGTGTCCTGTCTCAGTGAAGGTGAATCACGGTGAGGCTGTGACCAGCGATGGTTCAGATTGAGTGAGACGCGGCATCGGTCGTCGTCTCACTCAACGTGATACCTGAGGGCCCTGGGCCTCACGTTCGGTGGTGCGATTCAATGCCCGGATGGCCAACTGGGCAGATGTGTACGACTGTCACTTCGACACCGATCGCGTTCCCGTGCTCCTGGAGCGCGTGGAGGGGGGTGAGGACGATGCCGATGCGTGGGAGGAACTGGGATACCGGCTGATCCTCGAACATGACTTGGTGTCGGCTGCCAGCTTCGTTGCGCTGCCGCGCCTTGTACGCCTCGCGTCGGGCAATGCGTCGGCGCGTCGGCTGGCCGGCGAGATCCTCGAACGTGCGGCGGGACAACACGGCTGCGACGACCTGTTCGTGGACTGCGCGGACGCGGTCTCAGAGTTTCGGGAGCTGCTGGACAGGCACCTCCGATCGCGGCCGGCCGACTACCTCGCAACCTTCCGTGCGCTGCTCGCAACCGAGGAGCAGTTCCATTGGGCGGCTGTCTTGGGGGACTTCACCGACGACTTCTACCTTGTGGACTGCCCCCACTGTGCTGTGGAGGTGACGATCGCCATCGGTGGATACGGGCGTTACTCGGCGGTCCGGGACTGGAATCTGGGAGACGTGAACCGGCGTGACCTGCGACCGGGGTCCCCGGATGATCTTTCCGGCATTGGCCGGTGGATGCATGGGATCGCCGTCCGCGACGGGAAAGACCTGCTCTCTGATGGGATCGCCCATCTCTTCGGCGATGCGGAGTGCCCGACCTGCGCCTGCGTGTTCAACGTTGCGAACGAATACACCTTCGCCAACCGCCCGGTTCTGAGGTGAGGGGCGCTTCTGGCTCGACGTCGGCTGCTTCGGCGGTTCGCGAGAGGTGAGCGTGGATCAGGGGTCACCTCCGTGCTGGCGGGGCCAAGAAGGTATCCCTTGGGCAATGCGGCCGGACCTACGGGACGAGCCGCGTTCACGAGCACGCATGCGTTCGCTGCCCCGTCCCTGTCGTCGGCGCTGGAGAACGAACCCTGTCTGGAAGAAATCCACGAGAACCCGCTGACCTCGGCCCTGGACCCGGACCTCGCCGTGACCCGCCTGGGCGGCGAGTCGAAGCGCATCCTGCCTGTCTGGCCAGCGGCTGGCGGCGGTTGGACCTTCGTCACCGCCGAGGGCCCGCGCGAACTGCCCGACCACCCGGACAAGGCCGCCATCCGTACCGTCATCCTCTCGACCGTCCAGGTCCGCTCGACCTGGCTCACCGGCGCCGGCCCCGAGACCTTCCCACCCGGCCCCTGGCAGGGCGGTTCGGCTGGATTCCGAGGATGGCATCGTTCGCGAGTAGCCATGTCCGGCCTGTGAGCGGCCGAGGCCCGGCCAGGGAGGCTCCCTGGCCGGGTGAAGGCGCGGGGGTCAGCGGCAGAGGGCGGCGTCGACGGTGTCGGTGAGGCGCTTGGTGGTGGGGCCGTCCGGGATGGTGGTGACGGCGATGTTGACGGCGCGGCCGTCGTCGGTGACGCCGCCGCGGGTGCGGTAGGCGACGGAGGTGCCGCCGTGGCCCCAGACGAGGCCGCCGCAGGTGAGGGGGCGGCTCTGGAGGCCGAGGCCGTAGCGGACGCCGGGGCCGAGGAGTTCGGCGGGGACGGTGGTGCGCATCTGGGCGAGTTGGGCGGCGGGGAGGAGGCGGCCGGCGAGGAGGGCGCTGAAGAAGGTGTTGAGGTCGGTGTTGGTGGACACGACCGCGCCTGCGGCCCAGGCCATGGAGGAGTCCATGTCGGTGTAGTCGAACGGCGGGGTGCTCGTGTCGGTGCGCGGCATGTAGCCGTGGGGGTGGCGTTCGCGCAGGGCGGTTTCGCCGGTGGCGGGGACGTAGGTGTGGCGCAGGCCGATCCGGTCGATGACGCGCTTGGTGACCTCCTCGGCCCAGGGGCGGCCGGTGACCTTCTGGATGAGGATGCCGGCGACGATGTAGTTGGTGTTGCTGTACGCGAAGTCGGTGCCGGGGGCGAACAGCGCCTTCTGGGTCAGTGCCCCGTCGAGGAGTTCGCGCGGTTCGAAGTAGCGGTACTGGATGGTGGTGAAGTCGCTCAGCGCGGGGGAATCCATGTAGTCGGGCAGGCCGCTGGTGTGCTGGAGCAGTTGGCGGACGGTGATGGTCCGGCCGTCGATGCCGTCGCCGCGCAGGAGGCCCGGCAGGTAGGTGTCGACGCTGGAGTCGAGGCCGATCTTGCCCTCGGCGACGAGCTGGAGGACGACGACGGCGGTGAACGGCTTGGTGTTGCTGCCGGCGCGGACCTGGCCGTCGACGGGGACCTTGGCGCCGGTGGTCAGGTCGCCGACGCCGGAGGTGTAGGTGCGGTTGCGGCCGTCGCGGTCCTTGACGGTGGCGAGGGCGCCGGGCACCCCGTTGTCCTTCACGAGCGCGTCGAGGCTCTGCTGGACGACGTCCGGGCGCGGTGCGGCGGTGGCGGCGGTCGGGGCGAGGGCGGTCAGCGCGAGTCCGGCGGCGGCCGTGGCGGTGGTGGCGTAGCGCACCATGCGGATGCGGCGGGCGGGGGCGTGGTCGTTCACGGGGATTCCGGTTTCTGGGAGGAGGGCGGGGGCGGGGCCCCCCCCGGGGGGGGGGGGGGCGGCCGGGGGGGGGGGGGGCGGCCCCCCCCCCCCCCCCCCCCCCGGGGGGGGGGGGGGTTGGGCGGGGGGGGGGGGGGGGCGGCCCCGCGGGGGGGGGGGGGGGGGGCCGCGCGGAGGGGCGGTCAGCGGCAGAGCGCCTCGTCCACGGCCTGGTCGGCGTGGTTGATGGTGGCGTCGCTGTCGGGCAGCGTGGTGATGGCGATGTTCGCGGCGCGGCCGTCCTCCGTGACGCCGCCGAAGGTCTGGAAGCCCGGGATCGCCCCGCCGTGGCCCCAGGAGAGCCCGCCGCAGGAGAGCGGGCGGCTCATCAGGCCGAGGCCGTAGCGGACGCCGGGGGCCATTCCCTCGGCGGGGACGGTGGTGCGCATCTCGGCGAGCTGGGCGGCGGGCATCAGGCGGCCGGCCAGGAGGGCGCTGAAGAAGGTGTTGAGGTCGGTGTTGGTGGAGATGACCCCGCCGGCCGCCCAGCCCCAGGAGGGGTCCAGCTCCGTGTACTCGCGCCACGAGCCGTCCTCGGCGCGCTGGTAGCCCTTGGGGTGGGTCTCGCGGATCTTCATGTCCCCGGGGACGGGGAAGTAGGTGTGGCGCAGGCCGAGCCGCTCGACGATGCGCTTGTTGACCTCCTCGCCGAGCGGGCGCCCGGTGACCTTCTGGATGATCATGCCCGCGACCAGGTAGTTGGTGTTGCTGTAGCTCCACTTGGCGCCGGGCGCGAAGCGGGCCTTCTGGGTCAGTGCGGCGTCGAGGAGTTCGCGCGGCTCGAAGTACCGCTGGGGCTCCTTGAGCACGCTGTCCTTGTTGACGTACTCGGGCAGGCCGCTGGTGTGCTGGAGCAGCTGGCGGACGGTGATGGTGCGGCCGTCGATGCCGTCGCCGCGCAGGAGGCCCGGCAGGTAGGTGTCCACGTTGGCGTCGAGGCCGATCTTGCCCTCGGCGACGAGCTGGAGGACGACGACGGCGGTGAACGGCTTGGTGTTGCTGCCGGCGCGGACCTGGCCGTCGACGGGGACCTTGGCCCCGGTCTTCGTGTCGCCGACGCCGGAGGTGTAGGTGTGGTTGCGGCCGTCGCGGCCCTTGACGGTGGCGAGGGCGCCGGGCACCCCGTCCTTCTGGACGAGGGCGTCGATGCTCTGCTGCACCACGTCCTTGCGTGGCCCGGCGGAGGCGGTGGTGGCCGGGACGAGGACGCCCGCCACCACGGCTGCGGCCACGGCGGTCACGGTCGCCGCCACCGCGCGGCGGCGGCCGCGGAGGCGGTTCGGGCGGTGCTGCTGCGGTGCGTGGTCGTTCACGGGAATGCCCCTCTGGGTAGGGCACCGGAGCTCTTCTCGGTGCCCTCCAAGAGGATCATCCGACGGACCGTCAATCCGTCCGCGCGGAGGACGAATCCCTACCCGGGAACCTGCTCCGGGTCGGGGCCGGGGAGGGGACCGTGCTCCCAGGGACGTACGGCCCTCAGTCGGCCCTCAGTCGGTGCCCAGGAGGCGGGCGCGGGCGGCCGCGAGGATGCGCTCGGACAGCTCCTCGTCGGCGCAGGCGCGCGCCAGGACGAGTGCGCCGACCATGGCGGACAGGTCGGCCAGTGCGGAGTCGTCCCCGGGGGTGGCGCCGTCCATGCGGGACAGCTTGTCGGCCAGCTCGCGCAGGCCCTCGGTGAAGGACTCGCGCAGCGGGTCGTCGGGGGCGGCGCGGGAGGCGTCGGCGGCCAGGGCGGCGGCGGCGCAGCCGGCGTGCGGGTTGTCGCGGTGGGGGGTGGAGAGGTACGCGGCCAGGAACTCGTCCTTGGTGAGGTCGTCCATGGCCGTCGTGCGTTCGGTGAAGGCGGCCCTGCACGCCCGGGCGACGAGGTCCTCCTTCGAGGAGAAGTGCCGGTAGAAGCCGCCGTGCGTCAGGCCCGCCGCGGCCATGGCCTGCGGGACGCTGACGCCCGACGCGCCGTGGGTGCGGACGAGCTTCGAGGTCGCGGCGATCACCTCTTCGCGGTGCCGCTCCGCGTCGGCCTTCGAGGCGCGGGCCATGCTCTGCACGTCCTTCCGGGGTCCAGGGTCAGGGTCAGGGACGGGGTTCAGGGTACTTGTCGGCGATTTTAGATGATGCTAATAATCTAAGGGAGCTGCACAGCAGCCACCCACCGACAAGTCCCAGGAGGCACGGCATGGTTGCCGTCGAAGGTTCCGTGGTGCTCGTGACCGGAGGCCAGCGCGGCCTCGGCAAGGCCTTCACCGAGGCCCTGCTGCGCCGCGGCGCCGCGAAGGTGTACGTCACCGCGCGCAAGCCCGTCCCCGAGGAGGACCCGCGCGTCGTCCCGCTGCCGCTCGACGTCACCGACGCCGAAGCTGTCACGGCGGTCGCCGAGCGGGCCGGGGACGTGAGCGTCGTCCTCAACAACGCCGGGGTGCTGTACCCGTCCCCGCTGATCGAGGCCGACATGGCCGACGTGGTCGCGACCTTCGACACCAACGTCTTCGGCGCCCTGCGCGTCGCCCGCGCCTTCGCGCCCGTCCTCGCCGCGAACGGCGGCGGCGCGCTGGTCGACGTGCACTCGCTGCTGTCCTGGGCCTCCGGCGCGGGGGCCTACGGGGCGTCCAAGGCGGCGCTGTGGTCGGTCACCAACTCGCTGCGCCTCGAACTCGCCCCGCAGGGAACCCAGGTGGTCGGGGTGCACCTCGGCTTCGCCGACACGGAGATGGTCGCGGCGATCCCCGTCGCGAAGCTCTCCCCGGCCGAGGTCGCCGAAGCCGTCCTCGACGGCCTGGAGGCGGGGGAGGACGAGGTGCTCGTCGACGAGGCGACCCGCCGCGTCAAGGCCGCGCTCTCGGGGCCGGTCGCCAACCTCGCCGTTCCGCTGGGGCGTTGACCCCGAGGCGTCACCCGAGCACCGTCCGAGCGTCACGAAGGAGAGCACCATGCCCCTCTGGCACGTCTACCACCCCGTCGGAGCCTACGACGCGCAGCAGAAGCGGGAGTTCGCCGCCGACGTCACCGGCCTCTACACCGGATTCGGCCTGCCCGCGTTCTACGTGGTGACCCTGTTCCACGAAGTCCCCGAGGAGTCCTTCCTCGTCGGCGGCGTCCCGACCGGCGGCGCCGTGCGCGTCGTGGTCGAGCACATCGCCCGCCACGCCACCGACGCTGCAGCCCGTAAGCTCACCGGCGAGGCACTCGACCGCCTCCTCGCCCCCCACACCCGCGAGCGGGGCCTCTACTGCGAGTTCCACATCGACGAGACCCCGCAGGACCTCTGGATGATCGACGGCCACTGGCCGCCCCCGCCCCGCAGCGAGGCCGAACAGCTCTGGGCGCGCGAGAACCGTCCGATCCCGTACTGACGGTTCGACGGAACGGCCCTGGTCACGCCCGATCCGGGCGTGACCAGGGCCGTTCGCCGCGTCAGAGGGTCGCGGCCGACCGCCGGGCCAGGGCGTCGGACATCCGCACCGTCGCGTACAGGGAGGCGGCCAGCGCGAGGGCGAGGGCCGCGCCGCCGGTGAAGAGGGTGGCGGAGGAGACGGCCTTCGGGCTGCCGGCCTCGGTACGGGCGGAGCCGGAGATGAAGGGCAGCACGAGGAGCACCGCGAGGCCGAGGGCGACCTCGCCCCAGACGACCCGGGGGAAGTGGCGCAGGGTGAGGTGCAGCAGCGAGGCGGTGTCGTCGGCGGCGCGGGCCCGGGCGATGCGGGGCGTCAGCCAGAGCTGGTTGAAGGCCCCGGCGGCGACCAGGCCGCCGACCAGCAGGAGCTTGACGAGCAGGGCGAGGCCGTATCCGGTGGTCCACAGCTGCGAGATGCCGCCGACGTGCTTCCAGCTCAGCCAGAGGCCCGAGACGGTGACGGCGGCGACGCAGACCATGGCGAGGAGGCCGAAGCGGCGCCAGACGTCGGCCCACAGGAGGCCGGCGCCCTCGCCGAGGCGGCGGCGGGTGCCGGCGAGGGCGACGAGCAGGGCCAGGCCGCCGAGCCAGACGACGCCGGAGACGATGTGGGCCTGGTCGAACAGCAGGTTCAGCCAGGCGTCGAGGTCGGCGGGGGCCGTGGTCGGCACGGCGGCGACCAGGGTGACGGCGAGGGAGAGCGGCAGCGCGGCGAGCGCGATCGCGTCCGTACGGCGGCGGGCGGCCGGGGCGAGGAGGGCGATCAGGGCGAGGGCGGTCGCGACCAGCAGGGCGTTCTGCACCAGGTAGACGGTGCCCTGGGCGATCCAGGCGCCCTTGGCGGCGGGGGCGCGCAGGAAGTCCCACTGGGCGCCGGGGGCGAGGGCGTCGCCGAAGGGCATGCCCTTGCCGGCCCGGGCGACGCGGGCGGCGAGCTGGAAGTAGCCCGCGACCAGCAGGGCGACGCCCGAGCAGGCGAGGAAGAGCGCCGAGCGGCGGCGCAGGACGGCGGCGTCCTCGGCGATGGTGCCCTCGGCGATGGCATCCGAGGCGATGGCATCCGAGGCGGTGGTGCCCGAGGCTGCGGTGTCCGAGGCGGCGCCCCGGGCGGAGCGCAGCGCGGGGCGGACGGTGGCGGCGTACGTGACGGTGGCGCCGATGGCCCCGCTGAGGCCGAGGAAGTAGCCGGTCTTGGTGAGGAGGCGCCAGAGCGGGGGCACGGCGTATCCGGCCGTGGTCGCGGCCAGGGTGGCGGTGTTCATGGGGGGCTTGCCTGTCTGGGGATGGAGGGGTCGGGCGTGGTTCAGGTGGTGACGGGCGCCGCGGCCCTGGCGGTGAGGGCGTGGCCGTAGCGGCGCAGCAGGAGCACGGCGGTGGTGGCGAGGCCGAGGAGCAGGCCGAGCCACAGGCCCCGGGTCTCGCCGCCCAGGGGGTAGGCGAGCAGCCAGGCGGCGGGCAGGCCGACGAGCCAGTAGCCGACGAGGGTGATCCGGAAGCCGCTCCCGGTGTCGTCGAGGCCGCGCAGCAGGCCGACGCCGATGTTCTGGGCGCAGTCGAAGAACTGCAGGACGGCGACGACGGCCAGCAGACCGGTGGCGATGTGCAGGCCCTGCTGGTCGGCGGCCGCGTCGGGGTCGAAGTAGGGCCGCAGGACGAGGCCGGGGACGGTGAGGTAGGCGAGGCCGACGAGGGTGGTGACGACGGCCCCGCAGGCGAGGGCGGTGTTCTTGATCCGCCGGGCGGCGGCGTACTCGCCGAGGGCGAGTTCGCGGCTGACGTTGATGGAGGCGGCGTGGGAGAGGCCGACGGCGACCTGGAAGACGATGTAGATCAGCTGGTTGACGGCCGTGTGGGCGGCGAGGGCGGCGGCGCCGAAGCTGCCGGCGAGCAGCGCGGTGACGGAGAAGAACCCGGCTTCGGAGCCGTAGGTGGCGGCGATCGGAGTGCCGAGGCCGAGCAGGCGGCGCACGGTGGCGGGGTCGGCGCGCCAGAAGTCGAGGCCGAGCAGCGGCGCGAGTTCGGGGTCGCGGCGGGCGGAGGCGTACAGGGCGAGGAAGGAGAGCAGGTGGACGGTGCTGGTGGCGACGCCGATGCCGGTGAGGCCGAGCTTGGGCAGGCCCCAACTGCCGTGGATGAAGACCCAGTTGAGCCCGGCGTTGACGGCGACGGAGGCGACGGTGATCCGCAGCAGCGCCTGCGGGCGGCGCATGCCGACGGTGAACTGGCGGATCGCCTGGAACCAGAGGCAGGGCAGCAGTCCGGGCGCCAGGGCGGCGAGCATGCCCTGGGCGCGGTGGGCGACGGAGGCCTCCTGGCCGAGCAGGGTGGCGGCCTGGCCGATGAGGACCATCAGGACGGCGCCCGCGATCCCGGCGAGGGTGGCGACGGCCATCGCCGCCCGGACCAGGCCGCGCACCTCGTCCTCGTCCTCGCCCCCGTCGGCCTGCTCGGCGCGGGCGGCGGCCGCCGCGACCTGGTTGCCGACGGAGGTGACCAGCCCGACGCCCATGGTGCGCAACTGGTTGAAGATCACCAGCGCGAGGCCGCCGGCCGCGAGCGCCTCGGTGCCGAGGACGCCCATCATGACGGTGTCGGTGGTGGTCAGGGCGACCTGGGCGAGCTGGGTGAGGGCGAGCGGGACGGCGAGGGCCGCGAGGGCCCGGCTGTCGCGGACGAGGGTGGTCAACTGCTGCATCGTAGAACTCAGTTCCTGCGGAGTTTGGTGAGGGTCTCGTCGATCCGGGCCTCGACGGCCGGGTCGACGAGGGAGCGGGCGTGCATCCAGTCGTCGTTGAAGACGGTGTCCATGTACTTCTCGCCGCCGTCGTTGACGAAGGCGACCATAACCGCCTCCGGCGGCAGGGCCTGGAGGCGGGCGAGGGCCTCGTGGACGACGCCGCCGGCCGAGCCGCCGATCAGCAGGCCGGTGCGGCGGGCGACGACGCGGGCGGTGGCGAAGGCCTCGACGTCGCCGACCTTCACGCCCTCGTCGATGAGGTCGTAGTCGACGAGCAGGCCGATGGTGGCGCCCTCGGGGGTGCCGGTGCCGGACTGGTAGTAGTCGTGGGCGGGCGGGCCGAAGGCGATGGAGCCCTCGGGCTCGACGCCGACGACGGTGAGGTCCGGGACGCTCCTCTTCAGCTCCGCGCCCGTGCCGCACAGGCCGCCGCCGGTGCCGACGGCGCCGATCAGCACGTCCACCCGGTTGTCCAGCGCCTGGGCGATCTCGCGGCCCACCGCGTGGTAACCGACCGCGTTGCTGGGGTTGTTGTGCTGCTCGGTGAAGAAGGTGTTGTCCCTGCCCCGGGCCATCTCCTCGGCGAGTTCCTCGCGGGCGGCGGTGTGCAGGTCCTCGCCGCCGTCCTCGTCCACGTAGACGAGTTCGGTGCCCATCGCCTTCATCCCGCGCAGCTTGTCGGCGGCGGCGTGGTGGTCGACGACGGCGGTGAAGCGGTAGCCGCGTTCGGCGGCGACCACGGCCAGGCCCAGGCCGGTGTTGCCGGAGGTGGACTCGATGACGTGGCCGCCGGGGCGCAGGTCACCGCGCTCCTCGGCGTCGAGGACCATCTGGCGGGCCATGCGGATCTTGGCGCTGCCGGTGGGGTTGAACATCTCCAGCTTGAGCAGGAGGCGGGCGCCGTTGTCGGCGCGGGCGAGCTCGAACAGCGGGGTGTACCCGATGAGGTCGGTCATCCGGCTGACCACCGGCGGGCGGTGGAGGGCGTCGGTCACGGTGGGAGAACTCCAGGAGTCAGTGGTCGAGGCGCCAGCGGGGGCGGTCGCCGCCGTGGTCGATGACGACCTTGGGCGGCAGGGGCAGGTCGTGGAAGGGGGACTCGTTGGAGTCCATCTGGTAGCCGGCCGTGTTGGGGTAGACGAGCAGGTCGCCGTACCGGGGCCGGGCGGGGAAGCGGATCCGCCGCCAGGTCAGCAGGTCGGAGTCCAGGCAACTGGCGCCGCCCACGCAGGCCTCGTACGGGCCGTCCTCCCGGTGCTCCTGCGGCAGCAGGACGGGTTCGGGCAGGTACTCGCTGTTGAACCACTGCTCGGACAGGCTCAGGCTGGTGCCGTCGACGGTGACGATGCCGTACCCCGTACGGTCCTTGACGCCCTGGACGCGGAACACCGAGGAGCCGGCGCGGTCGAGCAGGGCGCGGCCGGGCTCGACCAGCAGCGCCACCCTGGCCTCCCGCAGGCGCTGTGCGAGGCTCGTGCCGCTGCCGCCGGGCCGGGCGGCGAGGATCGCGCGCAGGGCGTCGGCTCCGGCGACCGGCGAGTGGTACGGGTAGAACTCGCCGACGGCGAAGGCCTTGTGGCCGTGGTAGTGCCGGGGATCGTGCCCGTCGAGGAACCTGGCCCAGTCCTCGGCGGCGACGTAGTCCACGGGGAAGCCGCCGCCGATGCTGATCCGGTCGGCGGGAAGGCCCAACGTCCGTGCCTTGAGGCAGAGTTCGACGAGCTCCCCGGCGAGGTCGGCGCGCGGCTGGAGCGCGTAGCCGGAGAGGTGGAAGCTGAAGCCCTCCATGCGGACGGCGCCCCCGGCCTCGGCGCAGCGGCGCAGCGCCTCGTCCATCTGGGCCTCGTCCAGGCCGAAGCGGCTGCGCGGCTGGGCGGGCGGGTGGCGGCGCAGCAGGGCCCGTATGGGGCGGGGCGTGTCGAGGGCGAGCAGGCGGTCCAGCTCGTCCAGGGCGTCGACGGTGATCAACGCGCCTTGCCGGGCCGCGACGTGGAGCAGCTCGGCGGACTTGGCGGGCCCGGTGACGACGAGGTCCTCGCCGCGTACGCCGTGGCCGAGGGCGTCGCGCAGTTCGCCGAGGGAGGCGACGTCGGCGCCCGCGCCGGCGGCGGCGCAGCGGTCCATGAACACCGAGGCCTTGTTGGCCTTCTTGGCGTAGTGGACGGCCCCGTCGACGCCGGCCTCGGAGAGGGCGGCGCGGAAGTCGGCGAGGTTGGCGTCGAAGCGCTCGGGCAGCAGGTAGTGGAAGGGGCCGCCGAGGCCGTGGGCGAGTTCGTGCAGCAGGCCGCCGGTGTGGAGGCGGTCGGTGAGTGGGTCGGGGTGGGCGGGCAGGGTCAGCGCCACAGGGCCACCTCGGTGCCGAGACCCTGGGCGGCGGCGAGCTGGGCGAAGCGGTGGCCGAGTGCGATGTCGGTGACGACGAGGCCGCTGTTGTAGGCGAAGATGCGCTGCCCGTCGGCGGTACGGGCCCTGGCGGCGCCGGAGATCGCGGCGGGCAGCTCCACGTCGACGGCCGGGAGGGCGCCGTCGGCGTCGGCCATGTCGACGCCGGTGACCCGCATCTGGGCCTCGCTGGTCGCGACGACCCGGTCCGCCCGGTGGAGGGTGGAGGGGGCGAGGCCGTGGCCGATGAGGACCGCGACCGCGCCGGGGCGCAGCCAGTCGGCCTCGACGGCGGCGGGGGTGTGGGGGCCGGCGGTGGCGAGGACGAGGTCGGCGTCGCGGGCGGCGGCCTCCAGGTCGGTGACGAGTTCGAGCTCGCGGTCGGGGAAGTGCCGGGCGAGTTCGGCGCGGACGGCGGCGATGCCGTCCGGGTGGGTGCCGCAGAGCAGCAGGCGCTCCAGCTTCGGCAGGGCGGTGAGCAGGAACGGCAGGGCGAGGCGGCCCTGGGTGCCGGTGCCGATGACGAGCGCGGTGCGGGCGTCGGGGGCGGCGCACTCGCGGGCGAGCAGGGCGGAGGCGGCCGGGGTGCGCAGGGAGCCGATGCGGGAGCAGTCCATCATCGCGACGGGCAGGCCGGTGACGTCGTCGTAGATGCTCAGCGTCGTGTAGTAGTGCTGCCGTTCGCGGCTCTCGTGCAGGCCGTGCTTGTAGGAGGTCTTGACGGCGACGACGTTGCGCACGCCGTCGCGGCCGAGCATGGCGTAGGACACGGAGTGGCCGTCGGCGGGCTTGACGGTGAGCTTGCGCGGGTTGTCGGACTGTCCGGCGGCCAGGGTGCGGTAGGCCTGTTCGACGGTGTCGAGGACGTCGGCGAGGGTGATCTCCAGCCCGGCGAGGTCGCCGGTGGAGAGGACGCGCAGGGTGGTGTCGTCCCGGTCCATGGGGTGGGCCCTTTCAGGGAGTTGGAGGTGCGTGCTCTCAGGCGGACCAGGCGGTGAGCGCGGCCTGGCCGTAGCCGTGCTCCTCCCGCTCGGCGGCCGGGCGGGTGGGGCGGCCCTCGACGCGGGCGGAGGCGCGCTTGAGCCAGCGGTCGGTGCCGTCGTAGCGGGCCCGGAAGGGGACGCGGCCGTGGACGACCAGGTCGTTGTCGACGACGAGGACGTCCCCCGGCTCCAGGGCGACGGCCACCGAGACGCGGGCCAGCTCCTCGCCGAGGCGCCCGTACGCGGCGCGCCAGGCCTCGTCGGCCTCCTCCAGCGGGGTGTAGGCGGGGTCGTAGCGCATGGTCAGGCCCTCGGCGGTGGAGAAGAGGGTGGGTACGGGGTCGGGGCGGCCGCCGAACTGCCGCGCCTGCTCGTACGCGTCGTCGGGCAGGATCGGCGCGACGGGGCGGGTGAGCTGCTCGACGTCGGCCTCCGGGAGGTCGGCCTTGCGCACGCTGGCCGCGGTGGTGGCGATGCGGTCGTGGTTGCGCATGCAGCAGAGCAGCAGCAGGTGGGCGCGGCCCGGGTGGAAGGCGTCCTCGGTGTGCGGGGTGAGCAGGACGGAGCTGGAGGCGCCGGTCTGCTCGGCCTCGTGGCCGGGGGAGGGGACGATGTTGTGCACGAACCGGCCGTCCTGCTGGCCCTCCCAGGCGATGGGGGTGCCCATCAGGGTGGAGACGAGCAGCAGGACGACGTCCCAGAGTTCGCCGGAGTCTCCCGCCTTCGACCAGTGGCCGGGGGTCGGGCCGAGCCGCGCGTCGTCGACGTCGAGGCCGCGCAGGACGAAGAGGCCGTCGGCGGTGTCGACCGGGCGCAGGCGCAGGTGCAGCGGCTCGCTGAGGCGGGCGCAGCGGGCGGGCAGGTCGGCGAGCAGGGCCGGGCTGGCCGGGGAGCCGTGGAGGGCGAGCAACTCGGTGGCGGCGGAGGTGAGTTCCGCGGCGAGGGCGGGGTCGAGACGGCGTACCGGGGCAGGGCAGGTGGGCACGGCGGGACCTTCCGGGGACGGGAGGGAGAAGGAGCACGGGGTGCGGGCGTGCGGCATCACCGCGCCGTTGCGGGACGGCGGCGGGAGCTGCGTGTGGGTCGTGGTCCGGAGCGGCTGGGGCGGCCGGACGACTGGAAACGTAACAACCCGTTTGAGGTAAGGCAAGCCTTACCCAGCCCGAAGTTGACATGTTCGTGGTCGCAGGATCGGGCGGTGGATCGGATGTCGCGCGGAATCAACTTCCCTGGCCAGGGGCCGATTTGTGAACGAACGATTCTGTGGCCCCGAGTACCCGGCGGCTTGCGCGATGCCTCAAACTTAGGATAGGTAAACCTAAGCAAATCGAGCGCAACCCGAGATGAGGATCGAACGTGGGCGTCACCCGACGACAGCTGCTGTGGGCCGGTGCAGGCATCGGAGCGGTTGGCGCACTCGCCGCCTGCGGCGGCAGCACGGGCGGTTCCAAGGACAGCGCCCCCTCGGGCGGCGCCTCCCAACAGCCGCGCAGCGGCGGCACGTTGAAGGTCGGCGCCCTCGGCAAGGCCTCCGCGACCACCCGTGACCCGCACGGTACGCAGTCCAACGAGAGCGACTACCTGATCATCAGCCTGCTCTACGACACCCTTGCGATACCCGGCGACAAGCCCAACACCGCCCCCCGCTTGGCCGCCTCCTGGAAGGCCTCCGACGACCTGAAGACCTGGCGCTTCACCCTCGCCGAGGGCGCCACGTTCCACGACGGCACCCCCGTCACCGCCGAGGACGTCGTCTGGTCCCTCAAGCGCCTGCGCAACACCCCCGCCGGCAAGTCCCGCCTGCCCGGCATCCAGCCCGAGGGCATCACGGCCGAGGATGCGAAGACCGTCGTCCTCGTCTCCGACTACCCCAACGCCGACCTGCCCCTGCTCACCCGCATGACCACCTTCGTCCTCAAGAAGGACACCAAGGACGACGCGATCGCGGGCGCCCCCGGCACCGGCCCCTTCAAGCTCGACTGGTACCGCGACGGCAACGCCCGCCTGGTGCGCAACGAGAACTGGTACGGCGGCAAGGTCCTCCTCGACGCCGTCGAGGTCCGCCTGTTCGAGAGCCCCCAGGCCATGGCCAACGCCCTGCTCGCCGGCCAGATCGACCTCGCCTCCAACGTCGGCGCCGTCGCCGCCCGCACCGCCGAGGCCCGCAAGGACGTCCAGATCGTCCGGCGCCCCAACGACATGGCGATGCCCATCGTCATGCGCACCGCCGACGGCCCCTTCGCCGACCCCCGGGTCCGCGAGGCCCTCAAGCTCGCCGTCGACCGCGAGGCCATGGTCAAGCAGGTCCTCTCCGGCTACGGCACCGTCGCCAACGACATCCTGGGCACCGGCGACCCGGCCTACGCCAAGGACGTCCCCCAGCGCGCCCGCGACCTCGCCAAGGCCAAGCAGCTGCTCGCCGACGCCGGGTTCGACACCTCGAAGACGTACGACCTGATCACCACCGAGGACATCGCCGGACTCGCCGAGTCCGCGACCCTCTTCGCCACCCAGGTCCGCGAGGCCGGGGTCAAGGTCAACGTCGTCAAGCAGGACTCCAAGGTCTTCTGGGACGCGACCTGGCTCAAGGGCCAGCTCTACACCACCTACTGGGGCACCAACGACTCCGTCGTGTTCTACGCCTCCAAGACCATGCTCTCCGACGCCGGGCAGAACGAGACCGGCTGGAACGAGCCCGGCTTCGACGAGACGTACCGCAAGGCCATGGGCACCCCCGACCCCGCCGAGCGCGACAAGCTCCTCCACCAGCTCCAGGAGATCGAGTTCGCCAAGTCCGGCTACCTGCTGTGGGGCATGGCCGACGGCATCGACCTCGCCGGCGCCGCCGTCCGCGACCTGCCCAAGCTCCCCGGCTACGGCCGCGTCCAGCTCGAGAAGACCTGGCTGGCGCGTTGACCACCGCCCACCCGGCCGCGGCCCGCATCCTCCCGGGTGCGGGCCGGGCCGCCCGGCAGGCCGCCCGACAGGCCGTCCGGCGCCTGCTCATGCTCGTCCTCCTGCTCGCCGCCGTCTTCGCCGCCGTCGAACTCCTGCCCGGCGACGCCGCCGGAGCGACCTCCGACCGGGGCGTCACCGGCGCCGACCTCGCCGCCCGGCGCACCGCCATGGGCCTCGACCGGCCCGTCCCCGAACGCTTCTGGGACTGGATGACCGGCCTGCCCACCGGCGACCTCGGCACCACCGCGCGCGGCGAGCACGTCACCGACGTCCTCGCCGGGCCCTTCCCCAACACCCTCCTGCTCGGCGGCCTCGCCCTCGCCGTCAGCACCGTCGGCGCCCTCGCCCTCGGCGGCTGGTCCGCGCTGCGCCCCGGCGGGCGGGTGGACCGCGCCGTCGACGCCCTGTCCACCGCCGCGTTCGCGCTCCCGGAGTTCGTCGTCTCCGTCGCCCTGCTCCTGCTGCTGTCCCAGTGGACCGGCTGGCTGCCCGCCGTCACCCTCACCGGGCCCGACGGCAGGCCCGAGACCTGGACCATGATCCTGCTGCCGCTGCTCTCCCTGGCCGTCCCCCAGATCGGCTGGAACACCCGCATCGTGCGCGGCGCGCTCGCCGACCAGGCGGCCCTGCCGCACGTCCAGGCCGCCGTCCTCGACGGCCTGCCCCGGCGGCGCGTCCTCGGGCACCACATGCTCCCCGGCGCCCTGCCCGCCATCGCCGTCGGCATCGCCACCTCCGCCGGAATGCTGCTCGGCGGCACCGTCGTCGTCGAGACCCTCTTCAACTACCCCGGCATCGGCGCCGTCCTCGCCGGGGCCATCACCGACCGCGACACCCCGCTCGTCGCCGGGGTCGTGGCCGCCGCCGGAGCCTCCATCAGCGTGCTCCTGCTGATCGCCGACCTCGCCCGCACCGCCGTCCTGGGAGGCGAACGCCAATGACCGTCACGGCCCCCGCCGCCGTCCGGAGGAAGCGACGGGCGCTCCTGCGCGCCGCCCCCGCCCTCCTGCTCGTCACCGCCGCCCTCGCCGGACCGCTCCTGGCCCCGCACCCCGTCGACGCCCCCGTCGTCTTCCCGTACGCGGAGGCCGGCGCCGACGCCCCGCTCGGCGGCGACCAGCTCGGACGCGACGTCCTCAGCCGCCTCCTCAGCGGCGGCACCGCGCTCATCGCCACCGCCCTCGCCATCGCCCTGGTCGTCACCGCCACCGCCACGGCCCTCGGCATCCTCGCCGCGCTGCGCCCCGCCCTCGGCCGCTGGATCGAACGCGCCGCGGACCTCACCATCCTGCTGCCGTCCGTCCTCGCCATCATGCTCATCGCCCTCGCCTGGCCCGGCGGAGGCCGCCTCGCCGTGGCGGCCGCCGCCGTCGTCCTCGGCGTCCCCTACGCCGTACGGATCGTGGCCGCCGCGGCCGGGCCCGTCGCCTCCGCGGGGTACGTCGAGGCAGCGGCGGCCGGCGGGGAGAACCTGTGGCACCTGACCGTCCACGAGGTCCTGCCCAACCTGCGCTCCACCGTCCTCGCCCTGTTCGGCCTGCGCTTCGTCGAGGGCGTCTACATCGTCTCCATCGCCGCCTTCCTCCAGCTCGGCCCCCAACCGCCGGAAGCCGACTGGGCGTTGATGATCCGCGAGAACGCCGCCGGGATCACCCTCAACCCGTGGGCGGTCGGCGCGCCCTGCCTCGCCATCGGCCTGCTCGCCATCAGCGTCAACCTCGCCGCCGAAGCCCTCGCCCCCGCCAGGCCCACCCCGGAGACGCCGCTGTGAGCACCACCGCTGTGAGGACCCCCGTCGTCCGTGTCGCCGGACTCTCCGTCACCCTTCGCGGCACCCCGCTGCTCACCGACGCCACCCTCGCCCTCGCCCCCGGCCGCGTCACCGCCGTCACCGGCCCCTCCGGCGTCGGCAAGACCACCCTGCTGCGCGCCCTCGTCGGCGCCCTGCCGCCCGGCGCACAGGTCACCGGCGGCAGCCTCACCGTCCTCGGCCACGACATCCTCGCCCTCCCGCCCGGCGAACTGCGCCGACTGCGCCGCCACCACCTCGCCTACGTCGGCCAGGACCCCGGCTCCGGGCTCAACCCCCGCATGCGCGTCGACCGGCTCATCACCGAGACCGCCCCCGCCCGCCGCGCCGCCTCCGTACCGGACCTGCTGCGCGCCGTACGGCTGCCGGTCGACGAAGGCCTCGAACGCCGCCGCACCGCAGGCCTCTCCGGCGGGCAGCAGCGACGCGTCGCCCTCGCCCGCGCCCTCGCCCGGCGCCCCGCCGTCCTCCTCCTCGACGAACCCACGGCCGGCCTGGACCCGGCCCTGCGCGACGGGATCGCCGACCTGCTGCGCGAACTCGCCGAGCGGGAGGGCATCGCCGTCGGGCTCACCAGCCACGACGCGGAGTTCGTCGCGCGCTGCGCCGACGACGTCCTGGCGCTGGCGGCAGCTCCCGTCGAGGCGCCAACACCCGTACTCCTCAAGCAGGTCGAGCCGATCCTCGCCGAACCGGTCGTCCCGGTCGTCGAGGTGAAGGCGCTCGCCGCCCGGGTCGGCAGCGGCCGGCCCGTCTTCGCCGACCTCGACCTCACCCTCCGCCCCGGCACCCTGACCGGCGTCACCGGCCCCTCCGGCTGCGGCAAGACGACGCTGCTGCGGACCCTCGCCGGGCTCCACCGCCCGGACGCCGGCACCGTCACCCTCGGGGGAGCGCCCCTCGCCGCCTCCCACCGCCGCCGCACCCAGGACCAGCGCCGCCGCGTCCAACTCGTCCCGCAGAACCCGCTCGGCGCCCTCAACCCGGCCCGGACGGTGGGCGCCACCCTCGCCCGCCCGCTGAAGCTCCACTTCGGCCGGACGGACGACCACCGCGTCGCCTCCCTGCTCCAGGCCGTCGGCCTCACCCCCGAGCACGCCGCCCGCTACCCGCACGAACTCTCCGGCGGGCAGCGCCAACGCGTCTCCATCGCCCGCGCCCTGGCCGCCGAACCCGACGTCCTCCTCTGCGACGAGATCACCTCCGCCCTGGACCCCGCCACCGCCGCCGGCATCATGCACCTCCTGCACACCCTGCGGGCGGACCACGGCCTCGCCGTCGTCCTCGTCACCCACGACCTGCCCCTGGCCGCCACCCACGCGGACCACCTGCTCACCCTCGGCCCGTAGCCCGTAGCCCGTAGCCCGTAGCCCGTAGCCCGTGGCCCGTAGCCCGTGGCCCGTAGCCGGCCCGGCCGGGAATCGGATCGCGATCTTGGGAGTTGGTGGGGGAAAATCGTTTGTCGGAGGGGTCATGCGAGCAATCCAGGTGTACGAGGTGGGCGGTCCCGAGGTGCTGCGGGAGGCCGAGGTCGAGCAGCCGCGGCCGGGGCCTGGCGAGGCGGTCGTGGAGGTCGCCGCATCCGGGGTCAACTTCCTCGACGTCTACCACCGCGAAGGCCGGTACAGCCTCCCGCTGCCCTTCACCCCGGGCTCCGAGGGCGCCGGCACGGTCGTCGAGGTCGGGCCGGGCGTCACCGACGTCGCGGTGGGGGACCGGGTCGCCTGGGCGGAGATTCCCGGCACGTATGCCGAGCGGGCCGTCGTGGACTCCTCCCGGCTGGTGCCGCTGCCCGACGACATCGACTTCGAGACGGCCGCCGCCGCGCTCCTCCAAGGCATGACCGCGCACTACCTCGTCAAGGACGCCTACCCGGTCCGGGCGGGCGACACGGTGCTCGTGCACGCGGCTGCCGGTGGCATGGGGCTGCTTCTGACCCAGCTCATCACCCATCTCGGCGGCAGGGTGATCGGTACGACGTCCACCACGGCGAAGGCCGAGTTGGCGAAGCGTGCCGGGGCCGCCGAGGTGATCCTCTCCTCCGAAGTCGACGATCTCGCAGCCGAGGTGAGGCGGCTCAACGGCGGTCAGGGACTGCCGGTCGTCTTCGACGGCGTCGGCGCGCACACCTTCGACGCGAGCCTCGCCAGCCTGCGAACCCGCGGCCACCTCGTGCTCTTCGGCGCGGCAAGTGGTGCCGTGCCTCCGTTCGACCCGATCCGGCTCGCCCACGGCGGTTCGCTGACGCTGATCCGGCCCAGCCTCGGGGACTACATCGCCGATCGGTCCGAACTGCTCCGACGGGCCGCCGATGTCTTCGCGTGGGTGCGCTCCAAGGCACTTGATGTCGCTGTGACGGGCCGCTACGCACTGTCCGAGGCCGCGCAGGCGCACAGCGATCTGGAGGCCCGGCGCACCACCGGCAAGCTGCTCGTCATACCCGGCGCGGCCGCCGTCGGGCACCGTGAGGAGACGCAGCGCTGATCGCGGGTGACGAGGTCGAGGATCTCGGAGACCGGGATGCCTGGGCACGGCGGACCGCCATCGCCGAGATCCCCGACAGCGTCGGGCACTCGGCAGACCACGATCAAGGGCATGGCGGACGGCCGGGCGGGGTATCCGCGAGCCCATGAGGAAATTCCACAAATCGGATCGTTCCGGGCATCCGACCGACTCCGACCCGGACCCCGTCGCCGGGGAGGGCCTGGCCGTGGGCCTCGCCGAACTCGTCGAGGAGGCCGAACGTCCGGCCGCGAGGCCGCAGCACGGCCGGGGCCGGGCGCTGGTGACCAAGGGCGCGCACCTGCTGGGCCGAGGCGGCCGTGCCGCCGCCCGGGGCACGGCCGTCGGCGGCCGTGCCCTGACCGAGCAACTGATCCGGGCCGCGCCCCGCATCCCCGTGCGCGGCCTCGCCACCCTGCGCGCCCAGCACCCCGGCGCCACCACCCCCGAGAGCCTGGCCGACCTGCTGGTCACCGGCGCCACCCGCGCCTGCGGCGCGCTCGGCGCCGGCGTCGGGGCGGCCGCGATGCTGCCGGTGCCGCCCGCGATGCCGATGGAGATCGCGGCCGAGACCCTGGCCGTGGCCGCCGTCGAGGTGAAACTCGTCGCCGAGTTGCACGAGGTGTACGGCCTCCCCGCACCCGGCACCGTCCCGCAGCGAGCCGGCGCCTACCTGGCCGCCTGGGCCGACCGTCGGGGCATCGACGCCACGCTGCTGGTGCGCCCAGCCGGCTTCGCCGCCCTCGCCCTGGGCGCCGAGGTCCGCCGACGGGTGCGCCACCGGCTCACCCGCAGCTGGCTGCGCCGCGTGCCCTCCGTGACCCCGCTCCTGCTGGGCGCCGGCATCGGCGCCCACATCAACCGGCGCGACACCCTCCGCCTTGCCGAGGAGGTCCGCGCCGACCTGCGCACCCGCCCACCCGCCGACCCCCGCTACTGGGAAGCCGCCCGCCCGGCCCCGTCGGGTGCCTACCCCCAGTAGCCGGCGTGCACGGCGGCGGCCTCGGTGTAGAGGTACGGTCCCGACACCTCCACGGTGTTCCCGCCGGCCGCGAAGACCTGGCGGCACGGCAGGTCGAGCAGCGGCTCCTCGGGGTCCACTCCCGCGAGGACGTTCAGCTCCGTCGCCGCGAGCGCGTACACCACGCGGGGGATGCCGCTCCAGTAGATGGCGCCGGAACACATCGCGCACGGCTCCGTACTCGTGTAGAGCGTGGTGTCGGCGAGTTGGGCGGGGGTGAGCGTGCGTGAGGCCAGCCGCACCAGGTTGGTCTCCGCGTGGCCGGTGACGTCGTGGTCGGTCAGCACGGTGTTCTCGGCCGTGAGCAGGAGGTTCCCGGCGCGGTCGGTGAGCAGGGCGCCGAAGGGGTGGTTCCCGTGCTCCCGTGCGCTCGCCGCCAGCTCGATGGCCGTGAGCAGATGGGCGTGGACCTGATCGGTCATGACGTGCTCCTCGATGGTGAAAGACGGAAGGTCGGCGCCGCCGTCCCGGGCCTCGGCCGTCAGGGTTCTCAGCCGGCCAGGCCGGCCAGCACCTCGGCGCCCGGTAGTTGGGCCAGCGCCCAGCCGGGGAGGATGAGCTTGCCCCGGCGCCGGCCGCTGCCGACCAGGACGTGCGGGGCGGCGGCCACGGCCTCGTCGATCAGCAGGGGCCAGGCCTGCGGCAGGCCGACGGGGGTGATGCCGCCGTACTCCATGCCGGTCTGCTCGACGGCGGTGTCCATCGGGGCGAAGGAGGCCTTGCGGGCGCCCAGGTGCGTGCGGACGGCCTTGTTGACGTCGACCCGGGTATGGGCTAGGGCGAGGCACGCGGCCAGGGTGACCTCCCCACCGCGCTTGGCCGCGACCACCACGCAGTTCGCGGAGAGCTCCAGGGGCACCTCGTAGACCTCGGCGAACACCGCCGTGTCGGCCCTCTCGGGGTCGGTGTCCACGTACAGCACGGACTCGGCGGCCTCGCGGGCGTCCCAGTTCTTCAGGGCGTCGGCCACGGGTGCGGCGAGGTCGTCGCAGACCTCCAGCGCGGCGGAGACGGCCGTGAAACTTCCGAAGGGAGGGCGCATCGACTCACTCATGGGACGGACTGTAGCGCGGCCGAGTGCCCCGGCCGGACCCGCCGGAGGCGGGGGCCGCACCTACGCCGTGGCGCTCGCACCGGCGAGGTCCTGGCTCGGTGGGACCCCGAACTTGCGCGCGTACTCTCGGCTGAACTGGCTCGGGCTCTCGTAGCCGACCTCGTAGGCGGCGGTGGTGACCGAGGGGCCGCCCGTCCTGAGGAGCTGCCGTGCTTCGAGCAGACGGAGGTCCTTCTGGAACTGCAGGGGCGTCGTCGAGGTGATCGCCTTGAAGTGCTTGTGGAAGGAGGACGCGCTCATCCCGACCTGCCGTGCGAGATCCGGGACCGTGATCGGCGAGCGGATGTCCTCGCGGATGCGGCCGATGGCGCGGGCGACGGCGCTCGCGTTGCTGTCGCGGCGCATGAGACGGCGGAGCATGCCGCCGAACGGGGCCGTCAGCAGGCGGTAGTGGATCTCCGTCGAGGTGAGCGCGCCGAGCACCCGCGCGTCGGCGGGGGAGTCGGCCAGCGCCAGGTACCGGCCCATGGCGTCCAGCAGCCCCGGGTCCGCCCGGTGCTTCTGCAGCACGCGGGCGTGTTCGCCGTCGAGCGCCGAGTCGGCGACCTTGTCGTAGAGCTCCCGGATCGCGGCGATGTCCACCGCGAGCGTCAGTGCCAGGTAGGGCGCCTTCGTGATCCTGGAGGTCACGGGCAGGTCGTGGCTCACGAGGACGCAGTCGCCCGGGTCGAACGACAGCGTCTGCTCGCCGATCGTGATCTCTTTCGCCCCTTGCAGGATCAGGCACAGGACGGGCTCGTACAGCGAGGCCTGGAAGGAGGTCGGGGAGTTCTGCCGGAGGATCTGGAGGCCCGGCATCGGCTGCGGCACGGCCTGTGGACGGCTGCCCTCCGGTACGCGGACCCGGCGTGAAGCGTCCTCGATCAGTCGTTCCAGGTGCACGATTCGTCCTCCGTCGATACCCCGGCCGGACCACCGGGGCAGCCGCGTGGGCCAGCCTACTCTCTCAATCCGTGCAGGATCGGGCAAGCCACAGGGAGGAGCGGGCAGGCGTCGCGAGGCCCCGCTGGGTAGCGTCGATCACGTCGCGTTTCCCGTTTCCGAGGAGAACAGCATGCGCACCCGAACACTGACCACCGGCACCGAAATCCCCTACCTGGGCTTCGGCACGTACCTCATCGAGGACGGCGAGGCCGCCGCGGCGGTGGCGGAGGCCGTCCGCGCCGGCTACCGGCACATCGACACGGCCGAGGTCTACCGGAACGAGTCCGGCGTCGGCGCGGGCATCGAGGAGGCCCTCCGCTCCGAAGGGCTGACGCGCGGCGACCTGTTCGTCACCACGAAGCTCTGGCCCGGGAACCGGGAGTGGGGGCAGGAGGCGAAGACCACCGAGTCCACGGTGACCTCGCTCGACGAGAGCCTCGAACGGCTCGGGCTGGACCACGTGGACCTGTACCTGATCCACGCGCCGTTCGGGCGCGAGGACAGGCTCGCGCAGTGGCGCGGGCTCGTCGAGCTCCAGCGCCAGGGCAAGGCGCGCGCCATCGGCGTGAGCAACTTCGGCATCGGGCACATCGAGGAGCTGAAGGCGGCGGGCCTGCCGCTGCCGGCGGCGAACCAGATCGAACTCCACCCGTGGTCGCAGAAGCCCGAGTTGGTCCGCTACCTCGACGACAACGGGATCACGCCCATCGCCTACAGCAGCCTGGTCCCGCTCTCCACCTGGCGCACCGCCGAGGGGCACGACAGCGCGAAGTCGGAGCGGATGAGGGCCGACGGTGAGCAGGCGGAGAGCCCGTTCAAGGTCATGGCCCGGAAGTACGGCGTCGGCGAGGCACAGGTCCTCCTGCGCTGGGCCGTCCAGAAGGGCTACCCGGTGCTGCCGAAGAGCACCAACCCCTACCGCGTCCGGCAGAACGCCGACATCTTCGGCTTCGCCCTCGACGAGGAGGACATGACCGCGATCGGGACGATGGACCGCGGCGACGGCGTCGCCTGGGCCACGGGGGACCCCACGAAGGCTGCATGACCCGCGGTGCGCAAGGGGGCGGCCGCGGTGCGGCGCCCCCTTCCCCGTATCCCCGGTGATCATCGGTTCGATGATCACCGGAAGTACCCCGGTCGACGCTCGGGCCGGTCGACGCTCAGGCGAGGAAGCCCCGCAGCAGCGCGGCCGTAGCGGCGAGGTGCTCCTCCGTGGCGCGCCGGGCGGCGTCACCGTCCCCGGCGAGGATCGCCCGGACCATCGCCCGGTGCTGCTCGGCGGCGTGCTCGATGTTCCGGTCCACCATGGGGATGGCGTTGAGCAGGTCGTTGAGACGCATCCTGGCCTCGGCGATGGCCGCGGCGAGGGTGGGGGAGCCGGTGAGTTCGCCGATGGCGAGGTGGAAGCGCGAGTCCAGTTGGCGGTACTGCTCCGCCGGGGCCCCTTCCAGGTCGGTCAGCCGGCTCTCCAGGTGGGCCCGCTGGTTGGGGGAGAGGGGGCGGCGGGCGGCCGCCTCGGCGGCGCCGACCTCCAGCACCTGGCGGTAGGTCAGCGCGTCCTCCAGCGCGCCGCCGAGGTCGCGGGCGGCGCGGCGCAGGTCGGCGACGTCCGGCGCGGGCCGCCGGTAGGTGACGAAGGTGCCGCCGTACCGGCCGCGACGCGGTTCAACGCAGCCGGCCTGCTGCAGCGTGCGCAGCGCCTCGCGCAGGGTCTCCCGGCTGACGCCGAGCCGGGCGGCGAGATCCCGCTCGGCGGGCAGGCGGTCGCCGAGGTCGAAGACGCCGAGCTTGATCGCCTGGAGCAGCCTCTCGACGGTCTCCTCGAAGGCGTTGCCGGTCCGGACCGGCCGGAGGAGCGCCCCGGCCTGCCAGTCGAGCCGCGCCCGCTCACGCGCTTCGTCCACGTCCACGTCCACGCCGGAATCGTACCTACGGACGGGTTCCCCGCACTCGTTCCCTCCCCACTCTTGACGTGGCCCCGACCGAGCCGGAACGATGCTGCTCACCCACCCAATGGTCTGGTTCCAGGCCATTGACGAGCCGTCCGACCGTCGAACTCGCCGGGGCGACCTCGCCACGCCGTCGTGGCCGTGCGCTCCCCGGCACACCCTCAACCCCCAGGGGTGCCCATGACCGACGCACGCTCACCCGATCACCCTGCCCCCGACGTGTTTCCCGCGAACACCGCCCCCGTTTCCGCCGACGAACAGCGACTGAGCGAGCTGGGCTACACCCAGGAACTGGCCCGCTCGATGTCGGGCTTCTCCAACTTCGCCGTCTCCTTCTCCATCGTCTCCGTCCTGTCCGGCTGCCTGACCCTGTACGGAACGGGGATGAAGACCGGGGGCCCCGCGCTGATCGTCTGGGGCTGGCCCGTGGTCGGCCTGCTCACGCTCTGCGTCGGGCTGGCGATGGCCGAGATCTGTTCCAGCTACCCGACGGCCGGCGGGCTGTACTACTGGTCCGCCAAACTCACCCGAACCCGCAGCCACGGCCCCGCCTGGAGCTGGTTCACCGGGTGGTTCAACTTCCTCGGCCAGGTCGCGGTGACCGCCAGCGTCGACTACGGCGCCGCCTTCTTCACCAACGCGTTCCTCACCCTCCGCTTCGGCGTCGAGGCCAGCCCCGCGCACACCATGGAGATCTTCGCCGTCATCCTGCTGCTGCACGGCCTGCTCAACACCTTCGGCGTGCGCCTGGTCGCCGTCCTCAACAGCGTGTCGGTGTGGTGGCACCTGGTGGGCGTCGCCGTCATCGTCGGCGCCCTGACCGTGCTGCCCGACCGGCACGCCCCCGTCTCCTTCGTCCTCACGGAGTTCGTCAACCGGACCGGCTTCCACAACCAGTTCTACGTCGCCATGATCGGCCTGCTGATGGCCCAGTACACCCTCACCGGCTACGACGCCTCCGCGCACATGACCGAGGAGACCCACGACGCCGCCCGCTCCGGCCCGCGCGGCATCGTCAACGCCATCACCGTCTCCCTGGCGGCCGGCTGGATACTGCTGCTCGGCATCACCTTCGCGATCCGCGACTACGACGGCGCGCTCGCCAGCGACACGGACGTCCCGCCCGCACAGATCTTCATCGACGCGATCGGCGACGGCGGCGCCCAGATCCTGCTGCTCATCGTCATCGGCGCCCAGTTCTTCTGCGGCATGGCCTCCGTCACCGCCAACTCCCGCATGATCTACGCCTTCTCCCGCGACGGCGCACTGCCCGGCTCCCGACTGTGGCACCGCATCTCCCCGCGCACCCGGACACCGACCAACGCCGTCTGGCTGGCGACGGGCGGCGCGCTGCTGCTCGGACTGCCCGCACTCTGGAACACCACCGCCTACACCGCCGTGACCTCCATCTCCGTCATCGGCCTCTACCTCTCCTACGTCATCCCGGTCTACCTGCGGCTGCGCCAGGGCGAGGACTTCCCGCGCGGCCCCTGGCACCTGGGCCGGTGGAGCCGCCCGATCGGCATCGTCGCCGTCGGCTGGACCGCGGCGATCACCGTCCTGTTCATGCTCCCCACCGCCAGCCCGATCACCGCCGAGAGCTTCAACTACACCCCCGTCGCCGTGCTCGTCGTCGTCGGCTTCGCCGGAGTGTGGTGGCTGGCCTCCGCCCGCACCTGGTTCACCGGGCCCCACGTCGGCCCCGCACCCGATCGCCCGGACACCGAACTGGAGACCCGATGACCGCCCCGAGGCTCACCCTCGACGACCTGCGCGCCCGCGTCGCCGACGGGTCCGTCGACACCGTCGTGCTCGCCATGACCGACATGCAGGGCCGCCTCCAGGGCAAACGCGTCGCCGCCGAGTACTTCCTCGACGACGTCGTACCCGGCGCCGCGGAAGGCTGCGGCTACCTGCTGGCCGTCGACGTCGACATGAACACCGTCGACGGGTACGAGATCTCCTCCTGGGAGAACGGCTACGGCGACCTGACGCTGCGCCCCGACCTCTCCACCCTGCGGCGCGTCCCCTGGCACCCCGCCACCGTCATGGTCCAGTGCGACGTCACCCACCACGACGGCAGCCCCGTCGCCGTCTCCCCGCGCCAGGTCCTGCAACGCCAGCTCGACCGCCTCGCCGGATACGGCTGGCAGGCCCAGGCCGCCACGGAACTGGAGTTCATCGTTTTCCGGGACACCTACGAACAGGCCTGGGACAAGGACTACACCCGCCTCACCCCGGCCAACCAGTACAACGTCGACTACTCCGTCCTCGGCACCGGCCGGATCGAGCCGCTCCTGCGCCGCCTGCGCAACGGCATGGCCGGCGCCGGCCTGACCGTCGAGTCCGCCAAGGGCGAGTGCAACCTCGGCCAGCACGAGATCGCCTTCAAGTACGCCGACGCCCTCACCACCTGCGACAACCACGCCGTCTACAAGACCGGCGCCAAGGAGATCGCCGCGCAGGAGGGCTACAGCCTCACGTTCATGGCGAAGTACGACGAACGCGAGGGCAACTCCTGCCACATCCACCTGAGCCTGCGCGACGGTCGGGGCGCCCCCGTGTTCGCCGGTGACCGTCCGCACGGCTTCTCCCGCACCATGGAGCACTTCCTTGCCGGACAGCTCGCCTGCCTGGCCGACTTCGCCCTGCTGTTCGCCCCCACCGTCAACTCCTACAAGCGCTACGTGCCCGGCAGCTTCGCGCCCACCGCCATCGCCTGGGGCCGCGACAACCGCACCTGCGCCCTGCGCGTGGTCGGCCACGGCCCCTCCCTGCGGTTCGAGAACCGCGTCCCCGGCGGCGACGTCAACCCGTACCTCGCCGTCGCCGCCCTGATCGCGGCCGGACTGCACGGCATCGAGCAACAGCTCGAACTCGAACCGGAGTTCACCGGAAACGCGTACGCCTCCGCCGCCCCCAGGGTGCCCGCCACCCTGCGCGACGCGGTCGACGCCTTCGAGCGCAGCGCCGTCGCCACCGAGGCCTTCGGCAAGGACGTCGTCCGGCACTACACCCACGCCGGACGCACCGAACTCGCCTCCTACGACCGGGCGGTGACCGACTGGGAGCGGCGCCGCGGATTCGAGCGGCTGTGACGCGCGACGACCGCCGACGACCCCTGATCGGCATCACCGCCTACCAGGACGACGCCGCCTGGTCCGTCTGGAACCAGCGCGCCAGCCTCGTCCCCCAGACGTACGTCGACGCCGTCGTCCGCGCCGGCGGCACCCCGGTGCTCCTGCCGCCGCAACCCGGCGGGGCCGACCACCTGCTCGACACCCTGGACGGACTCGTCCTCGCCGGCGGACCGGACATCGACCCGGCCCGCTACGGAGCGGACGCCGACCCGCGCACCGGCCCGCCGCACCACGCCCGCGACGGCTGGGAGAGCACGCTCCTGCACACCGCGCTCCGCCGGGACCTCCCGGTGCTCGGCGTCTGCCGCGGCATGCAGCTGCTCAACGTCGAACTCGGCGGCACCCTCCGGCAGCACCTGCCCGACGGGAGCCACCAGACCGTCCCCGCCCGCTTCGTCCGCCACCGGGTCACCGTGGTGGCGGACAGCCAGCTCGCCGAGGTCCTGGGGCCGAGCGCCGAGGTCTCCTGCTACCACCACCAGGCCGTCGACCGGCTCGGGGCCGGACTTCAGGCCACCGCGCACAGTGCCGATGGCACTGTCGAGGCGCTCGAACTGACCGGCCACCGCTTCGCGTCGGGCGTCCAGTGGCACCCCGAGACCGACCCCGCCGACCCACGCCTGTTCCACGCGTTCGTCGCGGCGAGCCAGGCCTTCGCCACCACGAGCCAGGCCTCAGCCACCACGAACCAGGCCTTCGTCCCAGCAAACCAGAGGGAGACACCCCGATGACCGCACCGGACCTCTACGAGGTCGTCAACCCCGCCACCGAGGAGGTGATCACCACCGTCGAACTCGCCGGCCTCGCCGAAACCGACGCCGCCGTCGCCCGCGCCCGCGCCGCCTTCGACACCTGGCGCAGGGTGGCCCCCGCCGACCGCGCCCGACTGCTGCGCTCCTTCGCCGCCGCCGTCGACGCCGACCGCGACCACCTCGCCGCCCTGGAGGTCGCCAACGCCGGCCACACCATCGGCAACGCGCGCTGGGAGGCGGGCAACGCGCGCGACGTCATCGAGTACTACGCCGCCGCGCCCGAACGGCTGCTCGGCCGGCAGATCCCCGTCGCCGGGGGCATCGACCTCACCTTCCAGGAACCGATCGGCGTGGTCGGGGTCATCGTGCCCTGGAACTTCCCGATGCCGATCGCCGCCTGGGCCCTGGCCCCGGCGCTCGCCGCCGGCAACACCGTCATCGTCAAACCCGCCGAACTCACCCCCCTCACCGCCCTGCGCCTCGGCGAACTCGCCCTGGCCGCCGGAATCCCCGAGGGCGTGCTCCAGGTCCTTCCCGGCCGGGGCCCGGTCGTCGGACGGCGCTTCGTCACCCACCCCGACGTGCGCAAGGTCGTCTTCACCGGCTCGACCGCGGTCGGCAAGGAGATCATGGCGGGCTGCGCCACCCAGGTGAAGCCCGTCACCCTCGAACTCGGCGGCAAGAGCGCCAACATCGTCTTCGCCGACGCCGACCTCGCCAAGGCCGCCGCGACGGCCCCGTACGCGGTCTTCGACAACGCCGGCCAGGACTGCTGCGCCCGCTCCCGCATCCTTGTCCAGGCCTCGGTGTTCGAGGACTTCATGGCGCTGCTGGAGCCCGCCGTCCTCGGCGTGCGGGTCGGCGACCCGACCGACGAGAAGACCGAGATGGGCCCGCTGATCTCCGCCGCCCACCGGGCCCGGGTCTCCTCCTACGTCCCCGACGGGTCGGCCGTCGCCTTCCGCGGCAGCGCCCCCGACGGGCCCGGCTTCTGGTACCCGCCGACCGTGCTCGCGCCCGTACGGCAGGACGACCGCGCCTTCACCGAGGAGATCTTCGGCCCGGTCGTCGCGGTCGTCCCGTTCCGCGACGAACAGGACGCCCTGCGCATCGCCAACGCCACCGAGTACGGCCTCTCCGGCTCCATCTGGACCAGGGACGTCGGCCGCGCACTGCGGGTCTCGCGCGGCGTGGAGGCCGGCAACCTGTCCGTCAACTCGCACTCCTCGGTGCGCTACACCACGCCCTTCGGCGGCTTCAAGCAGTCCGGCCTCGGCCGCGAGCTCGGCCCGGACGCCCTCGACGCCTTCACCCAGACCAAGAACGTCTTCATCTCCACGGAGGAGTGATCAGCATGACCCAGCGACTCGACGGCCGGGTGGCCGTCATCACCGGCGCGGGCAGCGGCATCGGCCTGGCGACCGCCCGCCGCTTCGCCGCCGAGGGCGCCACGGTGGTCTGCGTCGACCTCGACGCGGAGAGCGGCGCCAAGGCCGCGAACGAGGTCGGCGGCCTGTTCATCGAGGCCGACGTCACCGACGAGCAGGCGGTGCGCGACCTCTTCCAGCGGACCGTCGACGCGTACGGCCGCCTCGACATCGCCTTCAACAACGCGGGCATCTCGCCGCCGGACGACGACTCCATCCTCACCACCGGCCTGGACGCCTGGAAGCGGGTCCAGGAGGTCAACCTGACCAGCGTCTACCTGTGCTGCAGGTACGCGATCCCGCACATGCGGCGCCAGGGCAAGGGGTCGATCATCAACACCGCCTCCTTCGTCGCCGTGATGGGCGCGGCCACCTCGCAGATCTCCTACAGCGCCTCCAAGGGCGGCGTCCTGGCCATGTCCCGCGAACTGGGCGTGCAGTTCGCCCGCGAGGGCATCCGCGTCAACGCCCTCTGCCCCGGCCCGGTGAACACCCCGCTGCTGCAGGAGCTCTTCGCCAAGGACCCGGAGCGCGCCGCCCGCCGCCTGGTCCACATCCCCCTCGGCCGCTTCGCCGAGCCCGAGGAGATCGCGGCGGCGGTGGCCTTCCTCGCCTCCGACGACTCCTCCTTCATGACCGCCAACACCTTCCTCGTCGACGGCGGCATCTCCGGCGCCTACGTGACGCCGCAGTAGCGGCGCCTTCCCTCTACGGAAGTCGACGGCTCGCCCCGCCCGCACCAGCGGCGGGGCGAGCCGTGGTGCCGGCCGCGTCGGACCTCGCCGGCCCGGGCGCGATCATCGAGTGCGTGCGGTTCCCGCCCGCCTGAGCGCGGAGGTGAGACTGCCCGGAACCTGGGCGGCCGGGGGCTGGCGGGGCGTGAGGGTGGCGGTGGGGAGGCCGGACCAGTCGAGGGACGACAGGTGGGCGGCCAGGAGGGCGATGCGTTCGCGGTAGAGGGTGTCGCGGTCCAGGTCGGAGAAGGCGGGGGGCAGGGCCTCGCGGAGTTCCTCGAGGTGGTCGGCGGCCGCGGTGACCAGGGTGCGCAGCACCTTCTCCCAGCTCACGCCGCTCAGGCCGATGGTGAGGTGCAGGGAGGGTTCGTCGGTGGTGTCGCCGACGTGGACGAAGCCGTGGGGGATGTAGAGGCACTCGCCTTCCTTGAGCACCACGTCGAGCACCGGCGGCGCCACCTCCGCCGGGTCCACCGCCTGCACCCGGTTGGGCCAGCGCTTCACGGGCGGGCTGACCCGCCAGCGCTTGGAGCCGTGCAGTTGGCGGAGGAAGACCCCCAGCAGGTCGAAGTGCGGTTTGACGCCGCGCGCCCCGGGCGGGGTGAGGAAGGCCGTGCTGTCGACCTCGTAACCGGTGGCGCGGGAGACCTCGGCGGCGAAGGCGGAGACCTCGGGGCTGTGGGTCTGGAGCTCCTCCAGGACCAGCGTGGCGCCGTGCGCGACCAGTTCGGTGATCCGCCCGCCGTCGGCGAGGCCCTCCCGGCTGCGCGGGCTGGTGCCCCGATCGCGGCGGTAGAGGTCGCCGGGCAGTTGTTCGCCGTTCCTGAACAGCCGGACGGCGGTGAGCGGCAGGCCCGTGTGGATCATGCGTTCGGCGGCCGCGAGGGAGAACACGTCGCCGAAGTCGTCGAGGCCGACGCTGACGAACGGCTCGCGCTCCCAGGAGCGTTGCAGCGTGGGGAGGCCGTCCACGAGCCGGAGCAGACTGTCCACGGAACCTCCAGGGGGCGGAGCGGGGGCGCGGGAAGGCCGGTGCGGTGGGTGACCGCACCGGCCGGGATTCGACGGGGCGCGCCGCCCCGCCGGTCCGTCAGCTCAGGCCGCGCCCTGCTGGATGCCACAGGGGGCCGCGTCCTCGTCCTCGTCGCCCGCGCTGTGCGCGATGACGTCGTCCGGGACGATGCCCTGCTGGACACCGCAGGTCGAGGGGTTGTCGTCGTCGTCGCCGGCGCTGTGCGCCTGCACGTCGGGCTTGGTCATGGGGGACTCCTCTCGTCAGGGCCGGGGACCTCGTCCGGCTCCAGGAGGACGCTATGAGGGCGCGGTTGGGGTCCGGTATGTGCGCGGCTTCCTGACAGCTTGTCCGCGGATGCGACGCAGGGCTACCGAACCGTTACGGATCGCGCGCATCTCCTTGTCAGCCTGCGGGTTGTCCCGCAAGCTGACCGGACACGCGAACATGCCAACGAGGGGGTCCCGCATGGGCGGGGGCAACGCTGCGTCAGGTCCGCTGCGATTCTCGGTCCTCGGGCCGCTGCAGGTCCATTCCGCCGAGCGAAGACTCCAACTCGGGCCCTACAAACAGCGGTTGCTGCTGGCCGCACTGCTCTGCCGCGCCAACACGGTGCTGTCGGTGGACCAGTTGACGCAGGTGCTGTGGGACGGCGACCAGCCCCGCACGGCGAGGAAGAACCTCCAGGTGTACGTCTCCGCGCTGCGCAAGATCGTGCCCGACCACATCGACCGCCTGCCGTACGGCTACACGCTGATCGCGGACGCCCAGGAGTCGGACCTGCTGTGGTTCGACCAGCTGGCCGCCGCGGGCCGCCAGGCCCAGCGCAAGGGCGACCCGGCGGGCGCCTCGGCCCTGCTCGGCCGGGCGGTCGCGCTGTGGCGCGACCGGCCGCTGGTCGACCTGCTCGACAGCCCGTTCGCCGTACGGGAGTCGCAGCGGCTCGCGGACCGCCTCCTGGAGGTCTACGAGGACTGGGCCGAGCTGGAGGTGGAGGCCGGCCGGGCGCACGGACTGCTGGACCGGCTGGGCGAGTTGGCGGGCCGCTACCCGTTCCGGGAGCGGCTGGTGGCGCTGCGGATGACGGCGCTGGAACAGGTCGGAGGACGGCGCCAGGCGCTGGCCTGCTTCGAGGCGCACCGCCAGTTCATCGCCCGGGAGCTGGGCCTGGACCCGAGCGTGGTGCTGCGCGGGCTCTACCGCGAGATCCTCGCCGGCGAGCAGTCACCCGCCCCGCCGCAGCCCACGCCGGCGGCGCGCCTGCGCCCGGCCCAACTCCCGCGCGATCTCTCGGACTTCGTCGGCCGCACCGAGCCGCTCGCCGCGCTCGCGGCCGCCCTGACCGCCGACGGCCCCTGTCCCGGCGTGGTGCTGGTCTGCGGCCCCACCGGGGTCGGCAAGAGCGCCCTGGCCGTCCACGCGGGCCACCTGGTCGCCGACCGCTTCGAGGACGGCCAGGTCTTCGCCTCGCTCAGCGAGCCGGACGGCACACCGCGGCACTGGCACGCGGTGCTCACCGAACTGCTGCACAGCACCGGGCTGGACATCGCCCCGCCGGCCGAGGAGGCGACCGCGCTCGCCCTGTGGCGCTCCTGGCTCGCCGAGCGGCAGTTCCTGCTCGTCCTCGACGATGCGACCTGCGAGGCGGACATCCGGCGGCTGCTGCCGGGGCGCGGGCCCAGCCGTACGGTGGTGACCACCGCCCGCAAACTCAGCGGCCTGGAGTGCGTCCAGCGCCTGGAACTCGGCGAGTTCACCCCGTCGGAGGCCGGCGAGCTGCTGAACCGGGTGCTCGGCACCGACCGGGTCGCCGGCCACGAACAGGCGCTGCCCCGCGTCCGGCAGCTGTACGGGCTGGCGCCCGCGGTGGTGCGGGCGCTGGCCGCCAAGCTCACCGTGCTCGGCCACCTGTCCCTGTCCGCGTACGCCGAGCAACTGGGCCGGCTGCCCGCGGCCCTGGACGAGCTGATGGTCGGCGGGGTCTCCCTGCACGAGGGCTACCGCCGCTTCCGCCGGAGCCTGGCACCGCCCCAGCGCGCCGCCTTCGACGCCCTCGGCGCGCTGCCCGGGGCCACGTTCGACCTGGCCGGACTGCGGGCGGTGCTGGACGGGGTGGACGGCTTGACGGGGTCGGTGGAGCGGGTCGCCGAGGAGCTGATGGAGGCCAACCTGGTCAGCGTCTCGGGGACCGACGAGGCCGGCGAAGCCGACCAGGCCGCCGAGGACGACGAGGTGACGGCTCACGCGGCCCAGCCGGTTCACGCCGTCCGCTACCGGATGCCGCCCCTGGCCCACCGCTACGCCGCCGCCCGGCGGTACGGCACCGCGTCGACGCGGAGCGGGAGTTGAGCCGACCGCTCAGCGCACCATGCCCGCCAGCACCTCGTGCAGCGAGTCGACCAGCCGCAGCCCGCTGGCCCGCTGCTCCTCCGGCAGCTCCGCCAGCAGCCGGACGATCCCGGCCAGCCGCGCGAACTCCCCGCCCCCCAGGGCCAGGGCCCCGCGCGCGGCCCGGCTGCGGACCAGCCCGGCCAGCGCCAGCCCGGCCTGGGCCGCGAACGCGGTCAGCAGGTCGAGGTCGGACATGCTGGAGCGCGACTGGTGGTGCGGGTCGAGCACCTGGATCACCCCGAGCACCTCGTCGCGGTGCATCACCGGGGCGGCCATGATGGCGTCGGGGACGAACCCCGTCCGCTCCGCGAGGTCCTGGGCGAACAGCCCGTCCCCGGCGAGCCGGTCCACCGTCATCGGCTCGCCGGTGTCGGCCACCCAGCCCGCGATGCCCCGGTGCGCCGGGAAGCGGGTGCCGACCAGGAAGTCCTCGCCCTCCCCGGAGACGGCCTCGAAGACCAGCTCGTCCCGCTCCCGGTCGAAGAGGAAGATCGAGCTCGCGGCCGCGCCGAAGATCGCCCGCGCCACCCGCACGATGGAGGCGAGCAGTTCGCGGTCCTCCGGTCCGGGGTCGGCCAGTGCTCCGGAGATCGCGGCGACCATCGCCGTGGAGTCCGTGGGGTGGTCCATGGTGTCAGGCTCCTCGCACGTTGGCGGCCGTCAGGTACAGGATGGTCTTCAGCTCGAAGCTCGTCAGGTACGGGTGCTTGCCGAGGATCAGCGCGCAGAGCCCGGTCACGTGCGGGGCCGCGAAGCTGTTGCCGGTGTTGCGGGTGGTGCCGCCCTTCAGCGCCGCGACCGGCACGGCCTGGCCGCGGGCGAAGAACTCCACGGGCGGGGACGGGTTGTAGAGCACCAGGCCGGAGTCGTCCTCGGCGTGGCTGCCGACCGACACCACCGAGGAGAAGCGCCACGGGAAGCTCTCGATCCGGGCGTTGTGGGCCGAGGCGACGATCACCGTCCGGCTGAAGTAGGCGCGGTCGGCGAGTTCGCGCAGCACCTGGTTGAACTGCGGGCGGGAGGTGGACAGGCTCAGGTTGACCACGTCGAAGCCCTGGTCGATGGCCCAGGCCAGTCCGGTCAGCAGGGCCTGGCCGCTGCCGCCGCCGTTCCCGCCGAGGATGCGGACGCTGGTCAGCTCGCAGCCGGGCGCGACCCCTCGGACGATGCCGGCGCAGGCCGTGCCGTGCCCGCAGATGTCCGCGGCCTCCACCGGCACCACCGTCGGCTCGCCGTCGCGCTCCACGACCGCGTGGCTGCCGGCGAGTTCGCCGACCATCGGATGGCCGGGCTCGACGCCGCTGTCCACCACGCAGACCCGCACCCCGCCGCCGTCCGCCCCGCCGTACGCCCACTCGGGCGTGACGCGCCGGGCACCGTCGGCGGCGACCGGGATGTCCGAGGGTCGGCGGTCCAGCAGGTTCCAGGTGAGGGCGCCGCCGCGGGGGCTCCCGGCGGGCGCGTCAGGTGTGGTGGTCATCGGTCGGCACCGGCTCCTCCACCAGGGGGATCTCCCGGTTCAAGGTCTCCCAGCAGGCGTTCGGTGCGCGCGACAGCCACGAGGTGCCCCTTCCCGGCGAAGTGGCCGCGCGCGACCCGCAGCGCGCCGCGGGCCCGTTCGGGCAGCCCCGCCGCGGCCCTGGCACCGGCCAGGTCCAGGCAGGCGGTGCCCCGCCCGGCGGGGGAGTCGGTGCGGTAGGCGAACAGCACCGCCCGGCGGGCCAGCGCCAGGGCCGGGCCGTGCTCGCCGCGCAGCGCCCGGATCCTGGCCCGCACCCCGGAGGCGTCGGCCTGCACGCCCGGTTGCCCCTCGGGCACCACGAGGCCGTCGACCAGCGCCGTCGCGGCTCGCCAGTCGCCGTCGGCCAGGTGCAGGCGGGCCAGTTCGAGCGAGCAGGTGCGGACCAGCTCCTGCGCCTGGAGCGCACGGGCCGCATCGAGGGCCTCGCCGAGTGCCGTACGGGCCTGGGGCCGCCGGTCGGCGAGGACGGCGAGCATCCCGTCGAGCAGCGGCCCGAACACCCGGCCCTCGGCGTGCGCCAGGGCGGCCATCGCCTGCCGAGTGGCGGCCAGGCTCTCGGCCGCGAGGTCGTCGCGGCCCCGCAGCGCGTGCAGCACGGTGAGCGGAAAGCCCAGAGTGCCGCGTACGGCGGGCCGGTGGGCGCCGTGGGCCGCCAGCAGCGCCTGGCAGCGGGCCACCGCGGAGTCGGCGGGTTCGGGGCCCCGCCAGAGCGAGAGCCCGGTCGCGCCCAGGGTGTTGGCGAGTTCCCGGTCGGCTCCGACGGCGAGCGCGTGGGTCAACGCGGGGCCCAGCGCACGCAGGGCCTCGGCGTGCCGGCCGCGCCGCCGGTGGCACCCCGCGAGCACGAGCCGGCTGCGGGCCAGGCCCAGCTGGTCGCCGGTGGACTCGAACACGGGCAGGGCCACGGCCGCCGCGCGTTCGAGCGCCGCCTCGTCGGAGGCGGAGGCGGCCAGGTGCAGCCTGGCGTGCGCGGCGGTGGCGGCCGCCCCTGCCGCGTCGGCCTCGGCGGCCGCCCGGGTGAGCAAGTCGCGGGCCTCCGCCGGGCGCCCCAGGGTCAGCAGCACCTCGCCCAGCCGTTGCAGCAGCTCGGGGCGGGCCTCGTCGCCGGGGGAGGTGAGCTCGGCGGCCCGTTCGAACAGGGTCAGCGCCCACGGCAGGTCCACCCGGTCCAGCGCACCCGACCCCGCCCGGACCAGGTGCCGCACCGCGCGCTCGCGCAGCCGCAGACCGTGCTCGTCCAGCCGGACGACCGCGCTGCGGTAGCGGTACGCCTGCTCGAAGTGGGTGCCGATCAGGGCGTCCGGCCGGGCCGTCCGCACGAGGAAGGCGGCGTACCGCTCGTGGAGTTCGCCGCGCCGCAGCTTGGTCAGCCCCTCGTAGGCCACCCGCCGGGTCACCTCGTTGACGAAGCAGTACGCCGCGCCCGCCCCGAACGGCCTCCGGACGGGCCGCACCAGCCCGCGCCGGGACAGCGTCCGCAGCACCGGCGCGTACTCCCGCCCGCCGTCCGCCGCCGGCTCCGCCAGGGCCGTCAGCTCCGCGAGGTCCGCGGCGTCGAACTCGCGGCCCACCACGGACGCGTGCCGCAAGGCGGTGCGCTCGGTCTCGGCCAGCCGGTCGATCCGGGCCGCCAGCAGCGACTGGAGGGTCGGCGGCAGCTCCCGGATGCCGCCGGTCTCCTCGACGGTGACGGCCAGCTGTTCCAGGTAGAGCGGGTTGCCGTCCGCCTGGGCGACGAGCTGGCCCGTCGCGCCGCCGTCGTGCAGCGCGAGGTCCACCAGGTGGGCGGCCAGGACGATGGAGTCGGCGTCGGACAGACCCGTCAGCGTGACCGTCGTCGAGTTGGCGCGGCCCGTACCCCAGCCGGGGCAGCCGTCGATCAGCTCGGGCCTGGCCAGGCAGAGCAGCAGCACCGGGAGCCGGCGGGTCTCCTCCACCAGCCGCTCCAGCAGGCCCAGCAGCGGCTGCTCGGCCTGGTGCAGGTCGTCCAGCACCAGCAGGACCGGGCGCGTGGCGGTGAGTTCGGTCAGGACGTGGGCGAGCGCGGCGCAGGTCGCGTCCACGGACGGGGACGGCGTGCCGTCCAGCAGCAGGCCCGTCCGCAGCAGCCCGACCGCGTCGGCGGCGCCGCCGGTGAGTGCCCCTTCCCCCACCTGCGACAGCTCGGTGATCAGCGGATCCAGGCACTCGGCCAGGGCGTGCAGCGAGCCGCCGGTGCCGGGCGCCCGGCACCGGCCCGTACCCACGGGGCCCTCGCACCGGCGCAGCCACTCCTCGACCAGCCGGGACTTCCCGATGCCCGCCTCGCCGAGCAGGGTCAGCACGTGCACGTCGCGCTCCTCCACCACCCGCAGCCAGGCCAGGTCGAGTTCGCTCAGGTACCGCTCGCGCCCCACGAACGGCACGTCGGGGCGGCGGGCCTGCCCCGGGCCGGGCTCGGCCACGTCCACCAGCACCGCGGCCTCCACCTCCTGGGCCACGCCCTTCAGCCGCAGCGGGCCCACCCGGTCCACGGTCAGGCCCGGTTCGGCGGCGCGCCAGGTCTGCGCGCTGAGCAGGACCGTCCCCGGGTCGGCCGCCGCCTGCAGCCGGGCGGCGATGTTGACCACCTCGCCGGAGACCAGGGCCTGACGGTTCGCCGGATCCGCCGTGGTGACCACCTCGCCGGTGTGCACCCCGATCCGCACCCCCAGCCGCACCCCGTGGTCCCGCTCCAGCTCCACGTTGAGCCCGTCCAGCGCGGCCGGCATGGACCGCGCCGCCGCCAGCGCCCGGTGCGCGTCGTCCTCCCGGGTGGCGGTGAGGCCGAACACCGCCATCACCGCGTCCCCGATGAACTTCTCCACGATCCCGCCGTGCTCCTCGACCCGCTGCTCCATCAGCGCGTAGTAGCGCAGCAGGATGGCGCGCAGCAGCTCGACGTCGAGCAGGCCGGACAGCCGGGTCGAGCCGACCAGGTCGCAGAACAGCACGGTGACGACCCGGCGCTCCTCGGCCGCCTGCTCCCCGACCGCGGTCGTGGGCGCGCCGCACCGGGCACAGAACCGCGCCCCGGCGGGCGGCCGGACGGCGCACGCGGGGCAGCTCACGTTCCCGCCTCCCTCGTCATGCGGACATGTCGCCGATGCACCAGGGCAGTTCGCCGTCGTCCTCCGCCGAGTGCAGGACCACCTCGGGTTCGTCGGGGGCGGTGGCCGGTTCCTCAGGCTCCGCGGGCTCCGTCGTGTCTTCGCTCCGCTGCTCCGTCACCTCGTTCAGCCACCTTTCTGACGCCGGGCCGGCTCTTCGGGCACCACGAGGCTAGGGCGCCGCAGTTGAGCTTCGGTTTGCGTCCGGTATGCCGTCGGCGCGGGCCGGTGCGGCCCCGGCGGGCCCGGTGGAGTCCTGGTGGAAGCGCGCGATCAACCTGCCGCATACCGGCGGCAAACCGCCGCTGCCTACCCTCGCGCTGTACTGCGGACCCCCGACCGAGGGAGAAACGATGATCGGCACCAGGCTGGACGAGGCCGACTCGCCGCGGCTGATCAGGACCGACCGCGGCTGGTGGTTCATCGGCAACCGCACCTGGACCCTGCTCAAGCCCGAGCACGTCATGCCCGACGGCACGCTGAGGCCGGACGTCGACGGATTCCTGCGCGCCGAGGGCGCCTACCGCGAGCGCACCGCGAAGTCCTTCTCGCTCACCGTCCTGACCAGCACCGCCTGCAACCTCGGCTGCGGGTACTGCTTCCAGAACACCGGCCAGGACCTGCTCGGCGGACACCGCCCCCCGCGCATCGACCGGCGGCAGCTCGACTCCGCCACCATCGACCGGATCGTCGGCTTCGCCGCCGGGCGGATGGCCGAGGCCGGGCTGGAGCGGCTCTACCTGCTGCTCTTCGGTGGCGAGCCGCTGCTCAACCCCGCCGGATGCCTCGAACTGCTGCGCCGCTGCCGGTCGTTGGGCCCGACGACCGCCGCGATGACCAGCAACGGGGTGCTGCTGCACCCGAGGCGCGCCGTCCAGCTGTACGAGGCGGGCCTGCGCACCGTACAGATCACCTTCGACGGGAGCCGGGAGGACCACGACGGCACCCGGGTCACCCACACCGGTGGCGGCACCTTCGACCGCATCCTCGCCAACGTCGCCGCCGCGACCGAACGGACTGGCCTGCTCTGGAACTTCCGGGTCAACGTGTCGCACCACAACGTGGACCGGATCGCCGAGCTCTTCGGCCTGCTCGACGGCCGCACCGACCCGCGCCGCTGCACCTTCACCTTCGCCTGGGTCGGCGACTCCGGGGTCGGCTACCGCAACGACCTGGCCCAGGTCCGGGAGGTGGAGGACCGCTTCGTCGAGTGGACGATCGAGACCCTGGAACGCGGCTACCAGCTCGTCCGGCCCTCGATGCGCACCACCTGCCAGATCTGCTCCACCCCCGGCGGCGCCCAGGGCGCGGTGGTCAACGCCGACGGCACCCTGTTCAGCAGCTGGCAGTCGGCGGGCAAGCCGGGCATGGAGGTCGGCCACATCGACCACGGCTACGTGGACCCGGACACCGTGCCCGACCGGTGGGTCACCTGCGGCTACGAGTACGAGCAGGCCGACACCGCGGTGATGAACCGCTTCCAGGACAACGTCGACGCGCGGATCCTGGACTACCTCCTGGCCAGCGGCCGGCTGTGACCGGGGGAGCGGTGGCGGGCCGCCTGCGTGACCACGTGCTGTGGACCAACGCGAACCTGCGGCGGTCCTTCCTCGCCGACCTCACCTCCAACCTCGGCTCGGCGCTCTCCACCCTCGCCTACCCGCTGCTGGTGCTGAGCCTCGGCGGCTCCGCCGTCCAGGCCGGTACGGTGGCCACCGTCGCGCTCGCCACCCGGCTCGGCCTCAGGCTGCCCGCCGGCAGCCTGGTCGACCGCTGGAACCGGCGGACGGTGATGCTCCTCGCCGACCTGGTGCGGTGCGCGGCGGTGGCCACCGTCCCGCTGGTGGCGTTCTGGTCCGTCACTCCGTACTGGCAGCTGCTGCTGGTGGCCGTGATCGAGGGGTCGGCCTCGGCGCTGTTCGGACCGGCGAACTCGGTGCTCACCCGGGACATCGTGGCCCCGTCGGAACTCGCGGACGCGCTCGGCGTGAACCAGGCCATGCTCTCCGCGGTCAACCTGGCCGGACCGGCGCTCGGCGGCGCCCTCTTCGCCGTCGACCCGGTGCTGCCCTTCACCGTGGACGCGGCGAGCTACGCCGTTTCCGCGCTGCTGATCCGGCGGATCACCGTACGGCCGGGCGAGGGCGCCGGGGCGGAGAGCGGCCCGACCGGCCCGACCGGCCGGGACGCCGGGGCGATGGCCGGGCTGCGCTGGCTGATCGCGCAGCGGGAGCTGCTGGTCGTCCTGCTGTACGCGGCCGTGATCAACCTGGTCTCGGCCGCCATCGACGTCACCGTCATCCTCGACCTGCGCGCCGGCGGGGCGTCCGGCTCGCTGATCGGGCCGATCCTGTCCTGCGCCGGCGCCGGCGGGATCATCGGGTCGCTGCTGTCCCCGTGGCTGGTGCGGAAGTTGAGCATGCGGGCCATCGTGCTCGGCATCGGCGTGGTGTGGACGGCCGTCCTCGCCGTGTTCGCGCTGGTCTTCCAGCCCGCCGTGGTCGCCGTCCTCCTCACCCTCCTGATGCTGCTCTCCCCGGCCGCCGGGGTCGTGGTGTTCAAGGCCCTGCTCGGGCAGACCCCGCGCCACCTGGTCGGCCGGGTGAGCGCCGCGACCAGCCTGCTGCTCAACGGGCTGGCCGCCCTCGGCCCGGTCGCGGCCGGCTCCCTCTACCAGTCCCTCGGCGGCGCACCCGCCTGGGCGGCGCTCGCCCTGCTGACCGGCGCGGTCACGGCGGGCGGCTGGCTGCCCCTGCGGGCCCCCCGCCCACGGGCCGTGGCGGCAACGGAGCCCGCCGTCCTCGCCCACGCCGTCGAACCCACCGGATCGGAGCGCGACTGAGATGACGTCGGACCCCTTGGACCCCTATCGCTGGCTGGAGGACGCCGAGGACCCGTCGGTCCTGGAGTGGACGGCCAAACAGGAGGCCGCCTACCGGGCCGCCGCCGACGACCTGCCCTCCCGGGAGCGCTCGCGGGCCCGGCTGCGAGACCTCTACGCCCGCCTCGGCGCACGCTCCGCCCCCCGGCCCGCGGGCGAGCGGCTCTTCCTCACCCGTAACCGTCCGGGCGCCGACCACCCCGAGCTGGTGGTGGTCGAGCCCGACGGCACCGTCCGGGTGCTCGTCGACCCGGTGCTGGTCGACCCGGGCGGAACCACCACCCTGGAGGAGTGGGAGCCGTCCTGGGACGGACGGCTGCTCAGCTACCAGCTGGCACCCGGCGGCACCGAGAACGCGGCCCTGCTGGTGCTCGACGTGGACACCGGCCGGCGGCTCGACGGCCCGATCGACCGCGTCCGCCGCAGCACGGTCGCCTGGCTGCCGGACGGCACCGGCTTCTACTACGTCCGCCGCCTGCACCCCGACCTCAACCCGGGGGAGGGCCAGTACCACCGGAGGGTCCGGCTGCACCGCATCGGCACCGACGCGGAGCAGGACCCGGTGGTCTTCGGCACGGGACGGGAGAAGACCCAGCACTACACCGTCCGCATCAGCCCCGACGGGCGGTGGCTCGCCGTCAGCGCCGCCGCCGGAACCGCACCCCGCCGCGACCTCTGGCTGGCCGACCTCACCGCCGGCCCGCCCGAAGCACCCCGCTGGCACACCGTCCAGGAGGGCCTGGACGCCCGCACGGTCCTCCACCCGCGCACCGGACCCGACGGCACCTGCCACCTCACCACCGACCTCGACGCCCCGCGTGGCCGGGTCGTCGTCGCCGGCCCCGGCCGCCCCACCCCCGACACCTGGACCGACCTGATACCCGAGGACCCGCAGGCCGTCCTGGAGGACTTCGTCGTCCTCGACGGACCGGAGCTCGCCCGCCCCGTGATGCTGGTGGCCCGCACCCGGCACGCCGTCGGCGAGGTCACCGTCCACGACCTGGCCGACGGGCGAACACTCGGCCGCCTGCCCGTCCCGCCCTGCAGCAGCGTCGGCAAGCTCCGCGCCGCCGCCCGCGACGCGCACCAGGCGTGGTTCCTGTACAGCGGCTTCGCCACCCCGCCCACGGCGCTGCGCTACGACGCGCGCACCGGGGCCCTCGACCCCTGGACGGCGGCGACCGGGCCCGACACCGGCCCCGCCGCCGTGACCACCCACACCATCCAGACCAGCTACACCTCCCGGGACGGCACCCGCGTCCGGATGTTCGTCATCTCCCCGACCGGCACCCCCGACCGCCCCCGCCCCACCCTCCTCACCGGCTACGGCGGCTTCGGCCAGTCGATGACGCCCGTCTACTCCCCGGAAGCCGTCACCTGGGTCCGGGCCGGAGGGGTCTACGCCGTCGCCAACCTGCGCGGCGGCGGCGAGGAGGGCGAGGACTGGCACCGCGCGGGCATGCGCGACCGGAAACAGAACACCTTCGACGACTTCCACGCCGCCGCCGACCACCTGGTCACGACCGGCTGGACCACCCCGGACCGACTCGGCATCTGGGGCGCCTCCAACGGCGGCCTGCTCGTCGGCGCCGCCCTCACCCAGCGCCCCGACGCCTACGCGGCCGCCGTCTGCATGGCCCCCCTGCTCGACATGGCCCGCTACGAACTCTCCGGCCTCGGCCCCAGCTGGGTCGGCGAATACGGCACCGCCGCCGACCCCGCCCAACTGCGCCTCCTCCTCTCGTACTCGCCCTACCACCACGTCCGCCCCGACACCCCCTACCCCGCCGTCCTGTTCGCCGTGTTCGACGGCGACAGCCGCGTCGACCCCCTCCACGCCCGCAAGATGTGCGCCGCCCTCCAAGCCGCCACCACCAGCGGCCACCCGGTCCTGTTCCGCCTCGAACGCGGCGCCGGCCACGGCGCCCGCTCGACCACCCGCCTGACCGACCTGTTCGCCGACGTGCTCGCCTTCTTCGCCGACCGCCTGGGCCTGCCCCTGTGACGGCGTGGTAGGAGACGGTGGCCGGGCTCGGACAGAGGCGCTGGGCGAGCTCCGTCCTCCGCGCCGTCAGCCACGGTTCCGAGTTGCGCCGGGCGTGGGCGCCGGCGTCGTGGCGGACGTGTGCCCGCACACTGCGGGTGAGGGCCTGCCCGCGCACCGTCGGTTGATCGTTCGAGGCGGCGAGGCGGTTCCCGGTCAGAACTCGTCGTGGGTGAACGGCAGGAACTCGGTGTGCAGCGCGGCGTCGAGCTGCCGGAGTGCGCCTGGCACGTGCTCGGTGACGAGTCCGGCGCGGGCGAGGTGTCGCAGCCGGGTGCCGCCCAGGTAGCAGGCGGCGAGGTCGCGGATGTCGAGTGCGAGGTCCGCCGGGTCGGCGGTCGGTTCGCACCGGGTGTCGTTCGGTGGGCCGGCCGGGTCGGTGGTCAGCCGGAACCGGCCGTGGTTGGCGGGGATCATCCCGTCGCGCACCTCCAGGACGAGGTCGACGGGTCGGGCCCAGGCCCGGGCGGTCAGGGCCGCGCGCAGGTCCACCAGGCGCAGCCACAGTGCCGGGAACTGCCGGGTGACACGGACCTGGTCGGGGTCGGCGGCGATGAGCGGCAGCGGGTCGTCGGCCGGTCTGCCCCAGGCCCGTACCCTGCCGGTGAGGTCGATGGAGGCGAGGTAGCTCCACAGGGCCGCCGTCACGGGGGCGGTGTCGGCCTCCAGTTCGTGGACCTGGACGAGCCCGGGGGTGCCGTCGTCGTCGCCGCGGGTGCGGTAGATCGCGTAGCCGGCGCACGGGTCCCCTTCCGACCCCGACACGACGATGCGCGGGGGGCTGAGCTCGTCGTCGTCCTCGTCCTCCTCGGGCAGGACCTGTTCGCGCCACCAGAGGCGGTCGCGGGCCGGGCGCCCGGCCCGCTGGGAGCGGCTCGCCTCGTAGCGGGGGCCGAGCAGTGCGGGTGCCTGCGCGGCGTCCAGCAGGCGCAGCGGTCCGGGGTCGGGCGCGATGTGCAGGGCCAGTGGCCGGGTGGAGTCGATCTCCACGGTGGACAGGTGCGTGGCCGCGCCGAAGCCGTAGCGGCCGTAGATGGCGGCTTCGGAGGCCCACAGCGCGGCGAGCGGGCGTCCCTGGGCGGCGCAGTCGCGCCACAGCTGCGCGATCAGCGCGGAGAGGACGCCACGGCGTCGATGGGTGGGCGCCACGCAGACGAAGGTCAGTCCGGCGCAGGGCAGTTGGCCGCCGGGGACGGAGAGGTGCAGGCGGTGGGCGGCGAGCAGGCCCACCAGGTGGTCCTGCGTGTAGGCGCCGAGCCGGTCGCAGCGTCTCAGTGTCCTTCGGTACCGCTCGCGCTCTTCCTTGTCGTAGGTCTCGTGGAAGACCAGGGAGGCGAGGTCGAGGGCGCGGTTGAGGTGCGCGTCGGGGACCTCGCGGATCTGCGGCGCCGCGGGCGTGATCGCGTGTGGCGTGCTCACTCCACCGGATGATAGCGGTCCGTCCGGCTCCGCCGGCACGGCTACTTCCAGCCATACGGCACGTCAACTGGATTGGTGGGCACCCGTGTTCGAGTCATCAAGGGACGGGAGCCGATGCCGGCCGACCGGCTCGACGATGACGACCCGTACGACGTGGTCGGCGCGGTCATGTGGCTCGCGGACCGCCCGTCGACGTCGACGGGGCGGACGCCCTCACCGAACGCAGCCGGATCGTTCTGCTATGGCGGAACAAGGGCGACGAGGTCGCCGGGTGGAGCGCCGAGCTGGTCGTGGCGGACGTCGGCCCCGGCCCGCGTGCCGCCAAGACCGGGGCGCGTCCCGAGGGTTCACACGTCGACGCGGGGCTGCCCGGTCGCCGCGCCGAGGCCGCCGTCGACCGGGATCTGAGCCCCGGTCACATAGCGTGCGTCGGGCCCGGCGAGGAAGGCGACGACTCCTGCGATCTCCTCCGGTTCGGCGGCGCGGCCGAAGGGGATGCGACCGGCGAAGGACTGAACGACGGGCATGTCGGCCGTGAGACCCGCGGTGATCCCGGTGTTGAGCGTGAACCCGGGGTGGACGGCGTTGACCCGGACCTCGGGCGCGTGGTCCAGCGCCATGGCCCGGGTGAGGTTGACCACCGCGCCCTTGGCGGCGTCGTAGGCGGCCATGCCGTAGTCGCCGCCCAGGCCGCTCACCGAGCCGACGTTGACGATGCAGCCGCGCGTGGCCCGCAGGTGCCGAACCGCCGCCCGGCTGGTGTGGTAGACGGCATCGAGGTTGACCGCCATCACCGCCCTCCACGCATCCGGGGCGACGGCCTCGACGGTCCCGAACGAGGGCGCCCCCGCGTTGTTGACCAGGACATCGAGGCGCCCCAACTCCGCCACGGTGGAGGCGATCAGCGCTTCGGCCTCCTCCGGCACGGTGAGGTCCGCGGTGCGCACCAGGACGCTCCCGCCTGCGGGAGCCGCAGCGGCGGTCCCCTCCAGCTTCTCCCGCGTCCGCCCGACGACCACCACGGTGGCACCTTCGGCGGCGAACCGGTGCGCGACTGCCGCACCGATGCCTGACCCTGCTCCGGTGACCACGACGACTCGTTCGGCGGCGTTGCTCATGGCTTCGTTCCTCTCCTGGGCCCGCGCGGGCGTGCGTCGCTCGCGTCGGCTTCGGCTTGCAGGGCTTTGGGGGGTGGTCGACTTCATGCAACAGGGGATGGTGTTCCGTATGACGCCGGGCCGGCCCGCGAGGTTGCCCAGGGAGCGATCCGGGCGGAGGTCGCGTCAAGGAACGACCCGACCGGCCTGACCAACGTCGCGCGAGACCGCTGATGGAAGCTGCCCCGCATGCCCATGGCGTACACCGCCCGCGACCTGGGCAACGGGTTGGCCCACCTCGCGGGGGCGGGGGCTGCACGGGCCGGTCCGGCCTCGCCGGAAGGACCCCGTGTGTTCGGGGCGAGATCCTCCTTGGTCAACCGACGCAATGCTGCTGACGTGCTGCTTTCGCAGGGAATCGGTGGGCTGCTTCCCGCGAATTCCGGGATCATTTCCCACGGCACAGGTCAGACGGCACTCTCACCGTCGACCGTCGAGTTGACCGCAGACCGCAGGCTCAGGCCATACCCTGGCCGAATGGGGCTTCCCATGTGTAGCCTCCGCCCGAGGTGGTAAGACACCTCGGGTCCAGCAGGGTCGGGCCGCAGGGGGGACCATGGCGATCGAGCATCGTAGCCGGCTGGGCAGACCCGCTGACCGCACAACGCTGTACACCCGCATCGACGGGCCCTCCCTCAACCCGTACCGGGCCAAGGTCGTCGACACCTACGACGACCCGCCGGAGCTGTGGCGCAAAGCCCTGGGCGACACCCTGCTGTTCCAATGGGGGCTGTACGAGGGTTCCTCGCGAGCACTCTCCCTCGGGGAAGCGGGCGTTCGCTACTTCGACCGACAGCTCGGGCTGGCGGAACTGCTGTCCGAGCGCCGGCCCCGCATCCGGCGCATCCTCGACCTGGGGTGCGGGTGGGGATTCGTCTCCTTCCTGCTCGCCCGCCGCTTCCCCGAGTGCCCGCAGATCGATGCCATCAACATCAGCCCGCGCCAGCTCGACTACTGCGCAGAGTTCCTGGCAGACCACGAGCTGCTCGACCGGGTGCGGCTATTTCTGTGCGACGGCCAGGACATCGGGTTGCTCCCCGACCCGCAGCAGCCGTACGACCTGGTCATCGTCCGTGGCGTCTACACCCATTTCCCCAACGAGGTCTTCGAGAACGCGGTTCGCGCGCTGTCATCCCGGGTGGGACCGGGTGGGACCGTCATCATCTCGGACACGCTCTACCACGGGGACCTCGGCAGCTACTCCTCCGAAGTGCCCGATCTCGTCGACCGGGTGGCCTGCGCGAACCGCAAGACACCGGAGTACTTCGCGGAGGTGCTGGAGGGCAACGGCTTCGCGATCCAGGACATGCGGATCCTGCCCTCGAATGCCGAGGTCGCCCACTGGTTCCAGCAGACCAGGTCCAACATCGAGGCGAACTTCCCCGAAGGCGGACCGGGAACGCTGGGAGAGCTGCAGAACATGGCCGAGAACATGGCAGTGAGCCTGCCGAAGGACAAGCTGTCGGCCTACAGCGTCATCGCCCGGCGCACAGCCGCCAGTTGAGCGCCTCGCCGAGGATGGGGCCTGACCACCTGGCACGAGTGGACCGCTTGCAGGCCTACAGGGCCCACATCTTCGACTTCGACGGCACCTTGGTGGACTCCGACCGGCTCAACGTCGAGACGATCCACGCGACACTGCGCGCATTCGGCGCAGCTCTGCCCCCGACACGGCTGCCAGCCGAGCCGTTCGTGTCCGTGTCCCGGCTGCGCGAACGGTTCGGCATCCCCTCCCACGTGATGCCCGATCACGCTTTCCTGTCCGCGGCCCGCACGTACTGGATCTCGAATCTCCACCAGGCCCCACCGATCCCGGCTGCCTGCGACGCCCTGCGCCGCCTGGCTCGCCAGGGCCCGATCGCCGTCGCGAGCGCCAACGACGGCCGGGTGATCCGCACCTGGCTCACGGCCACCGGTCTCGCGCAGCTCGTCGACGTCGTACTCGGCCGGGAGGACGTTCACCAGCTCAAGCCGGATCCCGAGGTCTACTTACTCGCCGCCGGGCGCCTCGGCCAACCGGTGACCGACTGTCTGGCATTCGAGAACACCGACGAGGGACTGGCGGCGGCGAAGGCGGCCGGGATCGCCGTCATCGACGTGCGAAGAACGAGCGAGTGGCCCGATATTGCCGGGCACAAGCGGCCATGATCTGCCCGCAGGGGCCGGACCTTTGCGGCCGGCCAGGGCCGTTGATGCAGCGACTGTTGGGATCGCGCGGCGGTGCTTGCTGAAGGACCGACAGATCTCGGTTACCGACAGTAGCAGCAGCGGGGTTGCCGGCTCTGGGGCCACTTTGGGACCACATCCGATGAGCGCTCATGAACGCCGACGCTGCGGATGTGGACGTGACCCGTCCGCGCGGCGGAGCAGGAGCTGCCGCTCTTCCTGGTTGCTCCGCGCCGGAGGTTACCGGCCCGTGCCGTAGCGGAGTCCGTCGAGGAGGAGGTCGAGGAGCCGGCCGGCCCTGCCGCGCTGGGCGGGGGTGCCGGTGACCTGTGCGACACCGGTGAGGCTGAGACCGACGTCGAGGGGGTCGATGTCCGACCGCAGGAGGCCGGCCTCGGCCCCGGCGCGCAGCAGGGACTCGATCGCGGTGCCCAGCTTGTCGAGGGTCTGGGCGAAGGGGTCCGCGCCGGATGCGACGGCGGCGCGCAGGGCGTCGGCCATGCCCTGTTTGGCGGCCACGTAGTCGATGAACCTGTCCATCCAGAGCCGCATCGCCCAGTCCGGCGGGTTGTCGGCCAGCAGTTCCGCGGCGCTGTCGCAGACGCGGGCCAGTTCGTTGCGGTAGGCCGCCTCGACCAGTGCCTCACGCGTGGGGAAGTGGCGGTAGAGCGTGGCCGAGCCGACTCCCGCGGCCTTGGCGATCGCGTCGAACGCGACGTCCGGCCCCTGTTCGGCGAAGGCACGGACGGCCGTTTCGAGGATGCGCTCCCGATTGCGGCGGGCGTCGGCCCGCAGTGGACCTGGGCGGCTCGTCACAGGCTGCTCCTTTCGTCAGGTCATCAGTCTACGTGGACAACCGGGGAACCCCCCGGTTATCGTCGACAGCAAGCGGGGAGTTCCCCGTTTCCTGTCGTCGGCCACGCCCTGATGGAGAGAACCCTTGATGACCAGCGAGAAGATCGTCCTGATCACCGGCACGTCCTCCGGCATCGGCCTGGCCGCCGCCCTCGGCGCCGCCCGCGCCGGCTGGACCGTCATCGCCACCATGCGGGACACCGGCAAGGCCGGGGCCCTGCTCAAGGGCGCCGACGAGAACGGCCTCGCCGACCGCGTCCAGGTCAAGCGCCTGGACGTGGTCGACCCCGAGAGCGTCGCCGCCTGCCTGGACGAGGTGATCGCCGAGCACGGCCGCCTCGACGCGCTGGTCAACAACGCCGGCGCCGCCGGGGTCGGAACCATCGAGCGGAGCAGCCTCGACGACGTCCGCGCCGTCATGGAGGTCAACTTCTTCGGCGTCGTGACGACCACCCGGGCCGCCCTGCCCCACCTGCGGGCCTCCGGCGGCAGGGTCGTCACGGTCACCAGCGTGGGCGGCGTCGTCGGCCAGCCCTTCAACGAGGCGTACTGTGCGGCCAAGTTCGCCGTCGAAGGCTTCATGGAGTCCCTCGCCCCCGTCGCCGCCACCGTGGGCGTCGCCGTCACCGTGGTCGAACCGGGCGCGGTGGCGAGCGAGTTCGTCGCCAACCTCGGCCTGGACATCCCCGCCGTGCTCGCCGAGGCAGGGCCCTACGCCCCGGCCCTCCAGGCCTACCTCTCCCGCACCCAGAGCTCGTTCGCCAACGCCCAGTCCCCGGCCGAGGCCGCCGCCCCGATCGTCGCGGCCCTGACCGACGAGCGACCGGCCTTCCGGATCCAGACCTCGCAGTGGGCCCGGGAGTTCACCGCGACCAAGCTCGCCGACCTCGACGGCTCCGCCGTCCAGGACCTCACCCGGGCCTGGGTCCGCTGAACAGATCGGTGACGGTTGCCGCGCAAGCCCCCGCCCCTGCGCCTGGTGGTGTCGGGGATGGCATGCTCTCCCTCGCAACCTGAACGTCCATCAATCATGTGGCCTGTTCATCGGGGGATGATCGTGCGTAGCGGTATGCGAATGGCCGGGCGGTACCTGCTCCAGGAGCCGCTGGGCCGCGGCGGGATGGGCGAGGTCTGGCGGGGCCGGGACGAGCGGCTGCAGCGGCCCGTGGCGGTGAAGGCGCTGTCGTCGGCCGTCGTGGCCGATCGCGACGCCGTCGCCCGGTTCCGCCGCGAGGCGGAGATCGCGGCCAACCTCAACCACCCGGGCATCACCACGGTGTTCGACATCGACGAGCACGTCGAGGAGGGAGGCCACACCCTGCTCTTCCTGGTCATGGAACTGCTCCAGGGGCGTGACCTGCACTCGGTGGTCGCCCAGCACCCCGGCGGCGTCCCGATCGAGCAGGTGACGGAGTTCAGTCGGCAGATCCTGGACGCGCTGGGCGCCGCTCACGGGCAGGGCGTGACCCACCGTGACATCAAGCCCGCCAACCTCTTCCTGCTGGCGAACGGCCGGGTGAAGGTCTGCGACTTCGGCATCGCCCGGCTCGCCGACGCCACCGGGATCACCTCGACCGGCGGCATCGCCGGGACACCGCTCTACATGGCCCCCGAGCAGATCCAGGCCAGGCCCGTCGACCAGCGCACCGACCTGTACTCCTTCGGCTGCGTCCTGTACGAACTGCTCACCGGCGCGGCCTGGGTGGACACCACCACCGGTGTCGCCTCGCTGCTCTACCAGCACCTCGGCGAGTTGCCCGCCGCGCCGAGCACCAAGCGCCCGGAGATCCCCGAGCACCTGGACCGGCTCGTACTGGACCTGCTCGCCAAGGACCCGGCCGATCGGCCTCCGACCGCGGCGGCCGCTCTCGCGCTGCTGAACCCGGGCGGCAGCGCGGGTGAGTCCGAGTCCACCACCCCCGGCCCGGCAGGTTCCGCTCCGGCACCCGGGGACCCGGGGACTCCGCCCCCCACGGTGCCCGCCACCGCGCCGGGTACGGCCGTGTCGGCGGACTCCTCCCGCCCGCGCCGCAGCCGGCGGACGGCCGTGCTGACCGGTGCCGCTGTCGTGCTGGCCATGGGCGCCGTAGGCGTCGGCGGCTCCTACATGACCGGTGACCGGTGGTGGCGCGACCCTCCCGCCGACGTGCATCCGCTGCGCAAGGACGAGACGGCCTCCGGAACCGTCATGGCACAGGGCGAGACGGCGAGAATCCCCTTCATCTACAACGCCGGCTCAGACCCGGGGCACACCTCCTTCGCCCGGACCACCCTGGGCGTCACCGTCACCTCCATCGCCCCCGTCGGAGGAGTGGTCAGCCCGGGTGGCGGCGACACCCTCTACTGCGTCCACTTCACGATGACCAACCTCGGAGGCACGGAGGTGCCCGCCCGGCTGCCGACCGACGGCGTCGGGGTGTGGAAGGTCCCCACGAGCGAGACGTTCAGCGGCGGCCTGCTGGACGGCCTGCAGCACCAGACCGTCCACGGCAGACCGGCGCTCCTGATGGAAGGGGTGCTCTCGGACGGCACCGTCACGACCGCACACCTCATCGGCGGCGGGGCGCGGCAGGCCGTCGAGACACCCACCTGCCGCCCCCACGCCCCGGGGAGGGTCGCCCCCGGCCAGTCGGTCGAGCAGGCCGCGGCGGTGAACGTTCCCGCCGGAAGCGTGCTCACCGGCGCCCGCTGGACGGAGCCGACGTCCACCGGGGACACTCCGGCCGACGACGCACACAGCTACTGGATCCAGTGGAGGTAGGAACGCCGCGCGCCGGCGCGGCGCCCGGCGCTACGGTCGCTCGCGCATCAGCCTCCGTACGGCAGGGCCGGGTCCGGGCGGGTGGTCGATCTCGTACATCCCGGGGCCGTCCAGGTAGCGCACCGTGTTGAGGTCGCGCTGCAGGACGGCGTCCACCGGGTGGCGGAGCGTCAGGGTGGCCGGGTACTCGCGGTCGTAGGTCGTCGCGGTGATCGCCTCGTCGGGTCGCACCAGCACGGTGAGGGAACGGAAGCTCTCCAGGTGCTCCAGCCGGTCCAGCGCGCGGTAGCCCCGCAGCCGTCCCGAGGCCGGGGCGACCAGCGCCGCCCAGGCGAACGCGTGCCGCCGCGCGTAGGGACGGCCGGCGCGGGCGAGGAACCGTTCGGGCCGGGCGTAGGCGTCGACGGTCCACTCCAGCGGGCCCTCGCCCAGGACCTCGGTCGTGTAGTGGGGCAGCCCCGAAACGCGGGCGCCCGCCTCGACCAGCCGTGGGCCGTCCGGGGTCAGCTTGATCTCCAGGTGCGCCGCGCCGTACCGGATGCCGAGAGCGTCCAGGACCCGGCGGCCGTAGTCGAAGAGCTTGCCGACGGGCCGTTCGTTCCGGGCGCGGGTGGGGTCGGGCGGCTGCCACCACCGTGCCGGTCGGCGACGGGACCGCGCATCGGTCATCCGACTGCGGCCCGTCAACCGGCGGGCCCCGTGCGCCCGGTGGCCGCGAGTGCCGTCAGATGACGGATGCGGAAGGGGCGGTGCGGGGCCGAGGATGGAGGGCCGGGGCTGAGCCTGCCGGCGGCAGGACCTCCGGCAGGACATCCGGCAGGACCTCCGGCAACACCGTCACATCGACAGAGAAGGTGGTCACATGTTCACACCTAACGCCGTGTTCCGAGGCTCGGCCGCCGCGGTGGCCGTCGCCGCCGCCGTGCTGGGCATCGGCGCCGGATCGGCGCAAGCCGCCGCCGGCTGGCCCCCGTTGCAGCCGGGCGCCCACCTCTACGCGGGCACCGGCGGGAGCGGCGCGGTGACCACGGTCGACCTCGACGACCTCGGCACCTGCCACACGCTGTCGGCGCCCGCCCGCTCGGTCCAGGTCGTCTCCGGCTCCGCGTCCGTGCTGCTGTACGCCGGCGAGGGCTGCACCGGCGCCAACCCGTGGGCGACCGGCTCGCTGGCCCAGTCCAACCTGCCGTGGCCGGTGCTGAGTTACCGGGTGGTCCCGGCCTGACGCCGGGTCGGCCGGACACGGGAACGCGCCGGCCGGTACCGCCTCCGGAATCGATCGGGCCCGTAGCAGTACCGGCGCGTTCGTAGAATGGGGGCGTAGCTCCTCCGGGAGGAACTCCTGCCGGAGGTGCCATGCCACCGCACACGAACCACCAGCTGCTCGGGCGTGCCCGGGAGTTGGTGGTGCTGGACCGTCTGCTGCGGGAGGTGCGGGACGGGCGCAGCCGCGTGCTGGTGCTGCGGGGCGAGGCGGGCGTCGGCAAGTCGGCGCTGCTCGACCACCTGGCGGGGGAGGCGGGGCAGGCTCAGGTCGTCCGCGCGGCGGGCGTCGAGGCCGAGGCCGAGTTCGCCTACTCGGCCCTCCAACGGCTGTGTGCCCCGCTGCTGTCGCAGCTCGACCGACTGCCGCCGGTGCAGCAGGACGCGCTGCGCGTCGCGTTCGGCCTGAGCACGGGGAACCCGCCCGAGATGCTGCTGGTCGGGATCGCGGTCCTGGGCCTCTTCGCCGAGGCGGCGGCCCGGTCCCCGCTGGTGTGCCTGGTCGATGACGCGCAGTGGCTGGACCTGATGTCCCAGCGGATCCTGACGTTCGTCGGGCGTCGACTGGACGCGGAGTCGGTGGCGTTGGTGTTCGCCGAGCGGACCACCGACGGGGAGGGGGACGAGGGCTTCTCCGGTCTGCCGGACCTCCTCCTGCGCGGGCTGGCCGACGCCGACGCCCGGGCGCTGCTGGACGGTGTGCTGCCGGGGCCGGTCGACGCCCGGGTGCGGGACCGGATCGTCGCCGAGACCGGCGGCAACCCCCTCGCCCTGCTGGAACTGCCCCGGGGCCTGTCACCGGTGGAGTTGGCGTTCGGCTTCGGCGGGCCCGGCACCGGACCGCTGGCGACCCGGGTCGAGGACGGCTTCCGACGGCGCGTCGAGGCGCTGCCGGACGACACCCGGGCCCTGCTGCTGGTCGCGGCGGTCGAACCGGTCGGCAACGGGCCCTTGTTGTGGCACGCCCTGCGCCTGCTGGGCATCGGGCTGGAGGCCGCGGGACCGGCCGAGGCCGCGGACCTGATCAGTCTGGGAGTCCCGGTGCGGTTCCGGCACCCGCTGGTGCGGTCGGCGGTGTGGCGCGGCGCGGACTCCGCGGCGCTGCGCGCCGCGCACGGCGCCCTGGCCGAGGCCACCGACGCCGAGCGCGACCCCGACCGGCGTGCCTGGCACCGGGCCCATGCCGCGGTCGGGCCGGACGAGCAGGTGGCGGCCGCGCTGGAGAGCTCCGCCGACCGGGCCCTGGCACGCGGTGGCCGGGCGGCCGCCGCGTCCTTCCTGGAACGGGCGGCGGCGCTCACCCCCGACCCGAAGGAGCGGGCCCGGCGCGCGCTGGCGGCCGCCGCGGCCCACGTCGCCGCAGGCCTGCCGGCCCGGGTGCCCGACCTGCTGGCGGCCGCCGAACTGGCGCCGCTGGACCGGCTGCAGCAGGCGCTGGCCGGCCGGCTGCGGGCCAGGGCCTCGTCCCTGACCGACTCGGGGCTGGGTGCGGTGCGGCCGCTGCTCGACGCGGCGGGCCCGCTCAGGGACCTCGACCCGGCCGCCGCACGGGAGACCTACCTCGCGGCGTTCGACGCGGCCCTGTGGGTCGGCCGGTACGACGAAGGCGCACTGCGCCGGGTCGCCGAGGCCGCTCGCGACCTGCCGGCCGGGGAGGAGACGGCGGGTGTCCTCCTCCGGGCCCTGGTCAGCTGGACCGTGGACGGGCCGGCCGCCGCCTTCCCGCTGCTGGCACGGGCGCAGCGCTCGCTCACTGACGAGGAGGACCCGTCCGTCCTGCTGGCGGCCGCGAACGCCGCCGCGGTGCTGGGCGACCTCCCCGCCTGGCTGGACGTCGGCGACCGGATGGTCCGCTTCGCCCGGCGCACGGGAACCCTGTCGGTCCTCCCGACGGCACTGCCCTACCGGGCGTACGCGCTGGGCTTCGCGGGGCACCTGTCCCAGGCGGGCGACCTGCTGGCCGAGGCCGCGGCCCTCGAAGAGGCCGTCGGCGTGGTGAAGCGCTCGGCCCCGGCCGCCGTGATCAGCGCGTACCGGGGACGGGAACGGCCGGCCCTGGAGGTCATCGAGGCGATGGAGCACGAGGGCGAGCAGCGGGGCCTGGGCCGGCTCGTCGACGTGGCGGCGTGCGCCCGCGCCGTGCTCCACAACGGCCTGGGCAACTACGCGCTCGCCCTGGAGGCGGCGGTGCGCGGGGCGGAGCACGACGACCCCGTCGTGCACCAGTGGACCTGCAGCGAGCTGGTCGAGGCCGCGGCCCGGGCCGGCGACCCGGCCGCGGCGGCCCGGGCCTGCGAGCGGCTCGCCGACTGGAGCCGCGCCGGCACGCCGTGGGCCCTGGGCGCCCATGCGGTCGCCGTCGCCCTGACCGGGGCACCCGGGCAGGCCGAGGACCGCTACCGCGAGGCCGTCGACCACTTCGGCCGGGGCGGGCTCCGCGTGTTCGAGGTCCGGTCCCGCCTCCTGTACGGGGAGTGGCTGCGCCGCCAGAACCGGCGCGCCCAGGCCCGTACCGAACTGAGGGCGGCGCACGAGGAGGCGGCGGCGACGGGCATGGAGGCGTTCGCCGAGCGGGCCCGGCGCGAACTGCTCGCCACCGGCGAGACCGTCCGCACGCGGGCCCCCGGCGCACCGGTCCTGACGCCGCAGGAGGCGCAGATCGCCCGCCTCGCGGCCGGCGGGCACGCGAACGCGGAGATCGGTGCGCGGCTGTTCCTCAGCCCCCGCACGGTCGAGTGGCACCTGCGCAAGGTCTTCACCAAGCTGGGGATCTCCTCCCGCCGTGAGCTCGACGGCGCCCTGGCCGGGCGGTAGCCACGGGCCACGCCCGCTCCGCCCGCCGGGCTCAGAGGTGGTCGGCGTCCACCACGGCCTGGGCGAAGGCCGTCGGCGCCTCCTGCGGCGCGTTGTGGCCGACGCCGTCGAGCAGGCGGTGCTCGTACGGGCCGGTGCCTCCACTGTTCTTCGCCAACCGGCCCGGCGCATCCGTCACATGACGCCGGGGCACCCGGACGGGCGTGAGGGCTCTGCCGGGCCGTCGCATGCAGTCATCTCGACTGTTCCCGCCGTGCTTCCGCCCGGGCTGCTCGCGGACCCGGGAGGCGGGGCCCGCCGACACCGTGGCGGGCACGGCCGATCCGGCGCGCGGGCCGCTCCTGCTCGTGTCCGGCCAGGAGGACCGGACACGAGCGCCGTGACCCGCTCAGCGGGCGTCAGACCTGCGCCGCGTCGGTCCGGCTCAGGGCGTCGCTCCGGCTCAGCGCGTCGCGCAGCGCCGCCCGGGCCGTGATGCCCAGCTTGGGGAACACGCGGTACAGGTGTGAGCTGACGGTGCGCGGCGACAGGTGCATCCGCTCGCCGATCTCCTTGTTCGTCAGACCCCCGGCGGCCAGCTCGGCGATGCGGCGTTCCTGCCAGGTCAGCGAGGCGAGGTCCGGCGTCGGGACGCGGTGCGCGGTCCCGGTGGCGCGCAGTTCGGCCCGGGCCCGTTCGGTCCAGCCGGCCGCGCCCAGCCGCTCGAACGCCTCGGCCGCCGCCACCAGGTACGGCCGCGCCGCCGCCCGGCCCCGGACGTGGCACACCCGGACGCCGTGCGCCAGCCGGATCCTGGCCAGCTCGAACGGGAAGCGGGCGGCCTCCGGCTGGGATTCGGCGCGGACGACCATCTCGGCCGCCTCCCGCTCGTCCTCGGCGGTCATCGCCAGCGCGCCGTACGTGATCAGCGCCAGGCGGGGCGACACGGACGGCAGACCGGCGTCGCGGGCGGCGAGGGCGTGCGCCCGGGCCTGCTCGACGCGGCCGGTGTGCCGGGCGGCCTCGACGAGATCGAGCAGGGTGCGCGAGGCCTGGTACGCGTAGGGCCGGAACTCGCCCGGCTGGGTGATCCCGATGGCGTAGAGGTAGGCGGTCTCGTAGTCGCCGGAGCCCAGCGCGGCGGTCGCGCCGGCGGAGTCGGCGACCTGGGTCAGGAACCCCAGTCCGCGCGGGCGGGCCCAGGCGTCCACCTCGGCCTGGAGGTCCCGCGCCCGACCGGCCTGCCCGCGCAGCGCCGCCACCTGGGCCAGGTACGCGCGGCTCTGGGCGGCGAACAACTGGTGGCCGTGCTCCGTCGCCAGGTCCAGGCCGCGCTGCCCGGTCTCCTCGGCCCGGGCCCACTCACCGGCCGCCATCTGGTCGAGCATGATCAGGTGCAGCATGACCATGCCGGTGGCCACGGCTCCGGTCTCCACCTCGCGGTCCACGACGCGCTGCAGGTGGGGGCGGTAGTGGCCCAGGAGGTCGAGGTGGTACGCGGCCGTGCCCAACCGTGCGACGTCCCAGGGCTCCAGGCCCGACAGGTCGGCGGCGGCCCGTCGCACCGGCCCGGCCCGGCCCGCCCCGTGCCTGGTCACATCGCTCCACGTGTCGCTGAACAGGCGCGCGCGCCCGGTGAGGGAGTCGCCCAGGGAGGCCAGGAGTTCGTGGGTGCTCTCCCAGGTCGCGCGCTCCCCGCCGAACTGGCTGATCGCCAGGAGGAGGACCACCAGCCGGGTGAGGACCTCGTCGGATCCGACGTCGGTCCTGCGGTCCCGGAGCCTCTCGATCGCGGCCGAGACCTGGCGGTGGGTGGAGCGTACGTCCCCGTCCTGGTAGAGCGCCCGGTAGGCGGCCGCCAGCACCGAGGCCGGCGACTCCGCCGAACCGGGCGCGAGGTCCGCGTGGACCAGCCGGTGCGCCTGGCCGAGGCGGGCGGCGTGACCGGCGACGAAGGCCGCGTCGGCCAGCCGCCGGGAGCGGCCGGCGCGGTTCTCGCTGAGCTCGGCGGCCCGGGTCAGCCAGCTCACCGCGGCCAGCGCGCCGCCGCGCCGGGTCGCCGACTCGGCCGCGGCCTCCAGGACGCCGGCGACCTCCTCGTCCGGATCGACGGTGGCCGCCGCCAGGTGCGTCGCCCGCCGTTCGAGGCTCTCCCGGTGAAGCTGAGCCAGCGCCAGGTGCGCGGCGCGGCGCTGGTTGGGGGTGGCCATCCGCACGACGGCGGAACGCACCAGCGGGTGGCGGAACACGAGGTCGCCGGTGACCGCGTCGATGTCCAGCAGCCCGGCGGCCACCGCGGGGTCGGCGTCGCGCATCCGGTAGCGGGTGCCGGGGAAGGCGTCGGAGCCGCTCGGGGTGCCGGCGCCGTCGAGCGCGCCCCTCAGCAGTTCGGACCGGACGGGCTCGTCGAGGGCGGCGATGCGGGTGCCGTACATCCGTTGCAGCCGCCGGGGGAGCGGCACGCCGTGCCGGCCGATCAGCTCCTCGCCCGGGAGGCCGCCGGACCGGTCGGCGAGGTGGGCGGGCAGCTCCAGCAGCGCCAGCGGGTTGCCCCGGGCCTGCTCCAGCACGGCCCGGCGGACCGGCCGGCCCAGATCCGGGTACCGGTGGTCCAGCAGGCGTGCCGCGTCCTCGTCGGCGAGGGCGGCGACGGGCAGTTCGGGCAGCGCGGCGGTGTCGAAGCGCGACGCGAGGTCGGTGCGGACCGCGACCAGCAGTCTCACCGGGCCACCGGCCAGGCGGCGGCCGACGAAGCCGCAGACGTCGGCACTGGAGTCGTCCAGCCACTGACCGTCGTCGAGGACCAGAAGCAGCGGCCGCTGCGCGGCGGAGCGCGACAGCAGGCCGAGCACGGCGATGCCGAGCGTCATCACCGAGGGCGGATCGTCCCGGACCCCGCCGAAGACGGCGTCGAACACCGTCCGGGGCCCGTCCTCCAGCCGTGCCGCGTCGGCGAGCAGAGGATGGAGGACCTGGTGCAGCCCGGCGTAGGGCAACCCGGACTCCGCCTCGACGCCGGCGGCCCGGACGACGAGGTGGCCCTCCCGCTCCGCCAGCGCGGCGGCGTGGCCCAGCAACGCGCTCTTGCCGACCCCTGCCTCCCCCCGCAGGAGGAGCGCCCCGCCCGGGGCGGCACGCACGAACGCCGCGAGCTCCGCCTGCTCGTCCTCGCGGCCCACCATCGCCGTGGTGACACCCCGTCGCTGCAACCCGGTCATGCCCCGGCCCCTTCCCGTGTTCGCCGACCACGGACCACGATCCCGGGAACGCGGGCCCGTCGAGCCCGTGTCGAACCCTGGCCCGTGCCGGACCAGGGGGGACCAGGGTCCGGCACGGGCTCGACGGGGCGCCGCCACCGGGAGTCTGAGGACGGCCGTTCAGGACCCCGACGCGAGGGAGACCCGCCATGTCCACCAGCTACACCGCCACGGTCGAAGCCACCGGCGAAGGCCGCAACGGCGGCACCGTCCGCTCCGCCGACGGGCTGCTCGACCACCGCCTGTCCATTCCGAGGGAGTTGGGCGGAGCCGGCGACGCCACCAACCCGGAACAGCTCCTCGCCGCGGGCTGGGCCGCCTGCTTCCTGGGAGCCCTGCGCCACGCCGCCGCCCAGCGCAGGGTCAGACCGACCAGCACCTCGGTCACCGCCGAGATCACCCTCCACCGCGGCGACGACGGCGAGTTCTCGCTCCTGGCCACGCTGTCCCCGCGCCTCGGCGGCGTCGACCAGCACACCGCCGAGGAACTCGCCGAGGCCGCCCACCGCATCTGCCCGTACTCGAAGGCGACCAGGGGCAACATCCCCGTCACCGTCGAGGCCCTGGCCGTCTGACCCGCCGACACGCGGCCGTACCCGCCGGGGGATCCGCAGTCATCTGACCGATGCCACCGGCTCCCGGTCCCTGGAAGTGTCGTGGTGCGGCGGGCCCGCCCCCGGGCCCGCCGCGTACGAACACCGTCGAGCACTGTCACCCGCCTGCGCCGCAGCCGCAGGCAGACCCGGAAAGCGAGTTCCACCATGGCCCTCAAAACCTTCAAGCCGGCGACCGTCGCCGTCGCGGGCGCGATCACCGGGGCGATGATGTTCCTCTCGGCGGCGCCGGCCTCCGCCGCCAACTCCCCGTACGACGGCTGCCCGGACTGGGCGCTCTGCCTCTACCAGAACAGCGGCGGCACGGGCTCGAAGGCGATCGTGACCCCGCCGCCCGCCGGCAGCGGCAGCCTGATCGTCCGGCTGACGCAGGTCCACTTCCTGAACGGGACCGTGGCCGACAACCAGGTGTCCTCCTGGATCAACAACTCGCAGTGCTCGGTGGAGTTCTGGGACGACCCGTACGGCGAGCTCCACCCGTCCCAGGTCGACTACGCGCCGGCCTGGAGCTGGGGCAAGAAGGCCGACTACGACGCGGGCGGGCCCGACTACTACAAGAACGATCGGATCTCCGGCCTGCGCTTCGGCTGCTACTAGCGGCCGCGTCCGGTCCGCGCCACCGCCGGCGGACCGGACCGTTCACCACACCGCCCCCGGCTCGTCCAAGGAGCCGGGGGCATTCCTGTGACCCCCCGAATGAGGTCCCGTGAAACGTCAACGACCAACGGCCGCGCTGCTGTCCGGCCTGCTGCTCTCCCTCACCCTGCCGGCGCTCGCCGCCACGGCGACGGCCACCGCGGCCCCGGCCGCGGCCGGCTCCGTCACGGCCGGCCCCGGTGCCGAGGGCCCGGACCTGAGCTCCGCCAACCGCACCGGGCCGCCGGCCGGCATGCCCGACTGGTCCCGCGTCGGCTTCCGCGGCGGCCGGCCCCTGCCCGGCGACGGCGACCTGACCACGAACCCCGCCTGCCGGATCACCCCCGACGTGCTCGCCGCCAAGTACGGCGTACGGGCGGACGACGGCGCCGACGACACCAGCGGCCTGCAGAAGGCCGTCGACGACATCAAGGCCACCTGCTCGCCGAACGCCAACTTCAACAGCCTCTCGCTGATCTCCCTGCCCGCTGGCCGGATCGACGTCTCCCGGCAGATCTCCGTGGACGCCGACTACCTCGTCCTGCGCGGCCAGGGCTCCGGCGACGGCGGCACCCGCCTGGTGTTCCGGCCCGACGTCAACACCCGCTACGACACCCTGGTCAACGGCCGCTGGGACCAGGACGGCATGAAGGCCGGCAGCGGCAACGACGTCGGCACCGGCGGCTGGATCTGGCCGGGCCGCGGCCTGTTCCGGGTCCAGACCCGGGACATCGCCGACCGCTACCAGGACGACTGGGCCGCCGCCCCGGCGAACCGCAAGGACCTCTTCGAGGGCAGCGTCAACCAGCACTGGGCCTCCGGCATCAAGGTCGCCGCCCGGGCCTCCGACCCCGGCTGGGCGGCCCGCCAGGGCCAAGACGTCGTGCAGCTGGACCCCAAGGCCGACACGAAGAAGTTCTCCCCGGGCGGCTACGTCTGGGTCGGCGCGGCCAACAGCGTCAAATTCTACGAGCAGCAGGGCGTCTCCGACCGCAGCCAGATGGACAACCTCCACATGCGGCAGCAGATGTTCCGCGTCAACGCGGTCGACGCCGCCGCGAAGACGGTCACCCTGGACCGCCCGCTGGAGTGGGACCTGCCGGTCGACTCCACCTCCGACGGCTCCCCGGCGCTGGCCGACAAGCCGTACGCCAGCAAGGTCACCCCGCTGAAGGTGGTCGAGGGCGTCGGCTTCGAGGACTTCGCCTTCACCCAGGACATGAACGGCCTGCCCAAACTCGGCGGCGGCACCTACGCCCTGACGCCCGCCCAGGCCGTCCACAACTACGGCAACATGGCGCCCGAGTACGCGATGCACGGCATCGTCTTCAAGTGGGCCGCCAACGACTGGGCCCGCGGACTGAAGGCCGAGATGACCGGCTCGCACCCGATCGTCACCGAGGACGCCCGCAACCTCCAGATCGAGCGCAACAGCTTCGACGGCGCCTGGAACAAGGGCAAGGGCGGCAACGGCTACCTGCGCGGCAGCCGGGTCTGGGACTCCCTGTACGCCTACAACCTCAGCCGCAACCTGCGCCACTTCACCTTCCAGTGGTCGGCCAGCGGCAACGTCGCCTTCCGCAACGACCTCGACTCCGACCTCAACCTGCACGGAGGCTGGGAGCACGACAACCTCTTCGAGCAGAACACGCTGAGGGTCCCGTACGAGCACCGCTCGGGCAGCTGCACGACCAACTGCGGCGGCGAGGGCGGCGAGGTCGACGAGGGGACGTGGTACCCGATCTGGTGGGCGGCCGGCCCGAAGGCGGTCAAGTGGTCCGGCTCCTCGGGCCCGCAGAACGTCTTCCACAACAACACGATGGCCAAGCAGACGACACCCGGCGGACCGTACGAGCCCTACGCGCCGTACGGCACCCAGTCCGGCACCGCCTTCCAGTTCGGCTCCGCCAACGCCAACCCCGCCAGGTTCCAGCCGCTGGGCCAGGGCGGCCAGGCGATCCCGGACTGGACCGGCCGGGAGACCCTCGACTACACCGGCCAGGGCGTCGTCCCCCTCGACGTCGGCAAGCGGCCGTCGCTGTTCCTGCGGGACACCGGAGACCTCGACCCCCGCGCGGGCTACCGCCGCACGATCGCCACCTGGAACATGCAGGGCGCCGGCACCGCCGGCGGGACGGGCGAGGGCTCCGCCGCCTACCAGAGCAAGTACACACTGGGGGTGAACCAGCTGGCCCTGCAGAACGGGGCCGACATCATCGCCCTCCAGGAGGCCGGCGCCCCGCCCGGCGGCGCAGTGTTCGAGCAGGACATCCCGCAGAACCCGCCGGTGTTCTTCGACTGGGCCGGCCGCACGCCCCCGATCCGCGAGTACCGGTACGGGGGAACGGCCACCAGGCCGCAGGGCTACCTCTACTGGCTGCACACGGACACCGACCCCACCACCGACACGGGCCGGGTCAACCTGGCCGTCCTGACCCGCAGCCGAGTCGCGTCGCAGGACGTGTACGTCGTCCGGGCAGGGCTGGACAACGGCTCCTCCGGGCGGCCCGCGCTCGGCGTCAACGTCGACGGCGTCGTGTACTTCACGGTGCACGGCCTCTCGGGGAGCGGCAACGACGACCCCGGGCTGCTGCGCAACATCCAAACCCGGATGGCCACCGCGGGCCCCAACCAGACCCCGCTGCCCTGGGTCGCCCTCGGCGACTTCAACCGGATCCCGCTGCCCCCGGACGACCCGAGCGTCCCCGACACGTCGCTCGCAACGGCGGTCAACGGCCAGTTCGCGGTGACCGCCCCGGCGCTGCCCACCCACCCGACCGTCCGGCGTCTGGGGAACCAGACCCCGGACCGCGTCCTCGACTACGCGGCCGCCCCCACGGGCGCCGCGAACCCCCGCGTGCAGGGCATCAACCGGGCCGGCAACGTGCTGCTGTCGGACCACTACCCCGTCGTCATGGAGGTCGACAACCTGCCCAACCCGCCGCGGTCCGGGGCGGTGACGGTGCCGGTGGCGGGCCCCTCCGTGCTGCGCAACGCCGCCACCACCAACGTGGCCGCCCCCGGCAGCAGCACCCACGCGGTCAGCGACCAGCCGATCGACCGGGCGAACATCCAGGGACAGGTGTTCACCCTGTCGTCCGACCCGGAGTACCCCGGCTACTACCGCCTCTTCCACGCCAACGCGCCCTACGCCGGCCGCTACCTCGGCCAGGAGGGCGGAGCGCGCGACGCCCGGACGGTGCTGTGGCCCAACGCGGCGCTCGACCAGCTCTGGCAACCGGTCCGCCGCGGCGACGGCACCTGGACCCTGCAGAACTACGTCACCCGCCAGTTCCTCACGGACCTCGGCCCGGGCCTCGGCGTGGTGGCCCGCGACCAGGACGGCACGGCCAACCAGCGCTGGTTCCTCCAGGACCCCCAGGAGAGCACGCAGTTCACCGAGATCGTCGCGACGGACTCCGGCGGCACGACCCCGGCGCTCTCGGTCGACGATCTGGAAACCGCGCCCTACCCGGTGTTCCTGGCCCCGGACTCGCACGGGACCCACCAGCGGTTCAGCGCCATCTCCGCGGGACCGGACGGCGGGGGCAACTGCGTCTACCTCGTCTACGGCCGCCAGTACGTCAACTCCACGGCGGCTCACCCCCGGGCCCCGCAGAACGGCGACTACGTCACCATGGGCGACTACCGCCCCAACGACGACGGCTACCTGTGGTGCAGGACCGGCGACGGCCCGAACGGGACCCTGCTGTCCAACTTCGCCAGCCCCGACGACCACCTCGACCTGACCCGCAGCACCCTGGTCGACACGGTCACCATCACCCGCCCCGGAGCCGCGACCGCCAGGCTCCACTGGCTGTTCCGCACGGTCACCCAGTAGCCCGGCGCAGGCCACCGGTACGCGGACGGGGGGGGGGGGCCCCCGGGGGGGGGGGCGCGGGGCCGGCGCCCCCCCCCCCGGGCCCCCCCGGCCGCGGGGGCCCCCCCCCCGCCCGCAAACCCCCCCCCCCCGGGGCGCCCCCCCCCCGCGCCCCCGGGGGGTGTCCCCCCGCACACCCCTTGCGGGGGGCGCCCCCGGGGGGGGGGCGGCCGGGGGCCCCCCCGGGGGGGGCCCCCGGCCCGTCCGCCGTCGGCACGACAGCGGGACCAAGCGGACCTGGAAGCCGCCCGGATCAGTTCCCGCTCGCCCACAGCGCGGGACCGTTGTTGGGGCCGTAGATCACCAGGTTGCCGTCGGTCTGGAAGTGCGCCACCGCCCCCGGGGCGTACGTGTTCGAGGCCCAGACAGGGGCGCCGCCGGCGGCGTGGATGACCAGGTTCCCGTCCGTCTGCATGACGAGGTGGGAGGTGGAGTCGAACGTGTTGGTGGCCCACCTGGGCGCACCGCTGGGCGTGTAGATGACCAGGTTGCCGTCCGTCTGGAAACTCAACTCCCAGCCGTTGGTGCAGAAGTTGGTGTTGACGTAGCTGATGCCCACGTCCAGGGTGAGGAAATCGGTGCTGTAGAGGTTGCACGGGTGCGGGTACGAGCCCGCACTCGCGGTTGACGCCGTGCCCAGCATGGCCGCGGCAAGGGCCGTGGTCGTGACCAGGGCCCCGAGGCTTCGCCGAATCGATGTCTTCATGGATCTCTCCCGGATAGCGCGCCCCCTTCGGGCGTCGACGTGGGAAGAGCTTCCACCGCCCGTTTTGATTACGCGCTCATGTCATGTGGTCTACGCCACGCAACCCTCCATGCGGCCCTGCTTGACAGCGACCCGGCGCGGCGCGGCGCCGCCCAGCCGCCGGTCGGGGGCTTCGTGCCCGGCCGCGCCCTCCGTCGTCGAACGCCGGGGCCGGGAGTCCTCTCGTACTCCGTCAGTAGTCGCCCCCGAGCCGCCGTCCGCGAACCACCCCCGCCGTCCGGACGACCGCCGGGTCCTCCGTGACCGTACGGGTCCCACCCCGGCCCCGGTCGGCCGGGGGTCACCATCCGGAGGTCGGCATCGCCACCATCAACCCCTTGCTGAAGAGGTCGACTTCTTCGGCGTGGCGGCGACCACCCGGGCCGCCTCTCCCCACCTGCGGGCCTCCGTCGGCAGGGTCGTCACCCTCAGCAGCGTCGGCGGCGCCGTTGGCCAGCCCTGGTCATGAGTCCCTTGGGCATCGTCAGCGAGGGAACATGTCGGCGTGGGGGTCCGGTTCGCCGGTGGCAGGATCGAGTCCTGCCTTCCAGCGGAGTTGCTCCACCCGCCAGTGGACGAAGGTCGCTGGTGAGCAGTTCCAAACCGCACCACCGATGCTGATCGGCCAGGGCGACCACCGGTCGTGGTCTTTCCGGACCAACCTGCGGAGAAACTCGACCATGCCGAACGTGTGGATCGTGAAGGTCGGGTTTGTGTGCCGCCCGAAGACCAGGACCGGCCAGCGGTCCGGGTCACTGTCCTCGGTCAGCCAGCAGAGAATGTCTGGCCCAGAGGTGATTCCCCAGGCGAGAATGTGCCCCGGATCGACGTCGAGAGCGGCCCGGCCGCCCTCCATCTCCCAGCCGTAGCGGGCATTCTCGGTCTCCCCTGTCATGTCGCCGGGGTCCCATTGGATGCCTCTCGCGGGCAGGGGAAGCAGGACCTCGGCCTCGTCATTGATCGAGCCCCCGCCGTAGACGGCCATGAAGGCCTTGTAGTCAGGGGGAAAGCGAACGTGCCAGGTCGCTTCAGCGGCAGCCCAGTCGACCTGTTCGTCCGCACCGTGCTCCGGCGACATGATCTGTGTGAGGGCTGCGACACCGGAGTGCTTCACGGTGTGCTCCCTCTCCTCTGAGGTCATCGGACGAATCTAGCGGCGAGGTCCGACAGCGATCCCCCTCGTCCGGTTCGGCTCGGTATTCGGCGCTGTCGATCTCGGTGACGACTCCGAAAGCACGGTCGTAGTCGACCCAGGGCCGGGCGCGATCGGTCTTTCGCGTGGTGTCCAGCCCGGCCGAGGAAGTTTCGCGGCGGTCGGCACCAGGACCGTCGGTAGGGCCCGGCTCGCGGCGGCGGTGGTGTTCAGCGGCCGTTGAAGGCGTCTCGGAGACGGGAGAACAGGCCGGGCTCCACCGTGACGATCTCCACGTACACGTCGCCGGCAGGGCCGCCGCCGGGGCCGACCTCGCCCGCGCCGGGCAGTTGGAGCCGGGTGCCGCTGACGATGCCGGCGGGGATCCTGACGGTCAGCGTGCGGCGGGCCCGGACCCGGCCGTCGCCGGCGCATTCGGGGCACGGGGTGGGGATCACGGTGCCGAAGCCCTTGCACGGCCGGCAGCGGTGCGGGGTGGTGACCGGTCCCATGAAGGACTGGGAGATCCGGGAGACCTCGCCCCTGCCGTGGCACGTGTCGCAGGTCTGCGTGGAGGTGTGCGGGGCAGCGCCCTCCCCGTGGCAGGTGGTGCAGGTGACGGCGGTGTCGACCGGGAGTTCCCTGATCGTGCCGAAGGCGGCCTCCTGCGGGGTGATCTCCAGCCGGATCAGCGCGTCCTGGCCGCGCTGGGCACGTGGGCGCGGGCCGCGTTGTCCGGGTTGCGTCGGCCCGGCCGCGGCGGGCTCGGCGAGGGTGTGGAGGTGGTCGCGGACTTCGTCGGCATCGGCGGGGCGTTCGTCGGGGTTCTTGGCGAGGAGTCGGGCGACGAGGGCATCGAGGGCTCCGGGGACGTCGGTCCGGTGGGTGCTGGGCGGGTCGGGGATGCGGTGGGCGTGGGCGAACATCAGGGCGGTGGTGGGCAGGTCGCCGAAGGGCGTTGTGCCGGTGAGGAGTTCGTGCAGGACGCAGCCGAGCGAGTACAGGTCGCCGCGGGCGTCCTGGTGCCCGGTGTTGAACCGCTCGGGCGGCATGTACGCGAGGGTGCCGATGATGTGGGTGCTGGTCAGGCCACCGGTGTCCAGGCTGCGGGCAATGCCGAAGTCCAGGACTTTCACCGCTCCGGCGTCGGTGAGCATGATGTTCGCCGGCTTCAGGTCGCGGTGGACGATCCTGGCCCGATGGGCGGCGGCGAGGGCGTCGGCGGCCTGCGCCGCCCACTCGACGGCCCGTGCGACGGGCGGGAGGCCGTCCTCGGCCAGGACCTGTCCGAGGTTGCGGCCGCGTACGAGCTCCATGACCAGGAACAGCGTCCCGTCGCCGTCCCGGCCCAGGTCGTACACGGTGATGATGCCCGCATGGTTCAACGCACCCGCGGTGCGGGCCTCACGGAAGAACAACTGCGCGCCGCTGTCGTCGTCCAGGTGGGCCTGAAGGAGCTTGACCGCGACGTCACGCTCGATCACGTTGTCGCGCGCGGACCAGACCTCTCCCATGCCACCGCGGCCCAGCCGCGCCTTCAACTCGTAACGGCCTGCCAGAACCCGCCCCACCCGGCACCCCCGTAGTCCTGTTTCCGCCCGGGCTCCGCAGCCGTGTACGGGCTTTTCGGGATCACACCCCGGCGCGGGCATCGTAGTTGGCCGGACAGGACCGGCGACAGCCGGCCGCCGACGGTCAAGGCCCTGAGGCACCGTGACCCGCGAAGCCGCGTCCCGTCGTGCTCCTCACTCTGACGGAGCCCTACCAGTGCGGGTTGGGTGGGCAAGGCCCCGGGAAGCGGATGCCGTCCGTCAGTGAGACGTGGAACCGCAGGCCGTGCGCCGGGGCGACACTGAGGAGCAGATCCGCGGTGGAGACTCCCAGGAGGAGGACCGGGGCGAGCAGGCTTCCGGCCACGATCGGGGCCCAGCGGCGCCGCCGGAGGAAGAGCCGTGGCAGCCAGAAGCCGGCCACGAACACGCCGCTGTAGACCACCAGGTGGAGGATGCCGGTGAGCAGCGGGGTGAGGAAGTCCGGATCGGGGCCGGGATCGTACTCCCCGGGGCCGGGCCGGGGGCACAGGGTGTCCGGGACGTGGATGTGGACCGTGTAGAGGGCGGTCAGTCCAGCGACCAGCCCCACGACGGCGGGCAGGCAGCCGGGCGCGATGCCCTCCACCGGCACGGTCCTCGCCTCACCGGCATCGTCCGAAGACATCGATCCCCCCGTTCTCGTCGCTGCGGGCTGCGAGACGGCGAAAGGACGGTCCACGGTTCCAGCCGCGGAATCCGGCTGCCTCCCGCCCGGCCGGGCCGGGCGGGAGGCCGGGGTCAGCCGGCCGGCCAGGGGGCGTGGTCGGCCACCTGGGCGCGCAGGGTGCGCAGGGCGCGGGCGGAGGCGATGCCCACCGCGCCGGTGACCCGGCCCCCGCGCAGGCAGGCGGCGGCGAACCGGCGGGCGGCCAGGCTGCCGTCGACCGGCTCGAAGTGGTCGGCGCCGCCGGGGTCGCCGAAGGCCTGCACCCGCAGGCCGAACTGGTCGGTCCACAGGTACGGCACCGGCGCGTACGCCTGGCGGGTGCCGTCCTCGCCGGCCAGCAGGTTGCGGGCGGCCGTCTGGGCCTGGTCGGCGGCGTTGGTGCGCTGTTCCAGACGCCGGCGGCGCCCGGTGCGCGGGTCGGGCCAGGAGGCGGTGTCGCCGGCCGCCCAGACGCCGGGGCCGGCGGCGCAGTGGGCGTCGCCGGCCACGCCGCCGTCCGCGTCCAGCGGGACGCCGCTGCCGGCCAGCCACTCGGTGGCCGGCCGCGAGCCGATCGCCATCAGCACGGTGTCGGCGGCCAGTTCGCGGCCGTCGGTGAGCCGTACGCCCGTGGCCCGGCCGCCGCGCCGGAGCACGGCGGCGGCCGTGCCCCGCAGGATGCGTACCCCGTGCTCGCGGTGCAGCCCGGTCACCAGCGCAGCCGTGTCCGCGCCCAGGACGGCGGCCAGCGGCGCGGCGGCGGCCACCAGCCAGGTCACCTCGGCGCCGAGGCCGACCGCGGTGGCCGCCGCCTCGGCGCCGAGCAGTCCGCCGCCGACGACCAACAGCCGTGCTCCCGGGCGCAGTTCCTCGCGCAGGGCGAGGGCGTCGGCCAGGGTGCGCAGCACGTGGGCGCCGGGGAGCGGGCCCTCGGCGCCGGGCAGGCGGCGCGGTCGCACGCCGGTGGCCACCACGAGGGCGTCGCAGCGCACCTGCCGGCCGTCGGCCAGGTGCACGGTGCGGGCGGTGCGGTCCAGGCGTTCGGCCGCCACACCCAGGCGCAGGTCCAGCCGTAGGTCGGCCAGCGCGGCGCGCTCGCGCAGGGCCAGTCTCCCGGGTTCCCACCGGCCGTCGAGGAGTTGCTTGGACAGCGGCGGCCGGTCGTACGGGGGCTCGGACTCGGCCCCGACGAGGGTGAGGCGGCCGTCGTAGCCGGCGCGGCGCAGCGCCTCGGCGGCGTGCAGTCCGGCGGCGCCGGCTCCGACGACGGCGACCTCGCGGAGTGCGCTCACGCGTTCTCCGGCTGGTCCAGGGTGATCGCCGCGGCCGGGCAGACGGCGGCGGCGTCCTGGACGGCCTGGTGGAGGGCGGCCGGGGGGCGGGCGTCGAGCAGGACGACGATGCCGTCCTCGTCGCGCTGGTCGAAGACGTCGGGGGCGGCGAGCACGCAGCTGCCGGCGCCGCAGCACTTGTCCTGGTCGATCCGGACGAGCATGGGGTGGTGTCCTTTCGGGGGGTGGAGGGCGGAGCCGGGCTACCAGGCGACGGGCAGCTCGTGCACGCCGTAGACGAGCATCTCGCCGCGGAAGCGGACGTCCTCGAAGGCCGTGGCCATGCGCAGTTCGGGCAGGCGGCGCAGCAGGGTGGTGAGGGCGATCTGCAGTTCCAGCCGGGCCAGCGGCTGGCCCAGGCACTGGTGGACGCCGAAGCCGAAGGCGAGGTGGAGGCGGGCGTCGCGAGTGACGTCGAGCGCGTCGCCGTCGGGGAACTGCGCGGTGTCCCGGTTGGCGGTGTTGATCATGCAGATGACGCCCTCGCCGGCCCGGATGCGCACCCCGTCGAGGTCGACGTCCTCGGTGGCGACCCGGGTGAGGCCGGAGTGCACGATGGTCAGGTAGCGCAGCAGTTCCTCGACCGCGGCGGGCACGGCCTCGGGGTGGCGGCGCAGGTGGTCGAGCTGGTCGGGGTTGCGCAGCAGGGCGAGGACGGACAGGGAGGTCATGTTGGCGGTGGTCTCGTGTCCGGCGACCAGCAGCAGCCGGCCCATCGCGCCGATCTCCCCGGTGTCGAGTTCGCCGCGTTCCACCAGGCGGCTGAGGATGCCGTCGTCGGGCTCGGTGCGCTTGGCGTCGGTGAGCTGCTCCAGGTACCGGGTGAGCCGGGCCTGGGCGGCCTTGACGTCCTCGGCGGTGGAGGCGCGGCGCAGCAGGACGCGGCTGCAGTCCTGGAAGAACTCGTGGTCCTGGTAGGGGACGCCGAGGAGCAGGCAGATGACCAGGGAGGGCAGGGGGAGGGCGAACTCGGCGACCAGGTCGGCCCGGTGGCTGCCCTCGGTCATCCGGTCGAGCAGGTCGTCGGCGATGCGCTGGACCTCGGGGCGCAGTGCCTCGACCTTCCGGATCATGAATTCGCCGGTGAGCATCCGGCGCAGGCGGGCGTGCTCGGGGTCGTCCATCCTGACGAAGGTGGGCTGGCCGCTGGTGAGTTCGCGGGCGCCGGCGCTGAGGAAGGGGAAGCCGGGGCGGGAGGCGTCGGAGCTGAAGCGGGCGTCGGAGAGCACCGCCTTGATGTCCTGGTGGCGGGTGAGCAGCCAGCTGGGGGAGCCGTCCCAGAGGGAGATCCGGCTGATCGGCTCCTCGTGCTGGGCCTGCTGGTAGGCCGGCGGCGGGGCGAAGGGGCAGGTGCCTCGGGCGGCGGGGTGGGTGAAGCGGGGGGTCTGTGCGGCGGTGGCCATGGGGGCTCCCCTTTCGGAGCTGGCTGTGCCGGATGGGTCGGTCCGGCCCTCGGTGCCGTGGGGGTGCGCGGACACGTGCGGGCATGCGGGCACGCGGGCCGGGGCATTTACGTGCCAAAAGCAAATAACTCGCTGTCACGCTAACTCGCGGTCCGTGGCGGCGGAAGGGCCCATCCGGAGGGCGCCGAAACTGGCCGGAATCCGACGACCGGTCCGCGCCGCAGCCGTCCGGCGCACCGGCCGCTACAGTTCCCCCATGCCGGACGCCGCAGACGACCCCTCAGACGATCCCGCGGACGGCCGGGCCGCCACCGCGGACCTGGAGGCCGTGCTGGCCTCGTTGGCCTACCTGCTGACCCGCTCCCAGGAGCACGAGCGCCGCATCGCGAAAGCCGGCATCACCGCCGCCCGCTCCGACGTCTACCTGCTGCGCGCTCTCACCGAGGCCGACGGGCCCAGCCGGGTGGGGGACCTGGCCGATCGGCTGATGGTCAAGCCCTCCCACGTCACCCGGCAGATCGACCGCCTGGAGAGCCAGCACCTGGTGGCCCGCACCCCTGACGCCCTCGACCGCCGGGCCCGCCGGGTCGCCCTCACCGCCGACGGCCGCAGCCTGCTGGAGCGGTTCAAACAGGCCAACATCACCGGCCTGACCGACGCCCTGGACGGCGTTCCGGCCCCGGACGTCGCCGCGACGGTCGGGGTGCTGGGCCACCTGATCGAGCGCTACGTGCAACGGGTGCGCGGCTCACTGCTCGCCGACGGCGACGACGGCCCGCCCCCGGCCCCGGAGGCGCGGCCCGCCCTGCGCGCCGCCGTCGAGCCCTGAGCCTCCTGACGCGACGCCATCCGTGCCGAACGGGCTGGAGTGCCGCCCGACGCCGCGTCAGCGACCTGTCGGCGCCCCAGCACACCTGCACCCGGAACGACCCGGACTCGCAGAACGCGACCCTGGCGTGCAGCGGCTGAGCCCGTAGCGCAACGACGGAGCCCCTCGCCGGTCTCCGGGCCGGCGAGGGGCCGGGTGCGCGGTGTGAGCCGCAGCAGTGCCGGGGCCGGTCAGGCGCGGTGGCTGAAGCGGAGGGTCTGTCCGGGGCGGGCCTGGGCGGCGAGGGGGAGGTCGGCCTCGTGGACGACGGCGATGACCGGGTAGCCGCCGGTGACCGGGTGGTCGGCGAGGAAGAGGATCGGCCGGCCGCTGGGCGGGACTTGGAGGGCGCCGGCGACGGTGGCCTCCGAGGGAAGTTCGCGGTGGTGGAGGCGTTCGAGGGCGGGGCCGTCGAGGCGCATGCCGACCCGGTCGCTGTCCGTGGTGACGGTGTACGGCTGCGAGGTGAGCGCGGTCAGGGCGGCGGCGGTGAACCAGTCGTCGCGGGGGCCGGGGAGGATGCGCAGGCGCGGTTCGGCGGGCAGGCGGGGCCGTGGTGCGAGGTCGGCGGCGGGCCAGCCGGTGGTGGAGGTGCCCACCGGCAGGACGTCCCCGGCGGCGAGGCGGGCGGGGCCGAGGCCGGCGATGGTGTCGGTGGAGCGGGAGCCGAGGGTGGCGGGTGTGCGGAGGCCGCCGCGCACGGCGATGTACAGCCGCAGCCCCTCCGCCGGGGTGGCGACGCGCAGTTCGTCGCCGGGGGCGAGCCTGACGGGGGCGTACATGTCGACCTGGCGCCGTCCGACCCGGGCGGGGCAGGGCGCGCCGGTGAGGGCGACGGTGGCGTGGTGGTCGAAGCGCAGGGTCAGGCCGCCGAGGGGCGCCTCGATGCCGGCGGCGGATTCGTGGTTGCCGACGAGCCGGTTGGCCAGGCGCAGGCTGTCCCGGTCGGCCGCGCCGGACGGGCTGACGCCGAGCGCGGCGTGGCCGGGGCGGCCGAGGTCCTGGACGGTGGCGCCGTAGCCGGGCTGCAGGACCTCGACGCTGCGCGCCGTGGCGGGGGATGCGGTCATGCGGACGGAGCCTCCCCGTCGGGCAGGGCGGTGAAGCGGACGGTGGTGCCGGGGGTGAGCTGGGTGGGCGGGTCGCGTTCGGCGTCCCAGAGGGTGAGGGCGGCCGTGCCGAGGAGCTGCCAGCCGCCGGGGGACTCACGCGGGTAGATGCCGGTGAACTCGTCGGCCAGGGCGACGGATCCGGTGGGGATGCGGATGCGCGGGGTGGCCCGGCGCGGGGTGCGCAGCCGCGGGTCGAGGCCGGTGAGGTAGGCGAAGCCGGGGGAGAAGCCGCAGAAGGCGACGCGGTAGGTGGCGGCGGTGTGGCGGGCGACGACCTCGGGCACGGTCAGTCCGCAGTGCCGGGCGACGTCGTCGAGGTCGGCGCCGTCGTAGCGGACGGGGACGGTGACGGTGTCGCCGTCCTGCGCCGGGGCCTTCCCGGTGAGTTCCAGGGCGGCGACGGCTTCGGCGAGGCGGGTGCGGTCGGTCGTGGCGGGGTCGTAGCGGATGAGCAGGGTGCGGGCGGCCGGGACGAGTTCCCGTACGCCCGGCACGGGGTGGTGCGTCAGCGCGGTGTGCAGGGCGGCCACGTGGTCGAGGTCGTCCAGTTCGACGAGTGCGGCGCTGGTGCCGCAGGGCAGGACGCGCATCGGTGATTCCCCCTCGGGTGCCTCGGGTGGTGCGGGCGTCTCACGGCCCGTCGTGTCCGGTCAGGTAGTCGGTGTCCAGGGCGTCGGTGATCAGCATGTGGCCGGGGGCGTGGGTGATGGCGAAGGGCGGCCGGGAGGCCATCAGGGCGGCCTGCGGGGTGACACCACAGGCCCAGAAGACGGGCACCTCACCGGACTTGACCTCGACGGGGTCGCCGAAGTCGGGCTGGGCCAGGTCGGCTATGCCGAGTGCGGACGGGTCCCCGACGTGGACGGGGGCGCCGTGCACGGCGGGCATCCGCGCGGTGATCGCGACGGCGGTGGCGACGAGGGGTTCGGGGACCGGCCGCATCGACACCACCAGGGGCCCGTGCATCCGGCCGGCCGGAGTGCAGGGGCGGTCGGTGACGTACATGGCGACGTTGCGCCGTTCGGCGATGTGCCGCAGCGGGATGCCGGCGGCGAGGAGGGCGCTCTCGAAGGTGAACGAGCAGCCGATCAGGAAGCTGACCAGGTCGTCGCGCCAGACGTCCAGGACGTCGGTGGGCTCCGCCGTCCGTTCGCCGTTCTCCCAGACGCGGTAGAGCGGGACGTCGGTGCGCAGGTCGGCTCCGGGGGCGAGGGCGCTGGCCGGTGAGCCGGGGTCGGTGACGACCTCCAGCACCGGGCAGGGGGCGGGGTTGCGCTCGGCGAAGAGCCTGACGTCCTCGGCCCAGTCGCGCGGGACGATGATCAGGTTGGCCTGGGTCCGGCCGAGGGCCCACCCGGCCGTCGGCCGTACGAGACCGGCGCGGAACAGGGCGCGGGCCTGCGAGGGCGTGAGGGTGGCGGGATCGTCATGGTCCGGGAGGGTGAGCGTCATGGCTGCTGCTCCAAATCCGGGTGGAGGCCGGCGTCGGCCGGCCGGCCGCTGAGGAGGGAACAAGGTGAGCGGAGCCCGCGACGTACGGGGCCCCTCGCGCTTCTCGCGTGTCCGGGCACTGTCCACGCTAGGGGATTGTTCAACAAACCTACAAGCCCCAGAATGGAGTTGATGCAGGATCACGACGGATCGACGGGAGCGGCGAGGCATGGGTGAGCGGCAAGCAGCAGCGGTGGACGACGTCCCGCGGGGGCCCGGTGAGGCGGACGCCGGGGGGTGGGCCGCTGACCTCGCACCGCTGACGGGATGGACGAGCAAGGCCGACGCCGTGGCCTCCGTCCTGCGCAAGCGCGTCACCGAGGGGCGGCTGCGGCCGGACGAGCGCCTCTCCGAGGAGGAGGTCTGCAGAATCCTGCGGATCTCGCGGAACACCCTGCGCGAGGCGTTCCGCATGCTCACCCACGAGCGGCTCCTCGAACACCGGCCCGGCCAGGGCGTGTTCGTCCGCCGGCTGACCGTCGAGGACGTGGCCGACCTGTTCCGCCTCCGGCGCCTCCTGGAGCCCGCCGCCGTCCGCGAGGTGCGCGAGCGCCCGGCCGGGCTGGACCGGCTCGCCGCCGCCGTCGCCGAGGCCGAGAGCCCTGCGGCGAAGGGCGACTGGCGGGCGCTCGGGACGGCCAACATGCACTTCCACCAGGCGCTGGTCGCGCTCGCGGGGAGCCCCCGGGCGGACGAGCTGATGGGGCGGGTGCTGGCGGAGCTGCGGCTGGTGTTCCACGTCATGCCCGACATGGAGGACTTCCACGAGGCGTACCGGGCGCGGAACCGGCACATCCTCGGCCTGCTGGAGCGCGGGGAGGGGCAGGCGGCCGCCGACTACCTGACCGGGTACCTCGACGACGCCGAGCGGGAGCTCGTCGCCGAGTACCGGAAGGTGGCCGACGGCCGCTGACCTCAGGTCGCTCAGGCGTCCGGCCCCGGCTCCGGCTCCGCAGGCTCCTCCGCGGGCTCCAACCGCTGGTACCGCCGGCGCAGCGCCTCCGAGTCGGGGGCCTCGTACAGCTCGGTCACCAGGAGGACGAAGTCCGGGTCGGCGGACAGCTCCCGGAACACCTTCGGGAGGCGGCCCTCCAGCCCGGCCAGGGCCTTGAGCCAGCCGGCCGTGTCCTCGCGCGGGGGCCTGTCGACCTCGGCGTGCTCGGCGAGCCGCTCCAGGCCCGGCCAGGCGGGGTCGGACGGGCCCGGCGAGGTGCGGCTCAGCAGCGTGCGCCCGCGGTGGTAGTGGACGAAGTCCTCGATCAGGTCCTTGGAGTCGGGCGTGGACACGGCCCGGTGGAACTCCGGGTAGAGCTGGTGCAGGAGCACCGTGCGCATCACGCTGGCGGGATCGAACTCCTGCCAGGCGGGGTCGAGTTGGTACATGATGAAGCTGTTGATCAGGCGCTTGAGGCGGCGCGGGTTGCGGCCCGTGCGGGCGGCCAGCAGCGCGGCCAGGTGCGGGGTGAAGAGGCCGTCCGTGCCCGACTCCCTCGCGCAGGCCAGGACGAGGCTCTCGGCCTGCCGGGCGGTGGGCGGCGGGATGCGGTAGCCGGCCTGGACGATCTTCTCCAGGTAGCTGGCGCTGACGTCGGGCCTGCGGCCCGGCGCCTTCGGGTTCGCGGGCTGCCGGGCGAGGCGGGACTGGTCGAACCCGAGGACGAACACCAGCCCCGGGAGGTCCAGGTAGACCTTGACGGCGTCGAGGACGGCGTGCACGGTCTCGTCGGAGCAGCGGTCCAGATCGTCGACGAACACGACCAGCAGGCGCCTCGGCCGGCCGCTGCCGCCGCCGGAGGCCCAGTCGTCGGTCAGGGCCTTCATGACCCTGCGCAGGTCGTTGCGCCCGGCCGCGTCGACCTCCCACTGCTCCCAGAGCCGGTCCACCAGGTGGCCGACGTGGAAGAACCCGAACGCCAGCGTGGCCGCGCCGCGCAGCAGGTTCATCGTGGACCGGTGCTCCCGCGCCCGGTACAGCGCCCGGCGCAGCACGTTGCGGTCCAGCCGCCGCAGCACCGACTTGATGAGGCCTTCGAGCGCGTCCCCGCCGCGCGCCGTCCAGGCGTTGAACCAGACGCACTCGGTGGCGTCCGCGTCCTGCTCCTTCAGCCGGAGCTCGATCTGCTGCATCAGGCTGCTCTTGCCCGTCCCCCAGCCGCCGTCGATGGCGAGTGTGAACGGCGTGGCGTCCCTGGACCGCAGGACGAGGCTGGTCAGCCGCTCGGCGACCTCGCCGGTCCGCAGGACGTCCTGGTCGTCGGACAGGCTGATCGGTTTGTCGTTGAGGAGCCGGTAGTCGGGTGGACCGGGAAGAACGTGCTGGTCCGGAGCCAGGTTCGTGCCTGCCATGTGTACCCCCCAAGCGCGTGCGGCCACCCGATCCGGGGCGGCCGCTCCGTCGGCACGTCAACTGACCGGAGTGGTGACGATCAGTCAACAGCCTGGATGATGATCTCACTTGTGGTGGGCGAGTGGCGGGAGTTTCGATCACTGGCCGCACCCGCCTCCGGCGACGTCCGGTGCGGTGGAGGCGCCGACCTGTCGATCTGCTGCCCGGACCTCGAACCGCTCGGCTCCCTCGGGGATTTCGGGCGACGGCCACGCGGGGTCGGGCACCCATGCGGGCCAGGGGGCGGAGAACGGTAGCGCCCGCTCCTGAACGAGGGCGAGCGCCCGCTCGCGCGCCCCTTCGACGACGGCGTGCAAGGGGTCGCCGATCAGGCCGAGACGACGCCCCCGGCCTGGTCATGCGGTGTCCGTCCTTCGCTCGTCGACGGTGAAGCCGTTGGGGTCAGCAGACCTTCCGGTAGGGCACCTCAGGGAGGTATGTGTTCCAGTCGGTTGGCGGCAGGCCGCCGGCGGCGCGTTCGCAGATGTTGGCGGCTTCCTGGTTCGGTGCCACCACGACTTCGTGTGCCGGTACGTGCTCGGTCGCTGCGCGCAGGGTGCGGTCGTCGGGGCCGAAGACCAGGGAGAGGGTGGCGCCTCCTGGCACGGGGAGGGCGGGGCCGAGTGGTTGGTGGGATGCGAGGTCCCACATCCGCAGTGTGCCGTCGGTTCCCGAGGCGGCCAGGGTACGGCCGTCATGGGAGAAGGCGAGTGCGGAGATCGGGTGGAACGTCCCTGTGGTGTTGGGACGGAAGGTGCCGGGCAGGACACCCAGGTTCCGCTCCGCGTTGCCGTCCCAGAGGGTGACGCGGCCGGCTTCGTCGCCGGTGGCCAGGTACGCGCCGTCAGGGCTGAACGCCACGGCGTGGGTCGTGCTCTGGGTGAGCGTACGAGGGATCACCAGACCGGACTGCAGGTTGGCGACTTGGTTGTGCGAGGTGACGATGAGCTGTCCGTCCGGTCGGACGGTGAGTCGGTCTCCCCCGATGCCGGTGATCTTGTACGTCTTGGTTTGCTGGGACAGGTCCCAGACCTCCACTGCATCCGTCTGCATCTGGCGTGATGCCAGGAGCGATCTGCCGTCCGGTGTGAAAGCGATCGCGTCGACGGTGCTCCCCGGGAACGAATGGGGAGCCGAGAGGTCAAGGGTCTCGCTCGTGCGGCCGGCGGAGATGTCCCAGATGAACACACGTGATGGTGGGGGATTATCGGTCGACGTCTGGTCGATGACGCCATAGGCGAAGGCTCGCCCGTCGGGACGGAATGCCGTGAGGAAGGTGCACGGGGCGGGAGGCACCAGGCCTTCGGGATGCGATGGGCAGGACATGGAGGGAAGGTCGACGACATGTCCTCCGCCGCGCAGATCCCGAAGCCGGAAGCGATACGTGCCTGCGCCCGGGGAGGACAGTAGCGTGGCAAGCCTGCTGCCGTCGGGGCTGAACACGGCGGCTGCGGCTGATTGGCCTTCCCAATTCGGGTCCAGGACACTTGTGAGGTCGATGGTGCGGACCTCTGTGCCGGTCGACCCTTGGAGGTAGCGGATCCTGCGCTGATCCAGATCCAGTCCGAACTGGCCGACGTCGGTGTCGGCCAGCGGATGTCTGAAGACGGGGACCGATGGGGTGTCAAGGCGCCACAGCAACAACTCCTTGCCGTCCCACGCCAGCATGAATGTTCCGTCCTGGCTGAACGCCACCTCCGATATGCCGGCATGCTCGATCCGTGGGAGTTCTGTTCCCGAGGCGATGTCCCAGATCCGGACTCCCTGACTTTCGGTGACTGCCAGCAGGCGGCTGTCCGGCGTGAACCGGACCGCCTGGTTGAGACATTGTTCCGCGGTGACGGCTGGAGCCCAGGGGGTAGGCACTTCACGCTGCTCCGGAAGGTTCCACACGTGAGTCGGCTCTCCGGGAACACAGAGCGCCATCAGGCGGTCATCGGGGCTCAACGATGCATCGGGGTAAGGGTATTGAGGGAGTCGTTGCTCTCGCAGAATCTGTCGCTCTCTGAGGCCCGGTAGACGGCGTGGCTCGTCGTGGCTGACCTCGCGGTGATCACTGCGTCCGGTGCGTCGTTCGAGCAGTACCTGGCTGCTGCGGAGATCCCATACTTGGATCACGAATTCTGATAGGTCGAGGTTGAGCCCGTAGAGGAGCAGAGTCCGCCCACTCGGACCGAACCGGGCCGCGGTGGGATGAAGGAGGGATCCGGAAGCGGTGCGTGTTTCCAGGACCTTGCTACTACTTTCCGTAGCCAGGTCCCATACATCCACCTGCTGGGGGTTGTAGACCGTGAGTGCCCGGGCGTCGGCACTCATGTCGGTCACGAAATACGCCATTTTCCCCATGCCGGGGAGCGAAGCCACCTGCCGATGTGTGCTGACGTCCCACGTCACCACCTGATCCGAGCCGACGCTGACCAGGGTGCGGCCGTCGCCGCTGAGGAAGTGCGTTTCCGGGGCAGCCTTGTCGGAGGGAGGGTCGGCGAAGACGTCCTGGTCGGGTTGGACGGTGGCGCCGAGCAGTGCGGACCGTGTCTCGGGGAGGTCGGCGGTCTTCCAGGCGGCGAGGCTCAGTCGCATGGCTGTGAGGGGGTCGGAGGAGCGCATGCCGTCCGCGACTGCGGCGGCCCGGCGGGCGGCGGCCTCCGTGCGGCGGCGTTCGCCGGTCAGGCTCTGCTGCCACGCGATCACTCCGGCCAGCAGGACGAGCACGACCAGGGCGGACAGTGTGGCGAGCAGGGTGCGCTGCCGTCGGGCGGAGCGTGCGGTCCTCCGGTCTTCCTGGTCGCGAGCGGTCAGGGCGGCAGTGAGGAAGCGGGACTCCAGCGGGGTGAGGTCACCACGGGGCCCTTCGCCGGCGAAGGTCGCTTCGGCCGCTGCCAGGCGGGTGCCCCGGTAGAGCGCTCCGGGATCCTGGTCCAGCTCTTCCCAGGCCTTGGCGGCCTCGGTGAGGTGCCGGTGGTGGCGCAGCCTGTCGCGGGCGTCTTCGATCCACGTGTTCAGGCGCGGCCAGGAGCTGATCAGTGCTTCGTGGGCGAGGTGGACGGTGTCGCCGTCCAGGGTGATCAGCCGGGCGCGGACCAGGCTTTCCAGCACCGTCGCGGTGCCGGTGTCGGTGTCATCGGAGCCGAGGGATTCGAGTTCGGTGCGGTCAGCGGGACGACTCGTGTCCCGCCCGCCCTCGCCCGGGGTGACCAGCCGCAGCAGGACGCGCCGGGCAAGGGCGGCCTGGTGCGGTGTCAGGCGTTCGTAGGTGCGCTCCGCGGTTCGGGCAATGGAGCCGTGCACGCCGCCGGCGGCCTCGTAGGCGGCTTCTGTCAGGGCCCTGCCCTTGCGGTGGCGCCAGGTCTCCAGCAGGGCGTGCGACAGCAGGGGGAGTCCGCCCGGCTCGCCGTCGATCTCCTCGACGATCCTTGAGGTGAGGGCGCGTTCGACGATCAGGCCCGCGTCGGCGGCCGGTCTGACGATCGCCTCCCGCAGTTCGGCGGGGCCCATCGGCCCGACCAGTAGCGTGGCTTCCCGCAGGGCCGCCGCGAGTGCGTGGTGGTCGGCGCAGTGGCCGAAGAAGTCGGCCCGCACCGCGAGGACCACCCGTAGTCGGCTGTCCGGCTCGCACGCTGCCAGGAGCAGGTTGATGAAGGCGTTGCGTTCCGCCGGGTCGGTGCACAGCGTGAACGTTTCCTCGAACTGGTCGACCATCAGCACCGTGTCGCCCGTGCCGTTCCCGGGGGCCACCGCTGCGGCATGGTCGGAGGCCGGCCGCGGGCCCGGAGTGAAGATCCGGATGGCGGCCGGACCCGTGCCCGTCGTGCCCCGGTCCCGCAGCGCCGGGATCAGTCCGGCGCGCAGCAGGGAGGACTTGCCGCTGCCCGAGGCGCCCACGACGGCGACCAGGCGACGGGAGTCGACCAGGGCCAGCAGGTCGGTGATGAGCTGGTCGCGGCCGAAGAACCGGTCCCGGTCACCGGGTTCGAAGCGGGCCAGGCCCCGGTACGGCGCACCGGCGTCGTCGCCGCCCCCGGCGGCCACCTCCCGCACCGCGGCGCGCCAGCGCCGCTCCCACTCCAGGGGGTCCCCGCCACAGGCCTCCACGTAGGCCAGCGCCACCGGAAGCGACGGAAGCTGCTGTCCCCCGGCCGCCCGCGACAACGTCGCGACCGAGTACCGGGTACGGCCGGCCATCGCCCGGTAGGTGAGGTCCCCTGCCTCCCGGCGCAGTTTCCGCAACTCGAACGCGAAACGCTGGACCGGCCCTGCCGCCGGATCCAACGGGCCCTCCTGACGGCCCATCCCGCGTCCTCCCCCCGCTCGGCGACACCATCGACCCGCGTCAACCTACGGACCCGCGAGGGCCGTTGCCACGGCTTCCCGTCAGCCTGTCTCGTTCCGGCGGTCCTTCCGGCCTGCGGGGCGGCCTTTTGTTTCGAGTGGCGAGGAGGGCTGCGCAACAACCGGTCGGCCGTGAAAACTCGAACCACGCCAGAGCCGGAGAGCAACAACCGGCCCGGCGTCGGCACAAGCACGCCTCGGCGACACCACCGCCCGTACGGGCCGCGTTCGCCGCTTCCGTGAAGCGCAACGGCATCCAGACCCCCGCGGTTCTCGGACTGCCGCGAAGTCCCCTCCGTGTTCCCTACCGCAAGGAGACAGCAATGTCACTCGTCAAGATCCGTACCGCGATGGTCGCGTTCGCTTCGGGCGCGGCGCTCATCGGCGGCACCATTGCCATCGCCGGGCCGGCCTCCGCCGCTCCGCAGCAGCTCCGTTCCCCGGTCGCTTGCGCGACCAGCCACTACCACTGGTGCGACGCCGTCGGCGCCACCGGCGAGTACGCGCAGATGAACGTGTACTGGGGGAGCGACGGTCATGAGTACGTCGACGCGTTCCTCAACACCACCCACCAGGGCCAGAACCTGTGGACCCTGACGTGGAACGGCAGCGGGTGGGACTGGTCCGGTACCCCCGCCACCATCGACGAGGGCAACGGCTGGTGGGGAGCCGTCGACTACGGGCGCTCCGACGCCGGCAAGACCATCAAGCTCGCCATCTACAACTGGGACACCGGCAGCTACATCTACACCAACGCGCACTGAGCTTCCCCCTGCGGCCGGCGGCGTCGTGCAACGGACAGGACCCGGTGGAGATGGGCTGCAACACGGACGCCTGCACGGTGGAGTCGGTGGATTCGGCGGAGGGGCACGATCGAACTCCGCTACAGCTCTTCGTGCACGGCGAACTGGGCCCGGATCTACGACGCCTCGAACGGGCAGCAGTTCTACGTGGAAACCGAGACCAGGTCCGTGTGGTGGCACGCGATCGGCTCCACCGGATACGGCGACATGGTCGACGGCTCCGGCACCGCGTGTGCCTGCATCCTGAAGGACGTCTGCACCGCCTGGCACTGAGGCTCCTCCGCCCGTTCGGAGATCCTCAAAGCCACAGCGACGGCGCAGTTCCGTCTCCTCGGCGGGGTCAGCGAGTAGGGCTCCGGCGAGACCAGGGATCTGCGACGCATTGCGAGTAGTCCCGGCCCTCGTACCTGACCGGGCATCGGCCGTCGAACCAGCCGATGCCCGGTCGACGCCGTCCGCCGGGTGGGGGCCTGCAGATCCCCGAGCCCACCCACGCCCTCGGCGCGATGATCGACTGCCATCACGCGGGCAGGCCGTTCTCCATCACCGGCACCGGCTACCCGACCCGCGACGGCTCCGGAATTCGCGACACCGTCATCGGCTCCGGCTGACCCGAACGATCTTGACGGTGCCGAGGTCCCGAGGGCAACGTGAGGCACATGAGCAACCGGACCGTCGGCGCCGAGGACTACCGTCCGGGCGACGTGCTGAGGATGGAGTGCCCGTTCACCGAGGTGACGGTCACCGGGGTCGACCGGTACCACGTCGCGGTGCGCTGGCCGTGGTGGGAGATCGACACGGCCGCGGACGGGATCGAGTGGACGGGCGACGTGGCTCTCCCGATGCCGACGGACCGCGACCGGGAACGCGAGTACTTCCGGACGGTGCCGGCGGAGGAGACGCTGAAGGCCGGTGACAGGTGCCGGGTCGGTGTCCCCGAGACCGTGGTGCACGTGCTGGCGGTCCACCGTTTCGACCCGCCGCTGGAGACGGGCTGGCTCCCGCGACCGGCGACGTACCTCGACGTCCTGCGGCAGGGCGAGTCCTACGACGCCCGGCTGGAGGAGCAGGGGTACCAGTTCGATCCGGCCGGCGGCGAGCCGTTCCGGCTCGAACTGCTCCTCCGCCCCTTCGCGTTCCTGGAGACCGGCGACGAGGTCGTCGACCGCGACGGGCGCGCGTGGACGTTCGACGGTCCCTGGCACTGGAACGCGTTCGACGGGGAGCAGCCGGGCGCCCCGTCCTGGCCGCTCACCCTGCTCTTCCGCGACGGCGGGCCGACGCCCGAGGCCGTCGCGGCCGTCGCGGAGGCGACGGCCTCGGGCAGTCACGCCGGCGAGGTGGGCCGGTGGGTGGACCTCACCGGTGCGGAGCCGAACGGGCCCGCCTGACAGCCCGATTCAGCGCGCGCTCCTGCTGAGGACGGCCCGCACGAGGTCGCCGGGGGCGGCGCTCGCCTCGGCGAGCAGTTCCCCGTCGGCCGACCAGATGCCGGAGCGGCCGGACGTACGGGCGAAGCCGCCGCCGGTGGGGCCCGCGAAGGCGGCCGTGGCCACCCAGACGCCGTGGTCGGCGGCGACGCGGCGGGCCCGTGCGCCGTGGACGGCGGCCTCGTGGTCGGCGTGGGCGACCCCGGCGACGTAGCCGTCGATGCCCAACGCGGCCGTCCGCGCGGCGTGTTCGGGGATGCCGGTGTCGCGGCAGACGGCGAGCCCGAGCCGCCAGCCGTCCACGTCGATCACGGCGGGCTCCCCGGGCACGAAGCGCACGGCCTCGGTGTGGTGCAGGAAGACCTTCCCGTAGACCACGCGGGCTCCGTCGCCGTCGACGGCCAGGATGCCGATGCGCGGGCCCGACACGGGCGCACCGACCAGGGCGAGCGTTCCGGTCTCGGCGCACGCGGCGACGACCGGCGCGAGCCGGTCGTCCTCCGGCGAGACCAGTTCGGCGTCCAACTCGTAACCGGTCAGCGAGAGTTCGGGGAAGACCACCACCCGTGCGCCCGCCGCCCGAACGGCCTGCGCGTGCGCCTCCGCATTGGCCGCCACGTCGTGCGCGACGCACCGTGGCTGCGCCACCGCGATGCTCAACCGCAGCTCCACGCCTGCCCCCACCGCCTCGAAGGAAACGACCGCCCCGCACGGCGACCGTACACCGGAGCCGCTCGGGCCCCGAGTCGCGGCCGAGTCGCGGCCGAGTTGCGGTCCGGGGGCGCGGGGGTGGGCAGGTGGTGGCGAGAATGCGGATGGTTGGCGATTTCTTTACCACACGGTGTAGTTGACGGCCCGTGCTTCCAGCTCTGCCCGAGTCGCACGAACGCGCAGGTCAGCGTGCGAATGGGCGGCCCTGGTACGTGCGCCTCCCTCTATCGGTCATGCCCACGACAGTCAATCGTTAGTAAAGCATTAGTCGAGTGTCAGAGCGTGTACATGCCGCAACGGGCGGTGAACGACAAGGAGGCACGATGTTGTACAAGGGCACAACCGGTAGGTCCGGAGCGACGGCGGCGCGGGCGGTCGGGGGCGCGGGTGTCGCGGTGGCGGCGGTCGGGGCGCTCCTGCTCGCCGCCGCGCCGGCGGCGGTCGCCGCCCAGGGGCCGGGCGCGGCCGAGGGGCCGGCCTTGGTGCAGTCGGCGCGCAGTACCGCCGTTTCGCTGTACAACGGCACGACGAGCACGATCTACCGCAACTACAGCGACCTGTCCCACGGGGTCTGGGACGACGCCACTCCGCCCGAGAACATCGAGGCCAACAAGACGGGTTCCTGGGGCTCGCACTCGTCGGGCTTCATGACGGGGACCGAGGGTGAGGTGCGCTACCAGGTCGCGGGCGGCCAGGTGGTGATCCACTGGAACAACCCGTTCTCCGGCAGCAACGGGTACAGCTGCAGCGCCCCCCGGGGCTACACCTGTTCCTGGACCGGTGGTTCGGGGAACAACGCCTCCGTCGCCTTCAGCCTCAGCGGCAGCCCGGCCGTCGCCGCCGCCCGCGCCGACCTGGCGCCGCCCGTGACCGCGGCCGCCGCCCGGAGCACCCACGTGATCCTGCAGAACCGTACGGTCTCCAAGCTGGACCGGACGTCCTCCTCCCTGAAGCACGGCACCTGGACCGAGAACATGCTGCCGCCGGACGCCGTGTTCCCGATGTCCAACGGCGCCTGGCAGTCGGAGTCCAACGGCTTCATGACCGGCACCGAGGGCAAGGCCGTCTTCAACGCGGACGGCGAGACCACCGTCGAGATCTCGTGGAACAACCCCTACTCCGGCAGCAACTCGTACGGCTGCAAGGTCAACACGGACAAGGGCTACCGCTGCTACTGGAACGGTGGCAGCGGCGACAACGCCTACGTCACCTTCACCGTCGAGAAGGTGAGCTGACCCGTGGCGCGCATCCTCCGTACCCTTCCGGGCGTGAAGGCCCTGGCCGCGGCGGCCGTCGCCGCGATGACCCTGGTGCCGCTGGCCACCTCCGAGGCGGTCGCCGCCCCGGTCGCCGCTCCGAACGCCACCCCCGCGTCGGCCTCGGTCGCGCTGGCGGCCATCACCGACGGCCAGAACTACGTGCTCGCCCCGCAGAACGCGCCCGACCAGTGGCTGGGCGAGTACGCCTGGAACCACATCGGGACGCAGGCCAGCAGGATGTGGTACGGCGACAGCTACCACAACGCCCTGTGGACCGCGCACACCGTCAACGGCGCCGTCGAGCTGCAGAACTACGGGTTCGCGGGCCAGGGCCTGGAGGACGACAACGGCGCCGTCGAGGCCAACTGGGGCCACGGCAACACCTGGGAGTGGGCCACCGTCGCCGGCCCCGGCGGCACCGTCGCCCTGAAGAACCGCGCCACGGGCCGCTACCTCGCGCTGGCCGGGAACGCGGCCGTCATGGCGACCACGGCCTTCTACTGGTTCGTCGTCAACGCCCACCCGTAGACGGCGGACGACCTCTCCGACGCCTCGCCCCCGGTCGCCTCCTGCGGCCGGGGGCGAGGCGCCTCCCCACCCGTGAACGCCACCACCGTGGCCGGCGGGGGCGGCTCAGGCGTCCTGCGCGGAGCGCAGCAGGTGGTCGCGGACCAGCGTGACGTGGGGGTTGGTGGACGCCCCCGGGCGCTGGACCAGGAAGCCGGTGTTGATCGGCGGGTCGTCGGGGTCGTTGAGCAGGACCAGGGCGCCCGAGGCCAGGTCGTCGGCGCACAGGTAGCGGGGCAGCACACTGAATCCGGCGCCGCCGACCACCGCCTCCCTGACCGCCCTGAGGTCGGGGATCGTGACGGTCGGCCGGCAGGTCAGGCGCCTGCCGAACACGTGCCGCCAGTAGCGCCGGACGATCGGCAGGTCCTCGGCGTACGCGACCAGCGGCACCGCGTGCAGGACGGCGGGCCCCTCGGTGGCGAGCCGCGATCCGATCCGTTCGGCCCAGGAGGGCGCGGCGACCAGGACGAACTCCTCGTCGGCCAGCGGTACGGAGGCGAGCGCGCGGCCGCGCGGCCGCAGGGTGGCCATGACCAGGTCGTGCCGGCCCGCGCGGAGCCCGTCCAGCAGGTCGTCGGTGAGGCCGAAGGCGATGCGCAGGCGCACCCCCTTGTCGACGAGCGGGGCGAGCGTCGGCATGACGCAGTGCGTGATGTACTCGGCGGGCCCGGCCAGGTGCACGGGCTCCGCCTCGCCCTCGCCGAAGAGGGCGCCGCCGCCGACCGGGCCGAGGGCGTCCAGCGGTTCCATGACCCGCGCGGCCAGCTCGTCGGCGAACGGGGTCGGGGCGACGCCGCGCGACAGCCGCTCGAACAGTTCCCGGCCCAGCTGGGTCTCCAGGGAGCGGATCTGCGTGGTCACCGTCGGTTGCGACAGGCCCAGCACGCGGGCGCCCGCCGTGAAGGCGCCGGCCCGGTACACCGCGAGGAACGTGCGCAGCAGGTTCAGGTCGAGCAGGCCGTTCCCCTGCGAGGGCGTCCCCGGCGGCGTTCCTGGCGGCATTCCCGGCCGTCCATCGGATTCCCTATCTCTCACATGCACGAGCCTATTGGATTCCGATGGGGTGGGCGCTCTACCGTCGGGGAGTCGTCACACTGACGAACCGGGCGCGGAGTGTCAGCGCTTCGGAAACGTCGGTGGCGGCGCCCCACCGTCCCCGATCCCGTACGGGATCCGCACGCTCGGAGCACCCTCATGTCGAAGATCCTCTTCGTCGTCACCGGCGCCGACCACTGGACGCTGGCCGACGGAACCAAGCACCCCACCGGCTTCTGGGCCGAGGAGGCCGTCGCCCCGTACCTGGCCTTCACGGCGGCCGGTCACGAGATCGTCGTCGCCACCCCCGGCGCCGTCGTTCCGGTCGTCGACCGGGGCAGCCTCGCCCCCGAGGTCAACGGCGGCCAGGAGGGCGCCGACCGCGTCGCCGAGGTCCTGGCCGGCTTCGACGAGCTGCGCACGCCCGTCAGGATCGAGGACGTGGACCTCGACGACTACGCGGCCGTCTTCTACCCCGGCGGCCACGGCCCCATGGAGGACCTCGCGGTCGACGCCGACTCCGGGCGCCTCCTCACCCTCGCCCTGGAGTCCGGCAAGCCGCTCGGCGTGGTCTGCCACGCCCCGGCCGCGCTGCTGGCCGCCACCCGGGCCGACGGCACCAACGTCTTCGCCGGGTACGAGGTCGCCGCCTTCACCAACGAGGAGGAGGCCCAGGCCGGCTTCGCCGACCGGGCGAAGTGGCTGCTGCAGGACCGCCTCACCGAGGCGGGCGTGAACGTCCTGGTCGGCGAGCCGTGGGCGCCGAAGGTGGTCGTCGACCGCAACCTGGTCACCGGCCAGAACCCGGCCTCCTCCGCCCCGCTCGCCGCCGAGCTGCTCCGCAAGCTGGCCTGACCCGATGGGCACCGACCGGCTCGACGAGGTCCTCGACGCCACGTACGACTGCCTGACCAGGTACGGCGTGCGGCGCACCACGATGGACGACATCGCCACCACCATGGGCGTGTCCCGGTCCGCGGTCTACCAGTACGTCCGCAGCAAGGACGACGCCTTCCGGCGGCTCGCCGGGCGCCTGCACGAGCAGGCGCTCGCGCGGGCCGGCCGGGCGGCGGCCGACGGCGAGGCCCCGTACGCCGTACGCGTCCGGGGCGTCCTCGCCGCCAAGCTCGATCTCGTCCTCGCCCTGCACGAGGACTCCCCGCACACGGCGGAGCTGCTCGACGAGAAGGCCCGCCTCTTCGGCGGGATCTGCTCCGCCTTCACCGCCGACCTGCGCGGCCTGCTCGTCGCTCTCTTCGCCGGCCTCTTCGCCGAGGCGGGCACCGCCGAGGGGATCGAGCCCGGCGAGGCCGCGGACCTGTGCATCGCGCTGGTGGCCGGCCTGGAGACCGCCGCGGACGCGCACAGCCTGCTGTCCCTGGGGTCGGACGCCCTCGTGGCCGGGCTGCTGGGCGCGCCGGTGACCGCGAGCGGCTGACCCCCCACCCCTTTTTTTGAGCCGAACTCCACACCACCACTGAGGATCGTCATGTCCTTCTCCAGCCGTGAATGGCACCTGACCGCCCGCCCCGTCGGCGAGCCCAAGGACTCGGACGTCGCGCTCGCGACGGCCACCGTGCCCGACCCGGGCCCCGGCCAGGTCGTCGTCCGCAACGACCACCTCTCCGTCGACCCCTACATGCGCGGGCGGATGAACGAGGGCGAGTCCTACATCCCCCCGTTCGCGCTGGGCGAGGCCATGACCGGCTCGGCCGTGGGCACCGTCGTCGCCTCGCAGGCCCCCGAGATCCCCGTCGGCGCGACCGTCACCCACTTCCTCGGCTGGCGCGAGTACGCCCTGCTGGGCGCCGGCGACGTCCAGCTCGTCGACCCCGAACTCGCTCCCGCCCAGGCGTACCTGGGCGTCCTCGGCACCACCGGCCTGACCGCCTGGGCCAGCCTCACGGAGGTCGCCCCCGTCCAGGAGGGCGACGTCGTCTTCGTCTCCGGCGCCGCGGGCGCGGTCGGCTCCGTCGCGGGGCAGTTCGCCCGCAGGCTCGGCGCCTCGCGCGTCATCGGCTCGGCCGGCGGCCCGGCCAAGGCCGCACGGCTGACCGGCGACTTCGGCTACGACGCGGCCCTGGACTACCGCGCGGGCGACATCGCCGGGCAGCTCGCCGCCGCCGCTCCGGGCGGCATCGACGTCTACCTCGACAACGTCGGGGGCGACCACCTCGACGCCGCGATCCGCACCATGAACCTGCGCGGCCGCGTCGCCCTGGTCGGCGCCATCTCGATGTACAACGCCACCGAACTGCCCGCGGGCCCGGCGCACCTGCCGCTGGCCATCGGCAAGCGCATCAACCTGCGCGGCATGAACGTCAGCGACCACTTCCACCTCGTGCCGGACTTCGCCCGACAGGTGGGAGGCTGGCTCAAGGACGGTTCGCTCGTCACCGACGAGACCGTCGTCGACGGCATCGAGAACGCCTTCGAGGCCTTCCGGGCCATGATGCGCGGTGCCAACACCGGCAAGATGCTCGTCCGCCTCCCGCAGGCCTGACCCAGGCCCTCGCCGGGCGGCGGAGAGCGACCCCCCGCCCGGCACCCGACCTGCTGTTCGGCACCCGCCGAGCGGCGCCAGGAGACCACCGCCATGACCGCCATCAATGCCAAGCCCGACATCCCATCCCTCGTCGCCTCGCTGGGAGCCACCTTCCGCTCCGGCAGGACCAGGCCGCTCGCCTGGCGCCGCGCCCAACTGACCGCACTGCGCGCCCTGTTGACCGAGAACCGCGAGGCCATCGCCGACGCCCTCCACGCCGACCTCCGCAAGCCGCGCCCCGAGGCGTACGGCGCCGAGGTCGACCTCCCGGTCCGCGAGATCGACCACACCCTCGACCACCTGGAGGAGTGGCTCGCCCCCGAGCCGCTCGGCGCCCACGCCCTGGCCGGCCTGCCGGAGGGCACGACCGCCGGGACCCACTACGAGCCGCTGGGCACCGTCCTCGTCATCGCGCCCTGGAACTACCCGGTCCAGCTGTCGCTCGTCCCGGTCGCCGGGGCGCTCGCCGCGGGGAACGCCGTCCTCCTCAAGCCGAGCGAACTCGCCCCCGCCACCTCGGCGTTGATGGCCCGCCTGGTGCCGGAGTACCTCGACCGGGACGCGGTCGCCGTCGTCGAGGGCGGGGTGCCCGAGACCACCGAGCTGCTCGCCCTGCGCTTCGACCACATCTTCTACACGGGCAACGGCACCGTCGGCCGCATCGTCATGCGCGCGGCGGCCGAGCACCTCACGCCCGTCACGCTCGAACTGGGCGGGAAGTCCCCGGTGTTCGTCGACGGTGACGCCGACGTCGACACGGTCGCGACCCGCCTCGCCGAGGCCAAGTTCCGCAACGCCGGCCAGACCTGCGTCGCCCCCGACTACGTCCTGACCGACCCGGCCACCGCCCGGCGCCTGGCGGTCGCACTCGCCGAGGTCGTGGAGCGCATCTTCGGCGGCGACCCGCAGGCCTCGACGGCGTACGGGCGCCTCGTCAACCGGCGCCACTTCGACCGGGTCGCCGCCCTGCTCGACTCCGGCACCCTCGCCTTCGGCGGCACCACCGACCGCGAGGACCTCTACATCGCGCCCACCGTCCTGACCGGTGTGAAGGCCGAGGACCCGGTCATGCGGGAGGAGATCTTCGGCCCCGTCCTGCCGATCGTCGAGGTCGCGGACCTCGACGAGGCCATCGCCTTCATCAACGACCGCGACAAGCCCCTGGCCCTGTACGGCTTCACCGGGAACGAGACCACGCGCGCCCGCCTCGTCGCCGAGACCTCCTCCGGGGGCGTCGGATTCGGCCTGCCCATGGCACACCTGCGGGTGCCCGACCTGCCCTTCGGTGGAGTCGGCGAGTCCGGCCTCGGCAGCTACCACGGCCCCCACTCCCTCGCCACCTTCAGCCACCGCCGCGCCCGCCTGGACGTCCCCCTGGGCTGAGCGGGGACGCCTCCGCCGCCGATTCCCGGACGCCCTGGTGGCCGCCGAGATGGGGTGGGCTAGGCTCCCGTCACGACGGGACGGGCACGGTGGAATCCGGGGCCGCGGCCCGTGACGCGTCGCGCCGACGGACAGCCCGCCGATCGGTGGGCGGAAAGCAGACACCGATGGACCTCACGCCGGACCAAGCCCTGTTCCCGACGGTCGGCGGAGGGACCCTGGTCGTCGGCAGCGCGGCGGCGGGCGCCGGCTTGAGTGCCGTGCGGTACGACGCCGAGGGCCGCATGAGCCTCGTACGGACGGTGGCGGTCGACCACCCCTCGTACGCGGCGGTCGGCGGGCCGGGCGGCACGGTCGTCCACGCCGTGGTGGAGCAGGAGGCCGGGCGCGTCGTGTCCTTCGGGGCCGACTCCGGCGTCCTCGCGCCGACCCCGCTCGCCGGGGCCGCCAGCGGCGGGGCGGGGCCCTGCCACCTCGCCGTCCACCCCGGCGGCTCGCACCTGTTCGTGGCCCACTACGGCGACGGCGTCCTCTCCGTCCTGCCGACGGGAGCGGACGGCGCGGTGGCGGGCGGGGCGACGCAGACCATCCGCCTCGCCGGGCGGGAGCCCGAGGGCGACCTGCTCACCGCGCCGCACGCCCACATGGCCGCGCCCTCGCCGGACGGCAGGTTCCTGCTCTGCACGGACCTCGGCACCGACCGGATCCACGTCTACGCCTTCGAGGGGGCCAGCGGCCGGCTCCGTCCCCACGGGACGGTCCAGCTGCCGGGCGGGCGCGGGCCCCGGCACCTGGTCTTCCACCCCGCCGGCCGGTACGTCCACGTGGTCAACGAGCTCTCCTCCACCCTCACCGTCTGCACCTGGGACGCGGCCTCCGGCAGCCTCGAAGCCGTCGCCGAGCTGGAGACCCGGCAGGACCCGGGCTCGCCGACCGTCAACTACGCCGCGGCCGTACGGCTTTCGGCGGACGGCCGCTTCCTCTACACGACGAACCGGGGCGACGACGCGATCGCCGTCCACGCCGTCCGCGAGGACGGCGCGTCCGTCGAGCTGCTCGCCACCGTGCCCTGCGGCGGCGTCTGGCCGCGCGACATCGCCCTCACCCCGGACGGGCGGCTCCTGTTCTGCGCCAACCAGCGCTCCGACTCGCTGACGGCCTTCCACGTCGACCCGTCCTCCGGCGCCCTGACCCGGGCCGGGGAGCCGCTGACGCTCACCGAGCCCACCTCCGTCCTGCCGGTCGGCCCCTGAGCGCAGGAGCGCCGGGCCCCGTCGAGCCGCCGTCAGTCCAGTCCGCCCCGGCGGATCACCTCGGAGTACCAGCGGGCGCTGCTCTTGGGCGTGCGCTCCAGGGTGTCGTAGTCGACGCGGACGATGCCGAAGCGCTTGTCGTACCCGTAGGCCCACTCGAAGTTGTCGAGCAGGGACCAGAGGAAGTAGCCCCGGACGTCCGCGCCGGCCTCGATCGCGTCGGCGACGGCGTCGAGGTGGCGGCGCAGGTACGCCGTCCGCTCCGGGTCGTGGACGGTGCCGTCGGCGGAGACGGTGTCCTGGAAGGCCGCGCCGTTCTCGGTGACGATCAGCGGCAGGCCGAACCGGCGGTGCATGTCGAGCAGCGCGTCGGACAGCCCGGTGGGGTCGATCGGCCAGCCCATGGCGGTGAGGTCGTCGTTGGCGCGGTGGAAGGCGACGCCGTCGGCGCCCGGCCAGGGGGAGAACGCGCCGGCGCCGTGCCCGTCCTCGCGCGGACGGCCCTCGGCGTCCGCCGGTGCGGCGGAGACGACGGTCGGGTTGTAGTAGTTCAGGCCGAGCAGGTCGATCGGGCGGGAGATCTCGGTGAGGTCGCCCTCGTGGACCAACTCGTCCCAGTCGACCAGGTGGGCGGTGTCCTTCAGCAGGTCCTCGTCGTACCGGCCGCCGAACATCGGGCCGGTCCAGATCCGGTTGCCGACGGCGTCGATCCGGCGGGCGGCCTCCAGGTCCTCCGGGCGGTCGTTCAACGGGCGCACCACGTGGAGGTTGAGCGAGACGGCGACCTTCGCGGAGGCCGGCAGGGCGGCGCGCAGGGCGCCGACGGCCAGGCCGTGGCCGAGGTTGAGGTGGTGGGCGGCCCGCAGCGCGTCGCCGGGGTCGGTGCGGCCGGGGGCGTGGACGCCGGAGCCGTAGCCGAGGAAGGCGCTGCACCAGGGCTCGTTGAGGGTGATCCAGGTGGGGACCCGGTCGCCGAGCGCCTCGGCGGCGAGCGCCGCGTACTCCGCGAAGCGGTACGCCGTCTCCCGCTCGGGCCAGCCGCCGGCCGCCTCCAAGTCCTGGGGGAGGTCCCAGTGGTAGAGGGTGGCGACGGGGGTGATGCCGTGGGCGAGGAGGTCGTCGGTCAGCCGCCGGTAGAAGTCCAGGCCGCGCCGGGAGGCGGGGCCGCGGCCGCCGGGCCGGATGCGGGGCCAGGAGAGGGAGAACCGGTAGGAGGCGAGGCCGAGTTCGGCCATCGTCCGGACGTCCTCGCGGAAGCGGTGGTAGTGGTCCACCGCGATGTCGCCGGTGTGGCCGCCGTCGACCCTGCCGGGGGTGTGGCTGAAGGTGTCCCAGATCGACGGGGTGCGGCCGTCCTCCGCGACGGCCCCCTCGATCTGGTAGGCGGCGGTGGCCGTGCCCCAGACGAAGCCCGGCGGGAAGGCGCGTCGGGCGGAACCGACGTCCGGTGGGGCCGCAGTCATGACGGGGTGCTCCCATGGGGATCGGTGGGCGAACGGGTGCCGGCCGGTTCGGGGGCTCGGTGAATCGTGGGAGGGCTCCCGATCGGGCAACCCTGGTTCCTCGGTGAAGCACTGTCAAGAGGCCTGACACCAAAGGGACTTGGGCCGCCCGCGCGTGCCGTGGCCATGTGAGAGGCGTGCCGGCCGCGCCGACCGGCGACTTCGAGGACGGAAGGCCTCGATGAGGCCTCAGCGGCCGTTGACAGACCCGACGACCCTGCTCACCATGTGTAAGGCCGGTCGAATGACGCGGACATGGACGGACCGCGCGCCTGTCTCCCCTCGCGCGCCGTCGCATCACTCTGTCATGTGACGGCGCGAGAGGCGAACTTCCGCGAGGTGACAGGAGCTCCCACCGTGTCCGAACCCACTCGCCGCAGCAATTTCAAGGCCAAATTCGCGACACTGAACGTCGTGACCGGCCCCACCCCGTCCTGGGTGGCGCAGGAGGCCGGTGCCGTCACGCGGGTGTTCCTCAACACCCAGGCCGTGATGAACTCCGGCCGATGGAAGTTCAGGAACTCCATCGCGAACATCCCGAACTGGCTGGTCACCGGCCCCCCGCACACACTTCAGGAACTCCTCGGCTTCTACCCCGGGCCGGTCGTCGGGGGCGATGTGGTGCAGACCGAGGACGGCTACCGCGCGGTGTTCACCAAGCCCGTGCTCAGTCCGCCGGACATCGCCTCCACCTACCGCACCCAGGCCGCGTTCGCCGAGCAGTTCGTCGCGGGCCCCGACCCCACCCGCCTGGTCCGCATGACCCGCGTCCCGGCGAAGTTCCCGATCACCTCCCGCCACCTGGCGGCCGTGCCGGAACTGGGCGCGCCCGACCTCGGTGCGGCGATGGCCGCCGGGCGCGTCTACTGGGTGGACTACGCGCTCACCGAGGCCCTGGAGGCGGGCAAGCACACCGACGGCCGCGCGAAGTACATGTATGCGCCGATGATCGCGCTGTGCGTCACCGCGGACGGCAGGGCGACCCTGCCGTTCGCGATCCAGTGCGGCCAGGACCCGGCGGGGCGGCGGATCTACACCCCCGCCGACGGCTACAGCTGGCTGCTGGCCCGCAACACGGTGCAGGTCGCCCATCACACCGTGCACGAGGCCGTCACCCACCTCACCAACACCCACCTGGTCGCCGGGCGGGTCCTGGAATCGGCCGCGGTGCACCTGTCGAACCTGCATCCCGTGGGACGGCTGATGTTCTACCACTTCGAGGGGATGCCGTTCATCAACGCCCAGGTGCCGGTCCTGCTGACACCGAAGGACGGCTGGTTCGACCTGCTGACCGCCGCCACAGTGCCGTCCATGAACGATTTCATCGAGAAGCATCTGGACACCTTCTCGTTCCAGGGCGCCGCGTTGCCCCGGCAGTTCTCCGGGCACAGGACCGGCGACACCAAGGCGCTGTCGCACTACCCCTACCGCGACGACGGGATGCTGGTGTGGAACGCGATCAGCGCGTGGATCACGGACTTCGTCGGCACGTTCTACAGCTCCGACGCGAACGTCCGCGCGGACGCCGCGCTGCAGTCCTTCGCCAGGAACGTGAACCTGCGGGACTTCGGCCCGACGCCGGGCGGAGTCTCCGACAGGCAGGGCCTGGTGGAGATCCTGACGACGCTGGTGTGGATCACCGGGCCGCAGCACGCGGCGGTGAACTTCTCGCAGGCCGACTGGATGTCCTTCTGCCCGGCCGCCCCGATGGCCGGCTTCACCCCGGAACCGCACGGCACCGGCCACACCGAGCAGGACTGGATGGACAACTACCCGCCCGCTGACATCGCCGTCCTGCAGGCCGGCGCGACGAACGTGCTCGTCGGAGCACGCACCACCCGCATCGGGCACTACGGCCCCGACATCGCGCTGGGCCGCGCGGCCGGCTCCGCCCGGCGGTTCCAGAAGGCGCTGAAGGGCGCGGAAGAGACGATCAAGGACCGCAACACCCGCCGCGCCCGCCCCTACACCTACCTGCAGCCCTCGAAGGTGCCCAGCAGCATCAGCGTCTGAACGGTTCGGATGCCGTCCTGCCGCGAGCGTGCGGCCGACGAGCACGGTTTCGCCGACCTGAGGAGCCGGCGCATCCTCACCAAGGCCCGCATGAACGCCCGTCACGCGACGGCGCTCCTGCGGGCCTTGCTCGTGCTGACGAACGCCGAGGTGTCCCGCTGACGGATGATCACCCGTCAGCGATCACCTCTCCGACGGGCCCGAGCACCCCGGCCCGAACCCGTGCCGGCCCTCCCGACCCGGCGGCGACATTCGGGATGGAACGATCCCATGTGAAGTAACAGGATGTTAACGAGATCACCACACATTGTGCTCGGAACGCGTCTTTACTCTTCTCATGTGCGTGCTTTACTCGCCCTTGAAGCGCCAATAGGCCGCCTGAACGGCGCCGCTGACGGCGCGGCCCGGCGACCTGTCGCGGCCGTCGCGCCGACGCAACCGTCCGCCCGGAGCGTACCGTTCCGGGCCACCGCCCCGTCCACTACCCCTCCGGCCGGAGCCGCGAGGGGCACGAAGGAGGCAGCACCCTCATGGATCCGCTGATCGACCGCGCCCGGGCCTTCCCGCAGCGCGCCGGCGACACCGGCCGGGAACTCACCGGCCTCGCCGCCGGCCAGGCGCCCCAGGCCCTCTTCATCACCTGCTCGGACTCGCGCGTGGTCCCCGCGCTGATCACCGGCGCCGACCCCGGCGACCTCTTCGAACTCCGCACGGCGGGCAACATCGTGCCCGCCTACCGGGCCGACCACGCCTCGGGCGAGAGCGCCACCGTCGAGTACGCCGTCGAGGTGCTCGGCGTCCGCGACATCGTCGTCTGCGGCCACTCGCACTGCGGCGCCGTCGGCGCCGTGGTCCGCGGCGAGGACCTCAGCGTCGTCCCCGCCGTCCGCGACTGGCTCCGCCAGGCCGACCCGGCCGAACTCGGCGCCGGGGCCGACGTGTTCGACCCCACCGTCGCCGGGCCCGTGCAGCGCCACGTCCTCACCCAGCTGGATCGGCTGCGCGGCTATCCGGCCGTGGCCCGGCGGCTGCGCGAGGGCGAGGTCCGGCTGCACGGCTGGTTCTACGAGATCCACACCGGGCTCGTACTCGCCCACCGGCCCGACGCCGGCCTCTTCCTGCCGCTGTGAAGCCGCAGTCCGACCCGTACGGTCCGCCGCGATCCGGGGCCGACCGGCCCCGCGCCCTCGGCGCCGTCCACATCACCGCCACCACCGTCCGGACCGAGACCGTCCGCACCGCTACTCTCCCGAGGACCCGATGACCCGTCGTCCCGCCCTTCGGCTGAGCACTCTGCGCTCTGACCTCCCCGCCTCCGTCGTCGTCTTCCTGGTCGCCCTCCCGCTCTGCGTGGGCGTGGCCGTCGCCTCCGGTGTCCCGGCCGAACTCGGCCTGATCACCGGCATCGTGGGCGGCCTGGTGACCGGGCTGATGCCCGGCAGCAGCCTCCAGGTGTCCGGCCCCGCCGCCGGCCTGACCGTGCTCGTCCTCGCCGCCGTCCAGGAGCACGGCCTCGCCGCGCTCGGCGTCATCACCGCCACCGCCGGCCTGCTCCAACTCGCCATGGGAGCCGCCCGGTTGGGCCGGCTCTTCCGGGCGATATCCGTCTCCGTGGTGCAGGGCATGCTCGCCGGGATCGGCCTCGTCCTGATCGCCGGTCAGCTCTACTCCCTGGCCGACGCCAAGGGCCCGGCCGGCGGGATCGCCAAGCTGGCCGGCCTCCCGGGCCTGGCCCTCGACGTCGCGCGGAGCCCGCAGGCCCTCGCCGCCGCCGCGATCGGCGCCGGGACGGTGGCGGTCCTGGTGCTCTGGCCCCGGCTGCCCGCCCGGGCCCGCCTCGTGCCCGCGCCGCTCGCCGCCGTCGCCCTCGCGACGGCCGTCACCGCGCTCCTCGACCTGTCCGTGGCCCGGGTCCGGGTGGCCGGCCTCCTGGACGTCGTCCACCTGCCCACGGGCTCCGACCTCGCCGCGCTCGGCAGCGCCGGCGTCCTCGGAACGGCGCTCGCGTTCGCGCTGATCGCCTCGGCCGAGAGCCTGTTCAGCGCCGCGGCCGTCGACCGCCTGCACGAGGGGCCGCGCACCGACTACGACCGCGAACTGCTCGCCCAGGGCGTCGGCAACACCGTCTGCGGATTCCTCGGCGCGCTGCCGATGACCGCCGTGATCGTGCGCAGCGCCGCCAACGTGCAGGCCGGCGCCCGCACCAAGGCCTCCCGGGTGCTCCACGGGGTGTGGCTGCTGCTGTTCGCGGCGCTGTTCCCGGCCGCGCTCTCCGCCATCCCGCTCGCCGCCCTGGCGGGCGTCCTGGTGCACGCCGGCGCCAAGCTGGTCCCGCTCCGGGCGCTGCGCCCGCTCTGGCGGGCCGACCGGGGGGAGGCGGCGATCCTGACGGTCACCGCCGTGGCGATCGTGGTGACCAACCTGCTCGAAGGCGTGCTGCTCGGCCTGCTCCTCGCGGTGCTCAAGAGCGCCTGGGACACCTCCCACCTGACCATCGCCGTCGCCGATCCCGACCCGGCGGACGGCACCGTACGGGTGACCCTGATCGGGAACGCCACCTTCCTGCGGCTGCCGAGGCTGCTGGAGACCCTGGAGTCGCTGGCGGAGCTGCCCGCGGACCGGCCCGTCAGGCTCGACCTCTCCGGTGTGCGCCACCTCGACCACGCCTGCCACAGTGCGCTGGAACAGTGGCAGGAGCGCCACAACCGCAGCGGCTCCGCCGAGTTGGTCGGGCTCCCGGTGGTGGCGGCCTGACCGCAGGCCGTTGGGGGAGGGTGTCCGGTCCGGGCCGACTCGGCGAGGACCGGACACCCCCTTCACCCAGGCCGTCAGGGTCCTCAGGCGGCCGGCCCTGCGGCAGGCCGTCGGGGGTGATGCCGCCGCCCTCCATGCCGGTCTGCTCGACGGCGGTGTCCATCGACGCACCCGTGCGCGGATTCCAACGCCCTGGCGGCCCGCCGACGGACGGCGTTTCAGCTCCCGCCCGCGCCGCCCCGGGCCGCGACCATCGTCAGGTTCAGCCCGCACCGTGGACCCGGCCGGACACCATGCCACAGTCGGGACAAGCCGCCTCGCGCGTCGCCGACCGCGCCGTGAGGACCATCCCACCACCGTCCGCTTTGACCTCGTCCACCACCACGCAGGACAGATGGGAGAACGCCGTGGAGAACGTCGAGAACACGCTGCAGTCACTCGAACGGCCATCCTTCCACGTGGTTGTGACGTCTTGTCACCGCCCCGCAAGAAGCGGATCAGAACCGCTTGCCACGACCGCCGTCACCCCACCGGCGTCACCGCAGTGAAGGAGTACCCGTCCTTCGAGCGCGGATCTCCGAGAAGAACGAACCACTGGAGCAGGAGAGGCGGGCTCCCATCACCTCCAGTCACATGATGAATCATCAGAAACCGCCTGGATCAAGGAGCTTGGAACTGACGTGCCGAACCCGTGCAACGGTTCCGGCGAGCAGGCTGATTTCGGTGACGCCGCACGGGCTATGGATGTACGCTGATTTTTGATCACGCTCGGTGTCCGTCGGCTGACGAAAGTGGCCCGATGTCCTACTTGACGCGCAAGGTCTCACGGCGGATGAAGCGTGGGCTCAGGGACGGCGAACTGGTGGTGAACGCCACTCCGGCGGCCCGGCTGGGGGGTATGCGCGAGTACGCCGCCACCGCGCTGCCACACAGCCTCGGTGTCGTCGGGACCATTGCCGGATCCCTCATAGGTGCGGGAGGAAGAGCAAACATCGATCCCCGCGCAGCCGGTTCACGAGTGCCGCTGCCCCAGCGGTGCACCGTCGCCGTCACCAACCTGCGGCTACTGATATTCGAGAACAGCTCTTTGACGAACAAGCCGAAGACGCTGGTGTACGAGGTGCCCCGCGAGCAGATTGAGTGGATCGGTGAGCCGGTCGCCGACCCGGGTTTGTTGACCAAGACGGAGCGGGTCGTCATCGGAGTGCGCGGCCCCGCCGTAGTGGGCTGGGAGGTCCCGCGAGTCTACACACGTCAGGGTCAGGCACTGCTGGCTGAACTGGCACGACAGACAGTGCCCGACCGGCAGCAGGATGGGCCGAACCCGCCGGCCTGACTTTCATGCCGAACCTCTGCCTGTACCTGCGTGTACTCGTAACGCTCTCCCGCTCGATGTCGATCTGGCCCGCTGCCCGCTGCTGGACGCGGTCGCGGACTGCGTGCGCACCTTCGCCGAGATGATGACCAAGCGCCGGGGCCAAGACCTCGCCGGCTGGATCGCACGAGCCGTAGCCACCGGCTTCCCCTCCCTTTCCAGCCTGGCCCGGGGCCTGCGCCAGGACTTCGCGGCCGTCACCGCCGGCCTCACCCTGGACTCGCCCACCTCCGAGAGCAGCGCGTCCAGGACCGGGTCCCCGGTGGCGGCGGCGGAGACGATCCGCACCCGCCCGGCCCCGTCCTCCTCGACGGCGCCCCGGTGGGCGAGTTCGGCCAGGGCGGCGGCGCGCACCAGGAAGCCCGCCCGGGTACGGTCCTGGAGGGACTGCGCCCCGGTGTCGTAGGCCAGCAGGTAGGCGTCCAGGTGGAGTCCTCGGCTCATGGCACCGACGATACGGCCTCCTGCCGCGTGCGCCGCAGGACGTGGGGGAGGAGCCGCCGCCCGTCGGGTGTTCAGGCGAGGGTGACGTCCACCGGCAGCTTTTTGATGCCGTTGACGAAGTTGGAGCGGACCCGGGGGACGTCGCCGGTGAGGCGGATCGACGACAGGCGCGGGACCAGTTCCTCGAACATGATGCGGATCTCGGTGCGCGCCAGGAGGTTGCCCAGGCACAGGTGCGGGCTGCCCTTGCCGAAGCTCACGTGGTCGTTGTTCGGTCGGGCGACGTCGAAGGCGTCGGGGTCGGGGAAGACCTCCTCGTCGCGGTTGCCCGAGGCGTACCACATGACGACCTTGTCCCCCTCGCGGATCCGCCGGCCGCCGAGGTCGACGTCGCGGGTGGCGGTGCGGCGGAAGTGGTAGACGGGGGAGGCCCAGCGCAGGAACTCCTCGACGGCGGTGGGGATGAGGGAGGGGTCCTCCTGGAGGCGGGCGAGCTGGTCGGGGTGCTGGAGGAGGGCGAGCATCGCGTGGCTGATCGTGTGCCGGGTGGTCTCGTTCCCGGCGACGACGAGGAGCAGGAAGTAGTTGTCGAAGTCGCGGTCCGACAGCGGGACGCCGTCGCGCGGGGTGCCGTTGACCAGCCGGGAGACGAGGTCGGTGCCGTCGCCGCCGCGCCGCTGCCGGACCAACTCGCGGCCGTACTCGAAGACTTCGAGCGAGGCCGGGGAGCGGAAGGGCAGGTCGCGGTACTGCTCGCTCTCCGCGCTGTGGAGCAGCACGTCGGCGTAGTCGGGGTCGGTGTTGCCGATGATGCGGTTGCCCCAGTCGATGAGCTTCCGGTTGTCCTCGGGCGGGACGTCGAGGAGCCGGGCCAGTACGTTGATGGGGAAGTCGGCGGAGACCTCGGCGACGAAGTCGAAGCGGCCCTTGGCGAGCGCCGCGTCCAGGGTCCGCGCGGTCAGCCCGCGCAGGAAGTCGGCGTACGCGTTGACGGTGGCCTGCCCGAACTGCCGTTGCAGGAGGGAGCGCAGGGCGCGGTGGCGGACGCCGTCCAGCTCCAGGACGGAGGCGCGCCTGGCGATCTGGTCCTCGTCGACCTCCTCCAGGTTGACGAACCGGGTGGAGGTGAACGTCTCGGCGTCGCGGTCGACGCGGGCGATGTCCGCATGCCGGGTGACGGCCCAGAAGCCGGAGTTGGGCGCGGGTTCGGGCTGCCAGTGGACGGGGTCCTGGCGGCGCAGGGTGCGGAACATGCGCCAGGGGGTGACGCCGTCGGCGAAGTTGTCGAGGTCGGCGAGGTCGACCTCGCCGAGGGGCATCGGCTCGTCGAGGCGCGCCCGGAGTTCGGCGGCGGTGGCGGGGGTGGCGGTCACGGTTCTCTCCTGCCGGGGTTCAGAGGTGGTAGGCGTACTCGTCGAACTCCCAGTCGGTGACGTGCCGTTGGAAGCGGGCGACCTCGTTGCGCTTGTAGGCGAGGAAGGAGGCGGTGAACTCCTCGCCGAGCAGCCCGGTCAGCGCGGTGTCGGCCTCCAGGGCGTCGAGCGCGGCCGGCAGGCCCGCCGGGAGGATCTCGGAGCGGGTGGGGTCGTAGCCGTAGCCGTCCAGCGGTGCGGGGGGCTCCTCGCCGGCGAGGACGCCGAGGAGGGCGGCGGCCGCCACGGCGGCGATCAGCAGGTAGGGGTTGGCGCTCGCGTCGCCGAGGCGCAGTTCGAAGCGGGCGCCGGAGCCGCGCTCCGGGGGGATGCGGACCATGGCGCTGCGGTTGTCGAGGCCCCAGTCGATGAGCCATGGGGCGAGGGTGTCCGGGCCGAAGCGCTTGTAGGAGTTGACGGTCGGGTTGGCGAGGGCCGCCAGCGCGGGGGCGTGGGCCAGGATGCCGGCGACGGCGTGCCGGGCGGTGGCGGAGAGCCCGTACGGTGCGGCCGGGTCGTCGAAGGCGTTGCCGCCCTCCGCGTCGGCGCAGGAGAGGTGGAGGTGGAATCCCGAGCCGCCGGAGCCGTTGAAGGGCTTGGCCATGAAGGTGGCCAACTTGCCTTCCTGGCGGGCGAGTTCCTTGACGGCGCTCTTGAAGCGGAAGGCGCGGTCGGCCGCGTCCAGGGCCTCGGAGTGGGCGAGGTTGATCTCGAACTGGCCGCCGTCGAACTCGTGGTTGCCGGAGATGACGCCGATGCCGAGTTCGCGCAGCTGGCGCAGGGTGCGCAGTAGATGGTTGGTCGGGTCGGCACGCAGGCCGGCGGTGTAGACGGCGCCCTCGGCCTCGGAGTACCGCTGCCAGCCGCCGCCGGGGGCGGGCGAGCAGAGGAAGTACTCCAGCTCCGGGCCGACCACCGGGCGCAGCCCGTGCTCGGCGCAGCGGGCGAGGACGGTGCGCAGCAGGTCGCGCGGCGATTCGGGGGCGGGGGCGCCGGTGCGGGGGTCGGTGACCTCGCCGAGGCAGGTGGCGACGCCCGGCTCCCAGGGGAGTTTGACCAGGGTGTCCAGGTCGGGGCGCACGGTGACGTCGGGGAGGCCGGCGTCGAGGCCGCCGGGGACGGGGATCACGTGTCCCTGGGGGCCGGTGTGGTAGACGGCGCGGCAGAAGGCGAGGCCGTGCGAGCAGGCGGATGGGAGGTGGTCGAGGAGGACGTCACGGGCGCGGTCGGTGCCGATGAGGTCGGGGTAGGTCACCCGGACGACGTCGACGCCCTCGGCGGCCAGGCGCTGGAGTCGGTCGCTGATGTCTGAGGGCGCGGATGCGCTCACCGGTGCCTCCTGGGGCGGGAGTGTGCGGGGGGAAGGAGTGCGGGACGCGGGGGGCGGGGCGTGGACACCCGCGTCATTTGGCCTCAAACGCTAGGGCGACCGCGCATGGCCCGCAAGGGGCGGAGCAGAGAATTTATCCATTCGGATAGCTCTTGACCGGGGCCGGTGCCCGCCCTACGTTATTTGATGCCAAACGAGTTCGGGGGCGGCCTCGCCGCCCCCGTTGGCAGCGTCCCGGCAGCCGGCCGCGCACAGGCCACCGGCTGCCGGGACCCCTCTTCCCCGACGCACTCCCACCCCAGGAGGACCGGCCATGAAGGTCGTCGTCGACATGAACAAGTGCCAGGACCACGGCCAGTGCGTCTTCGCCGCCCCCGACGTCTTCCGCTTCGACGACACCGGCCGCCTCGCCCACCTGAGCGACCCGGACGAGGCGCTGCGCGAGGAGGTCGAGGAGGCGGCCGACGTCTGCCCCCTCCAGGCCATCCGGATCGAGGACTGATGCCCGGCCGTCCGCGGCGGGAGCCGCGATGACCGCCCGCGTCCTCGTCGCCGGAGCCTCCCTCGGCGGCCTGCGCGCCGCCGAACAGCTGCGCGCCGCGGGCTGGCGGGGCGCCGTCACCGTCCTCGGCGAGGAAGCCCACCTCCCGTACAACCGGCCGCCGTTGTCGAAGGAGGCGCTCTCGGGCAAGGCGCCGTTCGCCTCCCTCGCCTTCGCCCTGCGCGAGTCCGTCGCCGACGTCGAGTGGCGCCTCGGCACCCGCGTCGCCTCCGCCGACCTGGCCGGGCGCCGGGTCGTCCTCGGCGACGGCGAACAGCTGGACTTCGACGGCCTCGTCGTCGCCACCGGCACCCGGGCCCGGCGGCTGCGCTGCCCCGGGCCGACGGTCGGACGGCACACCGTCCGCACCCTGGACGACGCGGAGGGACTGCGGGCCGCGCTGCTGCGACCGGGTAGCCCCGGCGGCCCCGGCGTGCGGGTGGTCGTCGTCGGCGCGGGGTTCATCGGCTGCGAGGTCGCCGCCACCGCCCTCGCCCTCGGCGCCGCCGAGGTCACCGTGGTCGACCCCGAGCCGCTGCCGATGCTGCGGGCCCTGGGCGAACTCCCCGCCCGGGAGCTGCTGCGCCGCCATCGGGAGCGCGGCGTCCGCTTCGCCCTCGGTACGGGCGTCTCCGCCTTCACCGGTACGACGAACGTCACCGGCGCGGTCCTGACCGATGGCACCGAGCTGCCCGCCGACGTCGTCGTGGAGTCCGTCGGCTCCCTCCCCAACACCGAGTGGCTCGCCGGCAACGGCCTCGACCTCACCGACGGCGTCCTCACCGACGAGCACCTGCGCGTCGGCGGCCTGCCCCACGTGGTCACGGTCGGCGATGTCGCCCGCTTCCCCAACGCCCGCTACGACGGCGTCCCGCGCCGCGTCGAGCACTGGTGCATCCCGACGGACACCGCCCGGCACGCGGCGCGCGCCCTCGTCGCCCACCTGCACGGGGAGGACGCCGGGCAGGCGCCCTTCGCCCCGCTGCCGAGCTTCTGGAGCGACCAGCACGACTTCCGCCTCCAGTCCTTCGGCGCCCCCGCCCTCGGCACCGGCGACGTCCGGACGCTCTCCGACGGCCCGGGCGACGACCTCCTCGTCGGCTACCACCGCGACGACCGCCTCGTCGGCGTCCTCGCCCTCGGCGGCCGCTCCGCCACCGCCGCCGCGGCCCGCTACCGCACCGAACTGCTGCAGCAGCCCACCACCCCCCTCAAGGAGTCCCCATGACCACCCCGCGTGGCTGGTTCCACCCCAAGAGCGGCACCGGCCGCTCCTCCCTGATCCCGGCGCCGCCGTGGCACTACTCCGGTGACCTGCTCACCGTCGAGTACCGCACCGACCCCGCCCGGGTGCGGGAACTCCTGCCCGAGCCGCTGGAACTCGCCGAGGAGGACCCGGGCGCGGTCGCCCTCATCTGGGCCGACTGGCAGTCCTGCTCCACCGGCCACGAGGAACTGCTGGACCCGGTGCGCGCCCAGTACAAGGAGGCCTTCGCCGTCGTCCGCTGCTCCTACCAGGGCCGCACCTTCTCGCGCTGCGTCTACATCTGGGTCGACAAGGACTTCGCGATCGCCCGCGGCCTCCACCAGGGCTACCCGAAGAAGCTCGGCTCGATCCACCTGACCCGCCCCCACCCGTACGGCCCCGCGCCCCGCATCGAGGCCGGCGCCCGCTTCGGCGCGACCCTCGCGGCGGCGGACCGGCGGCTCGCGCAGGCGGTGGTGACGCTGCGCGAACCGGCCGAGACCAACGGCTTCGTCAACGGCCATCCCATGGCGCACCACCGCTGGCTGCCCTCCGTCGAGAAGGGCGGTGGCCTGGCGCTGGACGAGCTGGTGGAGTCCGGCGCGGCGGCCTTCGAGGGCGGGCAACCCTGGTCCGCCGACGCGGAGTTGGACCTCTTCGAGGCCCCGACCGAGGAGCTGGCCCGACTGGAGGTCTGGGAGCCGATCGGCGCCTACTACCGCCAGGTCGGCGTCACCTGGGACGGCGGGCGGCTGCTCGCCTCGAACACCACGGTGTGATCCGGGCCCACCGGGAGCGTGCGTGATCGCGCCCCGGCCGCGGGCGGCACGCCTTGTAGGGTCACCGGCATGACGGAGACCAACGAGGCGGGCCGCCCGGGCGAAGCACACGGGGCGCGCAAGGCGGCCGGCTACGGCACGGGGCGCGAGGCGCTGCTGCGCGCCGCCGTACGCGTGGTCGCCCGGGGCGGGCTGCGCAAGCTCACCTACCGGGCGGTGGCCCAGGAGGCGGGCGTCACCCACGGCCTGGTCGTCCACCACTTCGGCTCCCGCGACGCCCTGATCGAGGCGGCGCTCGCCCACACCATCCGCACCAGCCTCAACACCAGCGCCCTCGGCAGCGGCACCGGCCGGCTCGCGGACTTCTCCGCGGGCGTCTCCGAGATGGTCAGCTCCGACCCGGACACCCAGGCCTTCCAGTACGACCTGCTCCTCGAAGCCCGGCGCCGCCCCGAACTCCTCACGCAGGTACGGGTGTTGTACGACGAGTACTTCGACGCCACCCGGCGCGAGCTCTCCCTGATGCTGCCCGAGGGCGCGGACGACGGGCTGACGCGACTCGTCTTCGCGGCCCTGGACGGGCTGGTCCTGCACCAGCTCGTCTTCGAGGAGCCGGATGTCACCGAGGCCGCGCTGGCCCGGCTGCGCTCCCTGCTCCAGCTCCTCGACCCCGCCAACATCCCTGCCGCCGAGCGAATCTGACGCTTCGTCACCACCTGACGGCCGTGACCAAGTCTTGACCGGCCCCCTGGAACTCCACGCTCCAAACCCCTTGTCAGGTGGATAGTTTCACCCCAGGATGAGGCAACTCGTTTGGCTCTAAACAGTAGCCTCCCTCCTCAAGCAGGTGATCCGAGTGGACAGTCAGACGGTCACTCCCGACCACTCCCGGCAAGGCAGCACCCCGGCCCCCGGCAAGCTCAAGCCCAACGCACTGGGCGTCCTGGGCATCCTCTTCTTCGTCCTCTCCGCCCAGGCGCCGCTCACCGGCATCGCCGGCGCCGTCCCCGTCGCCATCGCCTTCGGCAACGGCGCGGGCGCACCCGCCGCCTACGCCGCCGTCGGCGCCGTGATCCTGCTCTTCTCCGTCGGCTTCGTCGCCATGGGCCGCCACGTCGTCGACGCCGGGGCCTTCTACACCTACATCGGCCGGGGCCTCGGCCACGCCACCGGCACGGGCAGCGCGGCGGTCGCGTTCTTCGCCTACTGCTCCGTCCAGGCGGCCATGTACGGGCTCTACGGCGCCACCGTCAACGGCCTGGTCGTCCACTACGCCCACGTGGACGTGCCCTGGTGGGTCTTCTCCCTGGCCACCATGGCGCTCGTCCAGGTGCTCGGCGCCACCGGCATCGAGATGGGCGCCAAGGTGCTCGCCGTTTTCGTCCTCGCCGAGTCGAGCATCCTGCTCGCCTTCGCGGTGGTGACCCTCGTCAAGGGCGGCGGCCCGCAGGGCCTCGGCTTCACCGACAGCTTCTCGCCCGGCGCGGCCCTCAAGGGCGCCCCCGGCGTCGCCCTGATGTTCGCGGTGGCCTCCATGTTCGGCTTCGAGGCCACCGCCATCTACGGCGAGGAGGCCCGCGAGCCGCGCCGCACCGTCCCGCGCGCCACGTACGTGTCCGTCGGCGTGATCACGGCCTTCTTCGCCTTCGTCTCCTGGATGCTGGTCTCCTCCTACGGCGCCTCCCACGTCAGCGACGCCGCCGCGGCGGCCGTCAACGGCGGGGACAGCACCGCCTTCGTGTTCGCGCCGATCGCCGACCGGTTCGGCGGCTGGGTCACCACCGTCCTGCCGGTCCTGCTGGCCACCTCGCTGTTCGCGGGCGTCCTCGCCTTCCACAACTCCGCCAACCGCTACCTGTTCTCGCTCAGCCGCGACGGACTGCTCCCCGGACGCCTGCGCTCCCTCAACCGCCGCCACTCGCCCTGGGCCGCGGGCTGCGTCCAGACCCTGGTCGCCGCCGCGCTCGTCGCGCCGTTCGCCCTGTTCGGCAAGGACCCGGTCCTGGCCCTGTTCTCCTGGTTCAGCGGCGTCGGCGTCCTCGCCTGCCTGGTGCTGTACCTGCTGACCTCGTGTTCGGTGATCGTCTTCTTCCGCCGCGAGCGCCTCGACACCCGCCCCTGGAACACCCTGATCGCTCCCGTCCTGGGAGCCCTCGGCCTCACCGGCGCCATCTGGCTGGTCCTCAGCAACTTCACCACCCTGATCGGCGGGAGCGCGGGCACCGCGACCAGCCTGATCCTCGCCGTCCCCGCCGTCCTGGCCGCCGGCGCCGTCACCTCCCGCCTCACCCGCGCCCGCCGCAAGGCCGACGCCTCGTAGCGCTCCCCGTCGGGCCGGCGCCCGCCGGGCGCCGGCCCATCGTGCGCCTCCGGGGGAAACCGCCCGGAAGGTCAGGGCACGACGACGAGCTTCCCGCGCGTGTGGCCGGTTCGGCTGGCGTCGAAGGCCTCCCCGGTCAGCTCCAGGGGGAACGTCCGGGCGACCTCCACGGTCAGCGCGCCCCGGTCGGCCGCCGCCGCCAGTTCGGCGAGCCGCGCCCCGTCCGGGCGGACCCAGATCCAGTGGCCGCCGTGCTGCGTCACCGCCGGATCGGCGACGGAGACGTGCCGGCCGCCGTCGGCGAGCACGGCCAGCGTCGCGTCCAGCTGGCCGCCGACGAAGTCCGCCACGGCGGACACCCCTGCGGGCGCCAGCGCGCGCACCCGCTCGGCCAGGCCGTCCCCGTACGTCACCGGTTCGGCGCCCAGCCCGCGCACGAACGCGTGGTTGCGCTCCGAGGCGGTGCCGATCACCCGCGCCCCGCGGTCGCGGCCCAACTGGACGGCGAGGCTGCCGACGCCGCCGGCCGCGCCGTGCACCAGCAGCACGTCCTGGGCGCCGACGCCGAGCCGCTCCAGGCTGCGCAGCGCGGTCAATCCGGCCAGCGGCAGCCCGGCGGCCTGCGCCCAGTCGAGCGCGGCGGGCTTGAGCGCCACGGCGGGGGCGGAGACGGCGACGTACTCCGCGAAGGTGCCGGCCTCGACGACGTCCTTGCGGGCGTAGGCCATCACCTCGTCCCCCGGCGAGAACTCGGGGGTGTCCGGGCCGACGCGGGTGACCACGCCGGCCACGTCCCAGCCGGGGACGACGGGGAAGACCGCGTCCATCATGCCGTCCAGCCCGCCCGCCATGACCTTCCAGTCGACCGGGTTGACGGAGGCCGCCCTGACCTGGATCAGCACCTGGCCGGGGCCCACCTTCGGATCGGGCACCTCGCCGTAGCGCAGGCGGGAGTTGTCCTGGGCGTACGCGTCGTAGGTCACCGCGCGCATGACCGACCTCCGGGGGTGCCGAGGCCCGCCGTCGGGCCGACGGGCGCCGCTGGCCACGCTATGCCGGGAGGCGGTGCCCGGCATCCGGGCCCACCCGGGGCCCACCCGGGGCCGACCCGGCGCCGGGCGGCGGTGCCGCCGTGACAGCCTGCATCGGTGGACGAGCTCATCGGAACCCAGCGACCGCACCGCCGCCTGACCGACGCCGACGAGGCGATCGCGGAACTCGAGCGGGCCGTCCCCGGCTTCCGCTCGCTGCGCCGCGCGGCGCCGCAGGCCTTCGACTGGCCGGCCCTCGAAGCCGCGCTGGGAGCCCCCCTGCCGGCCGACTACAAGCGGCTCTGCGAGCTCTACCCCGTCTTCGTGCTCGGCGACTTCCTCTCCGTCCACCGCCCGGTGCCCGGGCGCGAACGGGACTGGCCGCAGGGACAGCAGGAGGACCTGGAGACCGTCATGGAGTGGTGCGAGGACAGCGACCCCGTCGTCCCGCTGCACCCGTACCCCGCCCCGGGCGGCCTGCTCCCCTGGGGCGGGTCGAACCAGGGCGACTTCTTCCTGTGGACCACCAGCCCGGCGGGCCCGCAGGAGTGGACCGTCACGGTCGCCTCGCGCAACGGCGCCTGGTGGCACTACGCCGGCGGGCTGGTGCAGTTCCTCGCCGACCTGGTCGGCGGCGCGCCGGAGCCGTGGGGGCTGCCCGTGGTCCGGCCCGGGTGCCGCGCCTGGTGAGGTGGCGGCGCTACCGCCCCTCGGGCGGGGGAGGGATCGTCGCGGTGCCCGGCGGCGGTTCCGGCCGGACGAGGAGGACCGGGCAGGGGGCGTGGTCGACGACGAAGCGGGTGGCCGGGCCGAGGCTGTGCGGGCCGAGGCGGGTGCGGTCGCCGTCGCGGGCGAGGACGAGCAGGGCCGCGCCCTCGGCCGCCGTGACGACCTCGCGCTCCACCCGCCCGGTGCGCTCCAGCCGGGCGCAGGGCCGCCCGAGGCGCTCGGCGGCGGCGTCGAGGAGGCGCCGGGCGGAGTCCGCCGCGAGGGCCTCCACCCGGGTGCCGGGATCACGGTCCCGGTGGCCGCGGCCGAGGAGCCCCGCGAACGCGCCGTGCGCGACGCCGGGGAGCTCCTGGCCGCTGACGTGCAGCAGGACGATCTCCGCCTCCCCGGGCGCGTGGGCGCGGGCGGCGTCCACGCAGGCGGGCCAGGTGCCTTCGGTGATCCAGACGAGGACGGTCACGCGGTCAGCCTCCGATGACGTGCGGGGACCCCCACAGTGCCACCACGGCCGCCGCCGGCGCGGCGGGCACGACGAGCCTGGTGGTCCCCTCACGTCCCACCGACATCCCAACGGGGCGTCCCAGCAGGTCAGGGGGCACGCCGTCCCGGGGACGTCCCGTCCACCGGTTGATCCCTTGCCCGGCCCGGGGGCCCGACCCAGGATGGCGAACGGAGCCGGAGACGTGCCGGGCCGCGCCCGGCGCACGACCCTTTGCGTGAGCACCTGATGACCGGCTCCACCACCCCAACCACACCGAGTCGTACACGACACGGAAGGACGTTCCCATGAACATCCGCAAGAAGATCGCCACGCTGGCCGCCGCCGTCCCGCTGCTGCTGGGCGCGTCGGTCGCGATCGCGCCCGCCGCATCGGCCACCGACGTGTGCGGCGACGGTTACGTCTGCATCTACCAGGGCGACGTCTGGGACGGCAGCAGCAACCACCCGATGGTGTACAGGTTCTACAACTACGGGACCTACAACGTGCAGAACCTCATCGGCGACTACACCGTGAGGAACTGCCAGACGGGCGGCGCGGGCGTCATGGGACTCACGGGCTGGAACGGCACGGGGAGCATCGCCTGGAACCTCACCTCCAACAACTGTTCGACGGGCCTGTGGACCAGCCTCACGTCCACGAACTCCGTGAAGGTGTACGCCTGACCGGAACCGGTGAGCCGGCCCGAACCTCCCGCCCGTGGCGGGAGGTTCGGCATCGAAGACCACGGCCCGGACGGGACGGTCGCGCGGTCAGCCTCCGATTCCGACGACGCGCAGGGACCCCCACAGCGCCACCACGGCCGCTGCCAGCGCGGCGGGCACGACGAGCAGCCCGAGCCGGGTGAACTCGCCCAGGCCGATGTCCGTGTCGTGCTCCCGGACGATCCGCCGCCACAGGAGCGTGGCCAGCGAACCGGCGTAGGTCAGGTTGGGGCCGATGTTCACCCCGAGCAGCACGGCCAGGACGGCGCCCGCGCCGGAGGGGACGGCCAGCGGCAGCAGGACGAGGGTCGCGGGCAGGTTGTTGATGACGTTCGCCAGGACGGCCGCCAGCGCCGCGACGCCGAGCAGGGCCGGCAGCGAGGTGCCGTACGGGACGAGGTGGCCGAGCGCGGAGGCCAGCCCGTTGTCCACCACGGCCCGCACCACGACGCCGAGCGCGAGGACGAAGGCCAGGAACGGCACGGCGGCCGAGCGCAGGATCGTCACCGGGGTGGCGCGGCGCCGGACGAGGGCCCGGACGGCGAGCACGAGCGCGCCGCAGGCCGCCGCCCAGGCCGGGTCGACGCCGAGGACCGAGGTCAGCACGAAGCCGGCCAGCGTGCCCGCGACGGTGACGAGCGCGAACAGCGGCAGCTCCGGCGCGTCCGTCGCGGCCGGGGCGGGGGCGCCCGCGTCCAGCTCGGCGGCGAAGAACCGGCGCAGCACCGCGTACTCGACGGCGATCGCCGCGAGCCACGGCAGCGTCATCAGGGCGGCGAAGCGGGTGAAGCTCAGCCCGCTGGCGGTGAAGGCCAGCAGGTTGGTGAGGTTGGAGACCGGCAGCAGCAGCGAGGCGGTGTTCGACAGGTGCGTGCAGGCGTACAGGTGCGGCTTGGGGCGCGCGCCGAGCTGGGCCGCGGTCACGAACACGACGGGCGTCAGCAGCACCACGGTGGCGTCCAGGCTGAGCACCGCCGTGACGAGCGACGCGATCGCGAACACCTGCACCAGCAGCCGCCGGGGGCTCCCGGCCGAGGTCCGCGCCATCCACGCCCCGCAGGCGCGGAACAGGCCCTCGTCGTCGCACAGTTGCGCCAGCACCAGCACGGCGGCCAGGAACCCGATCACCGGCCCGAGCCGCTGCGCCTCGGCCACCGCGTGGTCCCAGGAGATCGCCCCGACGGCCACCGCCAGCCCGGCCGCCGGGACGGCGACCACCGCCTCCGGCCGGCCCCACGGCCGGGCCACCGCGCACACCAGGACGAGGACCAGCAGCCCGATGGACAGGGCTTCGGCGAACGACGTACTCAGGGTCTTGCTCCTCGCAGGCGCCGGTGACCACCCGCCCGCGCCGGAAGTCCACAGGTGGGCCGGGAGGAATCTACCGGTCGGGTCGGCGCGGTCTGCGTCGGCGCGGTCGGCGTCGGCACGGGAGTGCAGGCCGGGGAGGGTGCGGTACTGCCCGCTGCCCCGTTCGGCCCGGGGCAGGCGGCCGCCGAGCGTCGGCTTCCGGCGTACGACCCTGGCGGTCGCCGCTCCCGCACGTACATCCGACCGACGTTGCGGAGGCGCTCCCGCCCCGTGCTGTCACACGCACCACACGATGAACTTCGTGCACGTCGGCGCCGCCGTCGGGGTGCCCGGTCCGGGTGGCTGGTGGGTGGGCTGGGCCGGGGGCGGGGGTTGTGGGGCGGTGGTCTCGGTCGGGGCGGACGGGCGTGGCGGGGTGGCGGCCGTCCTGGACGGCGAGGGCCGGGCGCCGGTGGCCGACGGCTGCGCCGAGGGGCTCGCCGTGACCGGTACGGCCGTCGCCGTCGTGGGGGTGCCGGTGGGTCCCCGGGTGGGGAGCGGGGCCGCCGATGTTGCCTCGGGCGGGAGAGGGGGCGGTGTTCCGTCGTCCTGGCCGAAGGCCATGACCGCGCTGGCCAGGCCGCCCGCCACGATGCCGAGCGCTGCCAGGGCGATCGGGGCGCCGCGACGTCGGGTCGTACGCTGCCGGGCCCGGCGTGGTACGGGGGTCGCGGTGGGCGGGTCCGTGGCCGGGCGTTCGGGCTCCCGCTCGGGGAGCTCCTCCTTGGGGCGCCCGCAACCGGGGCAGGAGAACGCGCCGTTGAGACGCCGTTGGCAGAACGTGCAGTAGCTCATGGGGTCTTCCGTGGGGGCTCGCGTGCCTGCGGCGGCGGATGATCTTCGAGCCTACGCAGAGCGGCCCCGGTCGCCTACCGGGGCCGAGCGAGGCTTCTGCGGAGATCACGTGTGGTTCGAGTGGCAGGCCGTCGCGGTCACCTGGCCGCCCTGGTGGCGAGGTGGACGAGGTGCTCCAGCGGCCCGCGGCGGAAGAAACGGGACCAGAGCGCGGCGAACAGGACGGCACCGGCGATGAAGCAGAGCAGCGGTGCGGCGGAGACGATGTCCTCGCCGAGCGGCACGCCCAGGGCCGTGGAGGCGACGAAGTGGCCGACGTACGCCGTCAGCGACATGGTGCCCACGGCGACGACCGGGGCCAGCAGCCGCCGCAGCCACGGCAGTCGGGCCAGCGCGACGGTCGCGCCGACCAGGACGGTGAACGCGACCCCCAGGCTCCCGGCCATGTCGAAGGTCGATCCGCTGTGCGGCTGCGCCAGCAGCAGCATCCAGCCGTCGGTGTCACCGGCCGCCTCCAGGGCCGCCTTGCCGGAGCCGCCGCCCTCGGCCGCACGCCCCCAGGGCAGTTGTGCCACCTCGTGGAGGCGTCCGGAGAGCCTGGTCAGCAGGTACGGCACGCCGTACCCGAAGGCGATCAACGCCGCGCCCAGCCCGGCGAGCCGGCGCTGCACGCCGACGGCGGACAGGTCGAGGCGGCCCAGCGCCATGCCGGTGACCACGAAGGTCATCCAGGTGACGGTCGGGTAGTACCCGGTGACCAGGAGGTCGAGGACGCCGACGTCGCCGAGCTGCTTGAGCGGGTCGTTGGCGTTGACGGTCGCCTCGACGGGGCCGACCACCCACGTCGTGAGGGCGAACTGGAGGAGCGGGGTGACGACGGCGAGCACGGCCGCGAGGATCGCGAGCGTCCGTGTCTGGAGCCGGAGCAGGGGCAGGGCCAGCAGGAAGTACACGCCGTAGTAGGCGAGGATCACCATGGCGCCGGCCCCGGCCGCCGAGAGCGCGGTGCCGATCGCGAAGAGGACGAGGGCGCGGATCGCGATCCGGATCTTCACCCGACGGCCGTCGAGGCCGGTCCTGGGCTCGCGCCGCCCGGCGATCAGCATCAGCGAGAACCCGGCGAGGGTCGCGAAGAGCACCGACGCGCGCCCCTCGGAGAGCCGGAGCAGCCAGCCGCCGACGCCCCCCACGGCGCCCGGCTGCGGACCGATGTGCACGGCGAACATGCCGAACACGGCCAGCGCGCGGGCCAGGTCCACCCCGACCAGCCGGCCGGTCGAGGCGGGTGACGCGGGCGAGGCGGACGCCGAGGGGCCGGGCCGGGGCGACGCGCTCGGTGAGGGCGGGGCCTGGACGGGATCGGTCTGTGTCATGCCGTCAAATCTCGCCGCCGACGGGCCCCGTGGACCATCCGGCGCCCTTCCGTGCGGCCCCCGCCGGTCGGCCGGACCGCCCCCGCCGACCGCCTGCGTCGGCGGGGGCGGTCCGGCTCACCCGCCGTCGGTGCTGAGCGGGATGCGCAGGCCGATCCGGTAGCCGCCGTCGGCGGTCGGGCCGGAGTCGAGGGTGCCGTGCAGGATCTCCGCGCGCTCCCGCAGGCCGATCAGGCCCTGTTGGGAGCCGGGTAGCGCCAGGGAGGGGCGGGCGGCGGCGCTGTTGGTGACGGTCACCCCGACCTCGGCGCCGTCCTGCCAGAGTTCGACGGTGGCGGTGGCGCCGGGGGCGTGCTTGCGGGCGTTGGTCAGCGCCTCCTGGACGGTCCGGTACACGGCCCGCTGGGCGGAGGCACCGAGGGCGGCGGGCAGTCCGCCGGTCAGCCGGGTCTCGATGCCGCTGGAGTCCACGAGCCGCCGCAGGTCGGCGAGGGTGGGCTGCGGGGTGAGTTCGGTGTCGCGGCCGCCGGAGGCGCGCAACAGCCGGACCATGGTGCGCAGTTCGTCGAGCGTGGTGACGCTCAGGGTGCGGATGGTGCGGGCGGCCTCGCGGGCGTCCGCGTCCTGGGAGGAGACCTGGAGCGCCCCGGCGTGCACGGCGATCAGGCTGACCTGGTGGGAGACCACGTCGTGCATCTCGCGGGCGAGCTGGGCGCGTTCGCGGGCGAGCACGGCCTGGGCGTGCAGGAGCCGCTCGTGCTCCCTGGCCTCCTCCGTCTCGGCCATCTGGTGCTCCAGGTCCCTGCGGGTCTGGAGGAGTTGCCCGAACAGGACAGCGGCGGCCGCGGTGGCCAGGCCGTACAGGAAGGTGACCAGGGTGACGGTCCGGGTGACCTCGAAGAGGCCGCCGAAGAGCCAGGGGACGCTGCTGGCGAGCGCGAGCGCGGTGAGGGCGGCGCAGGCCGTCAGCAGGCGGCGGTTGCGGGAGTTCTCGGCGAGGGTGAACAGCGCGACGAGGGGGGCGAGCGCGATGTCGTCCTGGGTCAGGGCGAGCGGCAGGGTGAGCAGCAGGACGCCGAGCGGGTACCGCCGCCGCAGCGCCAGGACGGCGCAGCCGAGCGTGGCCACGACCACGTCGAAGGGGGTCGCGTCCTCCGTGAGGTTCAGCCAGGCGTCCACGCCCGCCGCCGCGACCAGGGCGGCGTCCACGACGGGCGCGGGCACCCTGGTCCACAGCGCGCGGGCCCGGCCCGCGGCCTCCGTCCGGGGCCCGGCTCCGTCGGGTGCCTCGCGGTCCGTCACCGGTCCCCGCCGGGTCACCGCCTCCCTGCTCATCCGCGCCGCCTCGCCTTCGCTCCGTTCCGACCCCCGCCCCCTCGGCCCCGGAGCGGCCGCGGCCCGTGCCGCGACCGCCTCCGGCAGGTTCGTCGCAGCCGACCCTAAGGCCTCGCCGCTGCCGGAGCGCAGGTCGGACGGCGGCTCCCGCCACCCGGCGGGGTGTCCTCATCCGGTCGGCAGGGGCGGCGTCGGGGCCGGAGGCCGTGCGTGGCTGTACCCGGCGGAGACCGGAGGCGCATCGTCCGGTCGGCGGGGGCGGTCCCGACGATCGGGGGAGTGACGGGGGGAGACGGGTGGGGTTGGATGGACACGATGCACTGCGACACGCGGTGGCGCACCGCCGGCCTGCGCCCGCCCGGGCCGTACCCGGCATCTACTGGAGCCCCCCGGGGACACCTCACCGCCCAGGGAGGTGTCCCCTGTCGCTGTTCGGAAGCGTCGGAAGCGTCGGAAGCGGAAGTCCTCTTGCTGATCCCTGTCCTGATCGTGATCACCGCGGTGGCGGCGGCCTGGTCGCTCGTCGCCGGGAGGCTGGAGCGCCGGCACGTGCGCGCGCCGCTGGTGCTGGTGCTCGCGGGCGTCGTCACCGGCCTGTTCACCCACAGCCAGATCGCCGTCGCCCTGAACTCCGAGGTCGCCCAGCGGGTGGCGGAGATCATCCTGGCCGTGCTCCTCTTCGTGGATGCCACCGAACTGCGCGGCGGGCGCCTGTTCGGCCGCTTCCCCGGTGCGGCGGCGCGGGTGCTGCTGGTCGCCCTGCCGCTGAGCCTCGGCGCGACGGTCCTGCTCGGCGGGGCGCTGCTGCCCGAACTGCCGGTCGCCGCCCTGCTGCTGATCGCCTGCGTGGTGATCCCCACCGACTTCGCCCCGGCCGAGATCCTCGTACGGGACCGACGCATCCCGGTGCGGGTGCGCAGCGTGCTCAACGTGGAGAGCGGCTACAACGACGGCATCGTGTCGCCGCTGTTCCTGTTCGCCCTGGTGCTGGCCGGGTCGACGAGCGAGAAGCGCACACCGGCGGAGGCGCTGGCGACCACCGTGCCGTTCGCGGTGAAGGCGCTGGTGGCCGGGGCCCTGATCGGCGCCCTGCTCGCCTGGCTGATGAACCTCGCCCAGCGGGCGGACTGGATGACCGCCCAGTCGGGGCGCATCACGGTGCTGGTCGTCCCGCTGCTGGTCTACACCTCGACGACGGAGATGCACGGCAACGGCTTCGTCGCCTCGTTCGTCGCCGGTGTCGCCTTCCGCTACGTGCGGCAGGCGCCGCAGCGCCACGGTGCGGCGGAGCACTCGGGGTCGGAGTTCCAGCTGATCGAGGACACCAGCGCCCTCATGACCATGGTCATGTGGTTCTTCTTCGGCAACGCGGTGGTGCTCACCTTCGTCGTCGGCCTGGACTGGTCGGTGCTCCTGCTGTGTACGGCGGCGCTCACCGTGCTGCGGATCGGGCCCGTCCTGCTGTCCCTGCTCGGCTCCCCGCTGAGCAGGCGCGAGCGGCTCATGATCGCCGCGCTCGGGCCGCGTGGCACCACCTCGATCGTGTTCGGCCTGCTGGCCTTCAACGCCCTCCCGGACGGGCCGGCGGCCAACAGCGCGCTGGACTCGATGGTGCTCGTCGTGCTCGGCAGCATCCTGCTGCACGGCGGCGGCTCGCTGGCCATCGCCCGCGTCCTGCGGGGCTCACCCCGGGCACGTACGAACACGGAGACGGAGACGGGGGCGGACGCGCAGCGCTAGGGTCGCCGCTCCGGCCCGTCGGCCAGCAGGCCCGCGCGCTGGGCGAGCAGCGCGGCCTGGACCCTCCCGCCGACCCGCAGCTTGGTCAGGATCGCGCTGACGTGGTCCTTCACCGTGCCCGTCCCCAGGTGCATCCGCGCGCCGATGTCGGCGTTGGAGAGCCCCTCGGCGATCAGGACCAGCACCTCCCGCTCCCGGTCGCTGAGCCGGTCGACCCGCCCGGCCTGCGGGTCGGGCGCCTCCGCCCGGGAGCCGGGGTGGTCGCGCAGCAGGCTCTGCGAGGCCTTGGGCGACAGGACGACCCCGCCCGCCGCCAGGGTGCGCACCAGCGGGGCGAGCTGTTCGGGCTCGGTGTCCTTGAGCAGGAAGCCGCAGGCCCCGGAGTTCAGCGCCGTCAGGATGTACTCGTCCGTGTCGAAGGTGGTCAGCATCGCCACCGCCGGCGGCTGCGGCAGCGCGACCAGCTCGCGCAGCACGCTGAGCCCGTCCACGTCCGGCATCCGGATGTCGAGGAGCACGACGTCCGGCCGGTGCTCGCGGACGGTGGCGACGGCCTGCCCTCCGGCGGCGGTCGCGACCACCTCGATGCCGTCCGCCGCGTTGAGGATCATGCTGAAGCCCGACCTGATCAGGGCCTCGTCGTCCACCACCACTACCCGGACCATGCATCCTCCGCCGCGTCGCCAGCCTCCGTCGTACCGGTCCATGATCCCCCGCCCGCCCGCCTGGGCGCCCACCGGGGCGGCCCGGGCGGGCGGGACTTGGCGAGGGCGGGCCCGTGTCACACCGGGGCGGCGGCCAGGCGTCCGAGCATCGCCATCACGGTGATCCGGGTCGTCTTCTCGTTCGTCACCGTGCAGTGGGCGCTCACGCCGCGCGGGTCCGGGGCCTCGTTCGGGTCGGTCAGGCCGATCCGGACCAGGTCGACGGCGTACTCGCGGTACTGGGAGTACGCCTCCGCCGTGCTCACCGCCGCGACGTGGTCGATGCGCCCCGGGTCCTGGGCGCGCAGCAGCGCCGGGGTGGGCGGCGGGCCGAGTACCTGCCCGATCCACTCCGAGACGGCCTCCCGGCAGCACCCCTGCTCCAGCGGCGAGTCGGACGCGGCGGTGAGCGCCAGCTGGATGAGGAGCGTCCCGAACCAGGCGGTCACCTCGGCCGGAGGCGTCTCCCCGCCCGCCGGCGGCATCACTGCCTGGTACATCGCGGCCGGGTCATCGGCGTGCGCGGCGGCGGCGACGGCCTTCACCGCGCTCTTGAGGGCAACCTTGTCGATGGTCACGCTGGCGTTCCTTCCCGAGGTCGGTCGGCAGCGGTCAACTTACCGCTTCTCCACGGGAATCGGTGCATTCCGCCCGAATCTCGGGCGCGGGGTTGACGCACGGGTGCGCGCGTGCCACGGCCAACCCCGAGGTCCGCGCCACGCTGGTTGGCTGCCGCGCCACGGGCGATCGAACAGGTGCTCCAGCAAAGGGAATTGACGATCGAATCGGAGGTCAGGGCCGCCGCGTGCCGTCCGATGCGGGACCCGCAGTTCACCGGGACGCCGCGAGATGGTGCCAGGTGCGACATCGCCTCCCGGCGTCAGGCGGGCAGATCGCGGGCGGCGCGGCGCTGCCAGTAGCGCCAGCCAGCGTCGATCTGGCTGTCGGGCCAGGCGACTTCGTCCTTCTCCAGGCACTCCTCGTGGCCGGTCCAGTGGCGGAGTTCGCCCGCCGCGCGGGCGGTGAGCTGGGCGCGGCAGGCGCGTTCGAGGAGGATCGCGTACATGACCGCGTGGGCGATGTCGCGGCCGACCGCCGCCAGGCCGTGGGCGGGCATCAGGCAGGCGCGGGCGGGGCCGAGGTCGGCGGCGAGGGCGCGGCCCAGGTCGGGGGTGCGGACGAGGTTGTCGGTGGCGGTGAAGCGGGGGAGGCCGTGTTCGGCGAAGACGACGGCGTCGTGGCTGAGCGCGCGAAGCGGTTCGCCGAGTGCGCTGAAGGCGTTGACCGTGGGGGAGTGGGTGTGGACGCTGACGTGGACGTCGGGCCGGGCCCACATGATCCCGGTGTGGATGTGGTGTTCGAGGTGGACCCGGCCGGTCCCCTCCAGCAGTTCGCCGGTCCAGGAGACGAGCAGGACCCGCTCGGGCGTGATCTCCTCCAGGCCCCAGCCCGCCGACTTCATCCAGACGCCGCGCCCGTCCGCGTCGCGGACCGCCAGGTGCCCCCACACCATGTCGCCGTGCCCGGCGGCGGCCAGGGCCCGGCTGCCCGCTGAGACGAGGGTGGCCGGGTCGTTGATCGTTGCGTCCGACATGGATGTGCGCTCCTTGCTGGTGCTTGCCTGCGCCTGCTGGTGCTTGCGGGGATGTGTCCGACCCTAGGAGCGGTCGAGAGGTTGCGGCCAGTGAAAAGAACGCAAGTGCTACTTTCGCCAAGTGAAAGTGACCTCCCTCGACCTCAACCTCCTCGTCGTCCTCGACGCCGTCCTGGAGGAGGGCAGCGTCACGGCGGCGGCCCGTCGCCTGGACCTGTCGGTGCCCGCCGTCAGCCGGGCCCTCGGGCGGCTGCGCACCGCCTTCGCCGACCCCCTGCTGGTGCGCTCCCGGCAGGGCATGAAGCCGACCGCGTACGCGCTGGCGCTGCGCCCCCGGGTGCGCGCCCTGGTCGAGGACGCGCAGAGCCTGCTCGGCCCGGCCGAGGAGGACACGGCGGCCACACTGCGCCGCGCCTTCACCGTCCTGGCCCCCGAGGACCTGATCGCCTGCTACGGCACGGACCTGCTGACCCGCGTACGGGCCGAGGCGCCCTGCGTCCAGCTGCGCTTCCTCGGCACGGGGCGGGTGGCCGACGAGGGCGCGGCGGTACGGGAGGGCGTCGCCGACGCCGCGATCAGCGTCAACGCCCCCAAGGAACCCGACCTCCGCGTCGAGGGACTGGCCCGCGAGCCGCTCGTCGGCGTGGTCCGCGCCGGCCACCCGCTGACACGCGGCGGGGGGATCACGGCGGCACGGTTCGCGGCGGGCGAGCACGTCGTGGTCTCCCGCCACGGGCGGCTGCGCACCGCGATCGACAGGCGGCTGGAGGCCGAAGGCGTCGGGCGTGTCGTGGCGGCCTCCGTGCCCGACTTCACGACGGCGCTGCGCCTGATCGCCACCGGCGACCTGGTCGGGATCGCCCCGGCCACCCTTGCCGCGAGCCTGGCGGGCAAGCTCCAACTAGCCACGTTCCCCTTGCCGTTGGAGGTGAAGCCGCTCCGCGTCAGCCTGCTGTGGCACCCCCGCCGCGAGAACGACCCGGCCCACCGCTGGCTGCTCACCCGCATCCGCGAGGCGGCTGGGGGTCAGCCGCTCGGGGGAGGTGCCGGTGGCTGAGAGCGGCCCGGTCGTGTACCTGCTCGTCGGGCTGACCGGTTCGGGGAAGACGACCTACGCCCAGCGGGAGTTGGAGCCGTGGGGCGCGGTGCGGCTGTCGGTGGACGAGGTCGTCCACGAGCGGCACGGCCGGTACGGCGTCGACTACCCGGAGGACTCCTACGCCGGGAAGGAGGCTCCGGTCGTCGCCGAACTGCGCTCCCGGCTGGTCGAGTTGGTCTCCGAGGGGCGGGACGTGGTGTGGGACCACGGGTTGTGGCCGCGCGGGGACCGCGACGCGATGAAGGAACTGGTGGAGTCGGCCGGCGGTCGGTGGCGGCTGCTGTACTTCCCCGTCGGCCGGGACGAACTGCTGCGCAGGCTGGCCGAGCGCAACCGGCGGGGCGACGCGAACGCGCTGATCGTGACGCCGGAGGCCCTGGACGACTTCATCGCGCGGTTCGAGGCGCCGCAGGGCGAGGGCGAGGAGACCGTGGAGTCGGGGGATCGGTCCTAGGCTGACGGTCGTGCAGGTACTGGGCATGATCAGCGAGGACGAGATGGTCGCCTGCTTCCTGGGCGGCGAGCTGGCCAGCCGGAGGTTCGGCGGGAACCTCCGGTCCCGGCTGGCGGAGGCCGGGCAGGCGGAGCAGTTGCTGACGCGTCCGGACCTCTCCGACGCCGGGGCGAACCGCGCACGTCGCGCCCTGCTCGGGGCGACGCGCGGGTACGGCGAGAACCGCGACCTGTTCGAGAACTTCCCCGCCCACGTCTCCTGGAGCAGGGCGATCCTGTCCGCCGACGAGGCGGCGGGCGCGCGCTACCTCGACTACTCCTACTGGGTCGAGCTGTCGGGCGGCAGCCGCCGGCCGACGGACGCGGCCGCACGCATCGGGGCAGGGCTACGGGCGTTCGACGTGCCCAACGAACCGTTCGTCGACGCGGCCCGCGCGCTCGGTAGAGGTGAGCGGTTCCCGCCGCTCATCCTCGTCGGCGAGCGGCAGGACGACCTGGTCTGCCTGGAGGGCCACCTGCGTCTGACGGCCTACGCCCTGGTCGGCTTTCCGCGCGCCGTCGAGTGCCTGATCGGCACCTCACCGGCCATGGGGCGTTGGGCGCGGTAGCCCCGCCGGGTCGGGCCGCATCAGGAGGAGGTCCTCGCCCCAGGCGTCCAGCACCGCCGTGTGACCGGCGGCCCGGGCGGCCGCCTCGACGCGGGCGAACAGCTGCTGCTGGGGCGCCACCTCGCCGGTCGCGGTGATCGCGGAGACGCTCGCCAGCAGCGCGGCGCTCTCCCAGCCGGGCAGGGGGAACCGGTCCAACTCCCAGGCCAGGTACTTGTTGTAGGGGCGCGGTCGGCGGTCGAGGGCGAAGAGCAGGTCGAGCAGGAAGCCGATGGCGGCGGCCGCGTCGAGGCGGCCGGCGAGGGGGTCGCCGTCGCGGTGGTTCTTGACGGAGCGGTAGAACGCGTTGGCGTAGGCGTCCAGCAGGTCGGCGGCGGACCGGCGGGCCTCCTCGGCGTCGAGCAGCCCCGCCGAGGCGACGATCCGGGTGACCTCCCCGCCGCTGCGGTCGAGCAGTACCCGGGAGCGGGCGATCGCGTACCGCTCCCAGTCGGCGGGGCGGCGGAGGCGGTCGAGGGTGGTGACGACCAGGTCGAGCCGCGCGGAGCGGTGGCCGTCGAGTGTGGCCAGGCCGCTCGCCGCGTCGTCGGCGAGGAGGACGTAGAGGTCGTGGTCGGAGTGGCGGGTGGCCATGCCGTCGTGGGCCTGCGAGCCCTTGAGGACGAGCCCGAGGACGGCCGGGTCGGCCGTCACGTCGGCGACGAAGGCGGCGAAATCCGCGAAGTCCCGTGTCACGCCAGGTCCTTGTGCATCGCTGTGCACATCGTCTCGTAGCGCCGGATCGAGCCGTCCTCGGCCACCACGTCCCAGGAGTCCGGCGCGCTGCCGTACGCCCGGTAGCCCAGGCGCTCGTAGAGGGCGCGGGCGCGCGGGTTGCCCTCCTCGACGCCGAGTTCGGCGCGGTACAGGCCCCGGTCGACGATCCGCTGCTCGGCGGCGCGGATCAGCAGGGTGCCGATGCCGCAGGACCGCAGCGCGGGGTGGACGCCGAGCTGCCAGATCTCGCCGGCGCCGGGCTTGGCGGTGTAGTCGATCCCGCCGACCGCCACCGGCAGCCCGACCGGTGTGCAGGCCGCCAGGTAGTCGATCTCCCCGGCCTCGGCCCGGCGCAACTGCTCGGCGAGCTGGCGCACGTGCAGGGCGTCCCCGGCCCACCCGCAGGACGGCAGGTCCGCGTGGGTGAGGTCGCGGACGGACACCTGCAGCCTGATCTCGGTCATCGCCCGTATCCCTTCGCCTGCACGCACCAGCGGTCGTCTCCCATTGCAGCAAGGCAATCCCCGTACCGTCCAAGGGGTTTCGAGGCCGGTCCGGCGCACCGGGGAGACGCCGGGACGCTGTACTTCACGATTCCGGTCGGCGCGCTCGCGGCCGGCGACTTCAGCCGGGCCAGGGCGGACGGCTACCGCGGCTGAGCGGTCACCAGGTGACCGGGAGGGCGTGGAGGCCGTAGACCTCGCTGTTGGCGAGGTAGCGGGCGGGCTCGGCCGGGTGGGCGAGGGCCAGGGCCGGGAGGCGGCGGAGGAGTTCGGGGAGGGCGAGGCGGAGTTCGGTGCGGGCGAGCGGGGCGCCGAGGCAGTGGTGGGGGCCGTGGCCGAAGGCCAGGTGGGAGACGGGCCTGCGGGTGATGTCGAGGTGGTCCAGGCCGGGGCCGAGGGCGGGATCGCGGTTGGCGACGGGGAGTTGGCAGACGACCTGCTCACCGGCCTTGACGGCCACGCCGCCGATCTCCGCGTCGCGTACGGCCGTTCGGGCCAGGGCGGTGCTGGAGACGGAGAGGTGGCGCAGCAGTTCCTCGACGGCGGTGTCGAGCAGGGGGTCGGTCGGGGAGGCGTTGCGCAGCAGGTCGGCCTGCTCGGGGCGGGCGAGCAGGGCGAGGACGGCCAGGCCGATGGTGTTGGAGACGGTGACGTGGCCGGCGAGCAGCAACAGCTCGGCGACGCCGACGAGTTCGGAGTCCGAGACCGCGCCGCCGTGCTCCCGTACGAGCATCCCGATCATGCCCTCGTCCGGGGCGCGGCGCTTCTCCGCGACGAGGGAGGCGATGTACTCGTGCGCCTCGCGTCCGGCGGCGAGGCGGTCGTCGAGGGGGAGCCCGAGGTCCAGCGTGGTGCGGGACCAGCGGTGGAAGGCGGCCTGGTCGGGGGAGGGGACGCCGAGGAGACCGCAGATCACGCCGAGGGGGAGGGGCAGGGCGAAGACGTCCATCAGGTCGGCGGTGGGGCCGTGCGCCTCCATGGCGTCGATCAGCTCGCCGACGAGGGCGCGGATCATGGGCTCCAGGGCGCGGATGCGCCGCCCGGTGAACTCCGGGGTCAGGACGTGGCGGAGCCGGGTGTGCTCCGGCGGGTCCATGTTGAGGAGCTCGTCGGGCAGGATCGGGGCGCGGTCGGGGTCGTGCATGGCGAAGGTGTCCTCGTCGGCCAGGACGCGGCGCACGTCGGCGTGGCGGGTGACGAGCCAGTACTCGCCGGTGCGGTACAGCCAGAAGTCCCGGACCTTCTGGACGGGCTCCTCGTGCTGGGCCTCGCGCAGGGCCGGGCCGGGGTTCAGCCCGTCGCGGCGGTAGAAGATCGAGATCGGCGTCGCGTCGTCCTGTGCGGTCATCCGTGCCTCCCCAGTGCGTCCGGTACGTGATCCCCGGTACCCAGGTGCCCGCGCCGCTGCCCGTCGCGGCGCGGATCGGGAGGGGCGCCCTGGGGCGCGGAGGCCACGGGCGCGCCCCCTCGCCCGAGCCGGAGGCGCCCCCGGGGACGCGGCCGGCCCGCGCCGGCCGGTGGCGGAGGTGCTGGACCGGCCGGGCGGGTCCCGGAGGTCGTCCTAGGGTCGGGTGGCGGAGGCCGTGACCTTGGTGACGAGCGCGCTGCAGTAGCCGGCGTTGTCGGAGACGAACTGCAGCAGCCGGACTCCGGGAACGACGTTGAACTGCGCCGTCACGTGCTGCCAGGTCCGGTACGGGCCGGGGGAGGTGACGGTGTGGACGGTGAAGTTGACCCGGTCGCCCGGGTCCTCGGCGAACTGCACGTGGAACTTCTGCTCGGTGGTCTTGGGGCAGTCGGGGTGGTTGTTGTTCTTGGCCTGGAACCCGATCGTCACCGAGGTCTTGGGGCCGGCGTCGATCGCGGGGACGGAGACGGCCTGCTCGATCCCGCCGGTGTTGTTGCCGTTGAGGTCCACGGCCTGGTAGCCGTCGGTGAGTTCGGCGCGCGTGGTGCCGTAGATGTCGACGTTGGCGCCGAGGACGCGCCAGCCCGTGATCCTGTTGTCGTTCGGGCCGATGTTGTTGAGGAGGTTGTTGGGGCCGACGCGGGGCTGGAGGAACGCCGGATTGGTGATCGCGATCTCCTGGGCGGTGGCGGCGCCGGCGGACGTGGTGGCGGTGGCCAGCGATCCGATCGCCGTCGCGGTCACGCAGAGGGTGCGCCGGAGTTGACGCCTGGACATGGTCGGTTCCCTTCCCGGGCGCTTCCCGGCCCGGTGTCCGGAGGTGGAGGGACGGGTCAGGCGGACGGGGTCGGGCAGGCGATCCAGTCCACGGCGATGCCGTTGTCCTGCGCGAACTTCGGCGGCAGCACGGCTTGGTCGCTGCGGCGGACGCCCGCGGTGAAGCCGGCCTTCGTGGCGCCGTAGAGCCCGGGACAGCCCAGCTCGACGACCTTGGCGCCGCCCGCGACGGAGGCGACGAAGGCGGGGCTCTGCGGCAGGTTCGCCTGCCCGGCCGTGGCCTTGGTGAACAGGATTCCCGTGTCCTCGCCCTGCGTCCACGCGGCGGGATCCGTCCGGCCGCTGACGAGGCCCGCGAGGCCGGCGGGGCAGGCGATCCAGTTGATCCGGAACCCGTTGGCCTTCGCGGTCCCGGGGCTGAGATCGCTCTGGTCGCTGAGGCGGATGCCGACGGTGAAGCCGTCGCGGCTCCGGTCGAGGATGGCGACCGTGCTGAGGTTGGCCGTCAGCTTGTCGCCCACGACGGAGGCGACGTGGACGGGCGTCTCGGTGAAGCCCGCGTGGCTGGTGCTGATGTCGACGAGGACCACCCGGGGGTCGTCCTGCGCCTGCCGCCAGGAGTCCGGGCTGGTCTGGCCACTGGCCACGCCCTCGGCGTCCTGCGGGCAGGCGATCCAGTGGAGCCGGAACCCGTTGGCCTTCGCGTCCGCGACGCTGAGGTCCGCCTGGTCCGTCCACCGCAGCCCGACCGAGAAGTGCTTGTTCGAGGTGCCGTAGATCCCGGGGGCGCCGAGGTTCGCCACGAACTTCTGGCCCGCGACGGAGGCCACGTAGACCGGGGTCTTCTCGAAGTTCGCCGCGCTGGTGTCCACGGTGACGAAGACGATGCGGGAGTCGCCGCCCTGGCTCCAGGTGGAGTCGTCGGCGGGGACCTGGCCGCCGACCGGCACGGGCGGCTTGGGCAGCACCTTGACGTCGAGCCGGTCGGACGGGTGGGCGGAGGTGTTCGCGCGGGTCGGGGACTTGACCTCGGCGGTGCAGGCGAGGGTGCCGCCCCCGGCCGTGGAGGAGACGGTGCCGGTCACGGTGATCAGCGCGCTGCCGCCCTTGGGGAGGTCGAGGAACTGGTGCAGGCCGCCACCGGTGGAGCTGCCGCCGCAGGTGGCGCCGCCCTTCGGCTCGCACGTGACGGTGACGCCGGTGAGCTCGGCGGGGATCGTTCCGGTGACCTCCGCGTCGGGCACGTCGTTCGGGCCGTTGTTGCTCACCGCGATCGTGTAGGAGACCTTCGCTCCGGCCTTGACCTCCTTCGGGCCGTCCATCCGCACCGGCATGTCGGCGGGCAGCGCCACGTGGAGGTTCCTGATCGAGTGGGCGGCCCGGGCCCCGCCGGTGCTGGCCGAGAGGCCGAGCTTGAAGGTGGCGGGCATCGGCACCTGGTTCGAGGCGTTGGCGAGGTCGAACTCGTCGATGACGAGCGTGACATCGCCGCCACGACGGTGACGGACCGTCAGCTTCTCGTCGATGATGTTGATCTGTACGTGGGCCTCCTGTGCCCAGGTCGCCTTGAAACCACCAGACACGTGCTCCCCTTTGAGCCAGCGGAACCCCGTGTTCCTGTCGCCGGAGCCGCGCACCGCGAGCCAATCGGGCCTCCGGCCGGGCCCGTTCGGGCCGGCGAGGTCGTCGGAGTAGTTGCCGTAGTTGTCGAAGCCGACGCCGACGTAGCCCGCGGTGACGCCCGGCTTCGCGGAGCTCTGGGGGATGCCCATGCTGGAGTACCCGAGTGCCGCGCCGTAGGCGCCGGTGTCCGTGGTCTTCGATCCGTCGATCAGGTAGAGGCAGAATCCGTCGCCGAAGTTGCCGCTGTCGGTTCCTTCGCAGGCGTAGTCGAACTCGATGCTGACGTCGTTCGTGGACGAGAACGGCTGGTCGAGCAGCGCCGTTCCGGCCTTGTTGTTCTCGTCGGAGGTCAGCCGCAGGCTGCCGTTGGGGCCTGCTGTGAGCTGGGCGTTGCCGCGGAGGACCCAGTTCGGGTTGACCGTGGTGCCACCGGTGAAGGGCTCGTGGATCGGGAAGGTGACCGGATCGGTGGTCGAGGCTTCGCGCACGGGCGCGGCCATGTCGTCTCCAGGGGTGATCGATTGCAGGGGTGATCGATGCGAATCGCGCTGAGCGGCCGCGTGCCGCGGCCGGCGCCGTGCACCTGTCCCGAGGCTATGGCGGGGTCGATCCGGGTCGCTCGGAGAGGTGATCCGTTCGCATGAAGACGAACTGCGGAGGCACGCCAACGGCGGACGGCCGACGGGCACGGGCGCCTCCGTCCGAAGCCCGCCCGCGCGACGCAACGCGCTTACGCCGCCCGGATGGAACGGTCCGTCGCGGGTCGTCCCGGGCGCGGTCGCCGGGGATCGTTGCGGGCGATGCGCGTCGAAGGGCCGGCCGGGTTCGCTGATCCCAGGCCCGATCGACGGCACCGTCCGGGCCCGGGCGAACTCCCGCAGCGTCGATGGCATCGCCACGCCGCGTCCGTGGCCCCTACCGAGCGAACCGGAGAACCCAGACCATGCAGACCCGTTCCCCCCGTCACGTGCGCCTGGCCGCGGCCACCGCGCTGGCCGCCGCGTTCACCCTCACCCTCACCCTGGGAACCGCGCAGGCCGCCGGCCCGGGGTCGATCCCCGCGAGCCCCCCTCAGCACTTCATCGACTTCAACTACACCGTCCCGGAGGACTTCAACACGTACACGTACACGGTCGAGGTCGACACGCCGCTGGCCACCGACTCCATCTACTACGCCCACTACGTGTGGGGGAAGAACAACAACGGCTACTACTCGGGAATCCAGCCGCACCCGAACGGGAAGGCCGGGGTGCGGTTCTCCTACTTCGGTTCCAACGCGACACCCGACAACCCCAACTGCCACGGGGATGCCGACGGTGGGGCCGGGGTCACCTGCGCCATCGACGACCTGGACTACGCGGCCGGGCGGAAGTACACCATCACCACGCGGAAGTCCGAGAGCGCCGACGCCGTGACCTACACCGGCACGATCAAGGACCTCACGAGCGGGAAGGAGCGGACCATCGGGAGTTGGCGCCTGCCGCAGGACTTCGCCGGGTTCTCCCCCAACGCGAACGCGTTCATCGAGAAGTTCTCGGGCATCAGCACCTGCGCCGACATCCCCCCGGTGAACGTCTCCTACACCGGAGTCACGGCCAACGGCAGTCCGGTGAACTTCCACGCGGGCACGCACCCCGCCACGGACGTGCCGGGCGATGGGATCTACACCTGCAGCGGCGTGTCGCAGTACACGGTGACGACACCGGCCCCCGGGAGCTACACCGTGGTGTCGACCGTCCCGTCCGGCTGAGCGGACGTCCGACGCGAGAGGCCCTGCCGGTCCCTTCGGGCCGGCAGGGCGGGGCGGGGAGCCCAGGGGTCAGGCGAGGTTCTTCTCCAGGGCGGTGAGGTAGCTCCGCATGAAGTGGTCGCGCAGGCCTTCGCCGGTGGGGGAGAAGGCGGCCTCCGTCAGGCCCTTGGCCCGGCTGCTCAGGCCGGCGAGGAGGGACTGGCCGTCGTGGATCACGCCCTTCGCGTCGATGTGCTTGAGCGCCTCGACGTGGGTGAAGGGCTCGGGCGGCAGCTGGGGGACGATGTCGTTGTTGTTGACGAAGCGGTAGGAGCGGCCCTTGAACGCCTTGTCGTACACGGCGGCCAGGAGGCGTTCGCAGGTGCGGGGCTGGCCGAAGGTGACGACGCAGTCGGCGCGGAGGTTCGGGGCTTCCAGGGCGAGGTGGGCGGCGGCGAGCATCGCCAGTGCGCCGCCGAGGCTGTGGCCGGTGAACCAGACGCTCTGGCCGTTGGTGCGCAGGCCGGTCACGGCCTTCTCGACATCGGGGAGGACGGAGGCGAGGGCCTCGGCGAAGCCGTAGTGCACGAAGCCGGTGCCGCCCGGGCCGGGCCAGGGCGGGGTGGTGGCGTCGGAGAGCCAGTCGCGGAGCTCCTGGGGCTCGGTGCCCCGGAACGCGGTGACGATCATGTGATCGCTTGCCATGGTGTACGCCTGGGTGTCCTGGAGCGGGAACGGCGGGGTGAACCGGGTGGCGTGGTGACGCACCTGGTCGAAGCCCCAGTCGGCCGCCTGCCGGTCGATGACGGCGTCGTCCTTGTAGGCCAGGTCGGACGCCCTGGCCAGCCAGTACGCCTGGGTGAGGCTGTACTCCCTGGCGGTGTGGTCGATCGCGGACGGAACGGGCACGGGTGCCACCTTTCGGATCTCTCGCGGATCGCGCAGGCCGCGTCGGCGTCCTGCGGAACGTGGCCCTGTCGTACACACACGGCCCCGTCGGAGTGAACCCGCCGCGCCAGGCGGTCGCTTGAACGGGCGCAGGGCGGCCCGGGCATCTGGGGGCGCACTCCGGCCGGCCCGCGCCGGACCGACCAACCCCGCCCCGGCCGGGCGCTACGGCTCGGGGTTCGCGCGCCCTGCCGGGCGGCGACGGGGGGGCCTGTACTGGGACTGCCGTGTCCGCCGCCCGGAGGGAGACCGGTGTGAGCACCGGACCGATCGTCATGATGTACCGGCGCGCCTTCGAGGCCGTCAACGCCCAGGACCTGGACGCGACCGTCTCCGCCGCCGCCCCCGACATCCACTACCAGGAGACCACCCTGGGCTGGGACCTCCACTCCAAGGACGAGCTCCGTGCGGCCTACGCCGCCTGGGTGGACTGCGCCCGTACCCACGTCGACTGCCTGGACTCCTTCGAGGCCGGGCAGCGCGCGGCGCTGCACTGGCGCTACACCGGACTGATCACGGCCGCGATGCCCGGGGTCTGGCCCGACTCCGCGGTCGGCCGCCGCTTCAGCTTCGTGGGCACCAGCCTGGTCCGGGTCAACGACCAGGGACTGGTCGCCCACGTCACCGAGACCTGGAACCTCGCCGCGCTGCTGCACCAGCTCGGCGGACAGCTTCCCTCGTGACCCGTGACCCGTGACCCGTGGCGCGGCGCTGCGCTGCCCCCCGTGGAGGGTGCCGGCGCGAGAACAGGAGGAACGATGACCGTTGATCCCCGCGTCCGTGAACGCCCGATGGCCGCCAGCGAGGCCATGTTCGTCGATCCCGGAACCCCCATGGTTCTCGGGCACACCCTGACCGGCCCCCTCGACACCGCCGCGCTGGAACACGCCTGGCAGGTCCTGCTGGACCGCCACCCGGTCCTGGCCGCCCGCTGCCTGCCGACCGCCACCGGGTACACCCTGCGCATCGACCCCGACCTGCCGAGGCCCCGGTTGGACACCGCGCTCGGACGGGAGGAGCACGAGGAGGCTGCCGGAGCCCCGTTCGCCGTCGGCGCGCCCCTGGTCCGCGCCGCGATCCTGCCGCAGGCGGCCCAGCGCTGGGACCTGTACCTGACGGTCCACCACGCCATCGCCGACGGGACCAGCGCGCTGTCCCTGCTGGCCCGGCTGTGGAGGACCTACGCGGACCTCGCCGCCGGTGGCGGGCCGGGCCCGTCGCCTTCCGGGGCCGTGCTGTGCGCACCGGTCGAGGACCACTTCCGCGCCCGCTTCACCACCGCCGACATCGAGGCGTACCTCCTCGACCGCGCCACCCGGATGAAGGCCCTCGACCCCCTGCGCCTGGCCCCGGACGGTCCGGACGCCACCGGGCACACGGGCGCCCACGTCCGCCGCATCGCCCTGAGCCCGGGCCAGTGCACCCGCCTGCTCGCCCTCGTCCGCGACCACCGCCTCGCCCCCCACGCGCTGGCCTGCGGCATCATCCTGACGGCCCTGCGCACCGCCGCCGACCCGACGCCCGGCACCCGGGCCCTCACCTGCATGTCGGCCATCGACCTGCGGCCGCGGATGAGCCCGCCGCTGCCCCGCGAGAGCGTCGTCATGGCCGCCGCCGTGACCGAAGCGGTGGCCGAAGTGGCGGACGATGCCGACCCGGTGGGCGTCGGCCGCCAGGTCTGGGACCAGATCCGCGAGACCGTGCGCACCGGGGACGCCGGACGGGCGATCGCCGCGATGCCCCAGCTCATGGCCGAGGCCCGCGCCCACCCGGAGGCGGCTGCCCCCATGAGCGTCGTCGTCAGCAACCTCTCCACCCGCTCGGCCGGCCTCGTCCTCCCCGCCGGTCTCGCCTCGACCGAGCCCTGGGGGTACGCCCCCGCCCCCGGGCCCGTCCCGGCCGTCTACCTCAGCGGCCACGAGGGCCGTACCACGACCCTCACCCTGGCCGTGCCGCGCGCCCACTACACCGCCGGCCGGGCCCGGCAGTTGGCGGAGGGCATCGAGCGCGTCGCCGCCCGACTGCTGGGCGCCCGGTGAGCACGGTCAGCCGCATCGTCGCTCCGGGCCGTGCCGCCGTCGTGTGCGCGGTCGGCTCCTGCCTGCCCGCCGATCAGCTCACCAACACCGAACTGGCCCGCAGGTTCGGCGTCACCGAGGACGACATCCACCGGACCACCGGCATCCACCGGCGCCGCATCGCCCCGGCGGGGACGACCACCTCCGATCTCGCCGTGCACGCAGCCCGCCGCGCCCTGGCCCTCACCGACCGGACCCCCGCCGGGGTGGTCCTCGCGACCAGCACGCCGGACCGGCTCGTACCGGCCACCGCCCCGCTGGTCGCCTCGCGCCTGGGCCTGGGCCCCGTCGCCGCCCTGGACGTCGGCGCCGCGTGCAGCGGCTTCGTCTACGCCCTCGCCGTTGCCGCCGGCTGGCTCCTGGCCGGGATCGGCGACAGCTTCCTCGTCGTCGGCGCCGACACGATGTCGACCCTGACGGACCCCCACGACCGTGCCACGGCCACCGTCTTCGGCGACGCGGCCGCAGCCGTCGTCCTGCGGGCGGGCCACCGGGACGAACCCGGCGCGCTCGGCGCCTTCGACCTGGGCAGCGACGGCACGGGAGAGGAACTCCTCCACGTCCCCGCCGGAGCCCGCCGACGCTCGGCGGGCCACCCGCCGGGGGAGCACGACCACCACATCTCCATGAACGGGCCCGCCATGTTCCGCAACGCCGTCCGCCACATGACCGCCTCCGGCCGCCGGGCCTGCCACGCCGCGGGATGGGCCCCGGCCGACATCGACCACCTGCTCGCCCACCAGGCCAACGCCCGCATCCTGGGCGTCCTGGCCCACAACCTGGGCCTGCCCGAGGCCCGTTGCCTCTCCAACATCGCCGAGGTCGGCAACACCTCGGCCGCCTCCATCCCCCTGGTGCTCGCCGAGACCGCCGCCGACGGCCGTCTCCGCCCCGGCCGACGCGTCCTCGTCACCTCGTTCGGTGCGGGCCTCACCTGGGCCTCCACGACGATGACCTGGCCCGACCTCACCCCGTCGGCGTCATGAGCGCGGACGCCTTCCTCGGCCTCCTCGCCGACACCTGCCACCTCGACCCCGACACCCTCGACGCCGGGACGGCGCTCAGCAGTCTCGGACTCGACTCCCTGGCTCTCGTCGAACTCGCCGAACGCGTCTACAGCGACCTCGGAGTCGACATCACGGACGACGAACTGCGCAGCCTCGACCGCGTCGACGCGATCGGCGAGCTCATCGACGCCCGCGCCACCGCGGATCCGGACTGACCGGCGGTGGACCGTCGCACCCCGGTCGGCCGGGGCCCGGTCGGATGGACGCCGCAGGGGCCCCGGCTCGGCGGACGGAAGGCCGGTGACGGCGGTCGGTGCCGGCCGGGCTGTACGGGCCGTACGGGCTGTGCGGGCTGTGCGGGCCGGCGAGGTCGCACTCGCCGGCCCGTACGGCCGCGTGGGTGTCGGGCTGGTCAGCCGAAGTGGCGGACGTAGACCTGCGACTTGCCGTTGGCGTCACCGGGCACGATGCCGCCGGCCGTGGACTGGAAGACCACGTCCCGTCCGCCGGAGCTGACCGCGCGGACGCCGGCCGAGGCGGGCTGGTCCGAGACGGTCCGGTCGGTGCCCGTCTGCAGGTCGCGCAGGACGAGCGAGGGCCCGCCGGTGGCGCCCTGCGGGGCGTACAGCAGGTAGCGGCCGGTGGGGTCGACGGCCACGCCCCGTGAGTTCGGGACGAGTTGCTCGCTGCCCGAGGCCACGTCGTGGACGTAGGTGTCGGAGCCCGAGAGGTAGACGACCTCGGTGCCGTCCGCGCTGAGCTGGACGAGCGAGGCCCCCTGCGGGCCCGAGATCGGGTCGGAGGTGGTGCCGTTCGTGCCGTCCCACACGAAGACGTTCCCCGCCTGGGCGTCCTGGTAGGCGACGTGGTGGCCGTCGCTGCTGATGGACGGCCGGGCGGGCAGGGCGTTGCCGAGGTCGGCGACGGTCTGCGTGGGGCCGCCCAGGTTCTGGACCTCGATGCGCTGGGTGGCCGCCCGCCGTTCGTTGAAGAAGGCGAGGACGAGGGAGCGGCCGTCCCCGTTGAACGACGGCTGGTCGCAGCTCCAGACGCAGTTGGCGGAGATGGTCCGGCCGGTTCCCACCTGGTACTCGCGGATCCGCACGTTCGCCATCCACTGCACCGGGTAGGCGGCGTACGCCCCGTCGTCGCTGATCGTCGGGGGCTGGAGCGTGGTCAGGTACCCGATCCGCTTGGTCTGCCCGGTCGGCTGGTCGCGGACGAACACCTTGGCCCCGCCGTCCGCCTGGTCGGGCGTGAGGTTCGCCGCGGAGGAGGAGAAGACGACGTGGTGGCCGTCGGGCGTGATCGAGGCGTCCTGGGAGTTGTCGCCGCCCTGGGTGCCGTCGGCCGCGACGCTGATCCTCTCGACCGTGTCCCCGGTCGTGGAGGAGGTCGCGGCCGAGGCGGCCGTGGGCAGCACCGCTGTGAGCGTGCAGGCCACGACCGCCGCGCTCAGGGCGGCCCGCAGCCGCCGGGTGGTGGTCCGGTTCGCAGTTCCCTTCATCTTCCCCCCAGTTGATCCATGGATTCTTCCCGGCTTCTTCGCCGGAGCGCCACAAGAATGCAGCCGCGGCGGCGCTGCGGGAAGCGGGATTTCGGTCAACTGGGGGTGAAGGAAGGATAGTTGACGCCTCAGGCCTGCTGCCGGTGCCAGGCGGCGAGGAGTTCCGCCTCCCGGGCGGGCGTCAGTGCCTCCGGCAGCGGTTCGAAGGCCGGGATGTCCCGGGCGGTGTCGGCCACCGGGCGGAGCCTGAGGCCGGTGGCGATCGCGGCGGCGGGGTCGGCGGTGCTGGTGGCCCTCAGCAGCGGGTCGGGGGACCAGAGCGGCAGGGTGCGGCCCGTGAGGCCGGCGGAGAGCAGGAACTCGTCGTCGACCCAGGTGAGCGTGGTGCCGGGCGGGGCGACGGCGGAGGCGATGGTGTCGAGCAGGTCACGCATGCCGAACGGCGGGGGCGTGGCGGCGGCGTGGTAGGCGCCGGACGCGCCGCCTTCGAGCAGGGCGAGCGTCCACGTGGCGAGGTCGCGTGCGTCGACGACCTGGACGGGCGCCTCGGGCAGGCCCGGGGCCAGCACCTCGCCGCCCCGGGCGAGGCGCTGCACCCAGTGGTCGAAGCGGTGGGTGTAGTCGTCCGGGCCGATCACGTACGTCGGGCGGATCAGCAGGGTTTCCGGCCCGAAGGCCTCCAGGGCGGTGCGCTCGCACTGGACCTTGAGGGTGCCGTAGGTGGCGGGGCTGACGGCGTCGGCCTCCGGGCCGTCGGCGGGCAGCAGCGGGGAGTCCTCGGTGAACCCAGGGGCGTCGGGGACGGCGTACACGCCCATGGTGGAGACCAGGAGGTAGCGCCCGGCGGCACCGGGGTCGAGGGCGGCCGCCAACTCCCGTACCTGGCGAGGGAAGTAGGCGCAGACGTCGACGGTCGCGTCCCAGCTGCCGCCACGCAGTACGGACAGGTCCGCGTCGCGGTCGGCGATCAGGTGCGTCGCCTCCGGGAGCAGGTCGGCGCCGGTCTTGCCGCGGTGCAGCACGGTGACGTCGTGGCCGGCGGCCAGGGCCGCCCGGGCGAAGTGGAGGCCGACGAACCTGGTGCCGCCGATAATCAGTATCCGCATCGGGTCATCGTGTCAGCGCGGCGGCGGCCGGGCCATAGGGAGGATTCCCTAGATCCGCCGGATGACGGACCGTCAGTCGTGGTCCTGACAGGTCGTGCTACAGAACGGCAACAGGAGCGGCGAGGTCTGGCGGGGCGGGTCGCCGCATCGGCATTCTTCACAGCGGCGGCGCGAACCGTCCACCGCTGCCTCACCACGTCTCCAGGAGCACCCCGATGTACGAGCAGCCCGGCATGCCCGCAGACCCGTACGGGAACGTCCCGCCGGTGCCGCCCGCACCTCCGGGACCGCCGGGCGTGCCACCGGTCGTGCCGCCGGGGTACGCGCCCGGCCCGTACGGGCCCTACGGGCCGCCGCCCCCGCCGCCGAGGCCCTCGCGGGCGTGGGTGTGGGTGACGGTCGGGGTGGCCGGGGGAGCGTTGCTGGTGGGCGCCGGGGCGTACGCGCTCTCGGGGGTGGGCGACGCCGGGGGTGGCGGCACCGCGCAGGTGACCAACGCGGCACCGGCGACCAGAAGTTCGGGCACGGGTGCCGCCGGAGGGGACCAGCGGAAGCCGGCGTCCGCCAGTGGTAGCGGCGGAAGCGGGGCCACGAGCAGTGGTGGCGGCGGCGCCACCCAACCCTTGAAGCGCTTCCAACTCCCCGCCGCCTTCCAGGGATTGACCCGCAACGACACGTTCGCCGGCACGGCCGAACTCCAGCGGATCGCCCAGAACGCCGCCCCCGAGGCCGAGGTGAACGTCACCGCCTACCTGGGGGGCCAGTTCGGTGAGCGCCACGCCATCATCGTCGCGGCCTCCGTCCCCCGCCCCATCACCGAGGCCGAACGCCAGTCCGACACGGCCGCCGCCTTCCGCCCGAACCCGATGAGCGAGAACAAGACCGTCTACGGGCCCGTCCAGTCCCTCGCCGGCGGCACCATCCAGTGCGCGACGGCGATCACGAAGCTCAGCCAGCCGGACGCCCTGGGCGGCACGATGTACAGCAACGTGCAGTGCATCTCGATCGGGTACAACACGGAGTTGGAGCTCAACGAGAGCGAGGTGCTCTCCGGCATGAGCCTCGTCAAGGTCGCCGACGACCTGGCCAGGTTCCGCTCCGTGGCCGAAGTCCCTCGCTGACCCCGGCCGGGAGCGGGAACGGCGGGCCTACTTGTCCATCGCCTTGACGGTGGCGATGTCGCCCGCGGACAGTTCGGTGCTCTCGCCGAGGACGACCCCGGCCGGGAGCGGCTTCTTCGGGGTGAGGGTGTTCTTACGGTGTCCCTCGTGCTCGGGTGGCGGGCGCAGGGACCGCTGGGCCCGACGGCCGCGAACGGGACCGCGCCGACGGTCGGTCGTGCACATCGGGGGAGCGCGGCGGCGCCCCGCCGTGCCGCGACACGGGGCCGACCGTGTGACCGTCGAGCGGCCCGGTCCGGGTGGGCGGCCGTCGAGGATCGGCCACTCCGCATCATCCGTCGGCCCGGGCGGCAGAGGGGTCGACCATGCCGGAGAGCGGCGCGGGAGCCGGTTCGCGGCTCTGCGTCGCAGGTCAGCGACGGGGGAGGCGGTCATCGGCGAAGTGGCCGAAACATGCGTGCAATATAACCTGTGACATTGTTCTCATCTTCGGTCGATGACAGGATCCACGCCACTCTCCTTCACCCAGTCCGCCCTCACGGCGGGCTGCCCCAACGGAAGAAGGACCCGGCGTGCTCCTGCGTACCCGACTGTCCACCCTCGCGGCCGGCGTCATCGCCTGCTGCGCCACGGCCACCGCCGTGCTACCCGCCCAGGCGTTCGCGGCACCCGCCGCCGGCACCGTCGCCTCGGCTCCGACCGCTCTCACCGCACCCGCCCTCAGGGGGCCCGAGGACCCGGCGCCGCCCGCCGCACCGCAGCCGGCGGCGCTGATCGGCGAGCGGCACATGGGCAGGGCGGCGGCCGACGCGGCCCCGTCCCGGCCCGCGGCGCCCCTTGCGAAGATCGCCGCCGAGGCCTGCGCCCCGGCCGACTTCGCGGCCCGCACCGGCGCCGACCTCGTCGCGTTCATCAAGAGCCGCACCCCGGAGTGCGTCCGGGGCCTGGCCGACAGCGGCGCCACCGACCCGGGCATCTTCCGGCAGCCCCGGATGCTGACCGTGGCCGCCGCCTTCGCGGAGCTCGCGGCCCGCTACACCGGCGACGACTCCACCGGGATCGACCAGCTGGCGATCTACCTCCAGGCGGGCTTCGACGTCCACGCCAAGCACGCCGACGGCACCGGCCCGTACACCCGGGAGCTGACCGCCACCGTCCGGGTCGCCCTGGACGTGTTCTTCGCGGGCGCCCGCTGGCACGACGTCACCGAGGCCAACGGCGCCGTGCTCAAGGACGTGGTGCGGCTCACCGACAGCGCCGGTCTCCAGGCCGGGTACCTGCGCGTCTACAAGCGGCTCCTGGACGGCTACGACGACTCGTACAACGCCTTCCCGGCGATGGTCGACGCGGTCAACTCCGTTCTCCAGTACCCGCTGTGGACGGGCAACGCGAACCCGGACTTCGTCCGGGCCCTCGCCGCCGACCCGGCCCTGGCCCACTCCCTCGCCGAGTTCGCGATCAAGCACAAGGACCTGATCGGCGGCCCGAACGAGACCCTCGACACCAACGCGGGCAACGACCTGGCCCGGATGGCCGGCGGCGGTCCGGCCGTCGAGGCGAAGGTCAAGCCGCTGGTGAAGAAGGTGCTGGACTCCGCGCCCCTGCTGACGCCGGCGGCGGCGCTGTACGTGAACACGGCCGTCCAGGCCGCCTACTACAACCCCGGCCAGTGCTCGTACTACGGCATCTGTGACCTGCCCACCAAGCTCGCCTCGGTCGTCCTGCCGAACCGGCTGGTCTGTGACAACCGCACCCTCCAGACCCAGACGCTGACGACGGAGGAGCTGGCCGCCGTCTGCGCCAGCCTGCGCAACCAGGACGCCGACTTCCACCGCGTGGTCAAGGACAGCGGCCCGATCCCGAACCAGTACGCCAAGACCGTCACCTTCGGGATCTTCGCCAACAGGGCCGACTACATCACCTACTCCTGGGCGATCTTCGGCAACGACACCGACAACGGTGGCGAGACCCTCATGGACGCGACCGACCCGAACAAGCAGGCCGTGACCGTGATGTACCGGAAGTCGTGGAACAACAACGACCCCGCCCGGGTGTGGAACCTCAACCACGAGTACACCCACTACCTCGACGGCATCTACGACATGAAGGGCAGCTTCAAGACCCAGATGTCCGTCCCGGACATCTGGTGGGTCGAGGGCATCGCCGAGTACATGTCGTACAGCTACCGCGGCATCACCGACACCGACGCGATGACCCAGGCGGCCAAGCACACCTACAAGCTCAGCACCCTCTTCCAGAACACCTACGACAACTCGGACACCACCCGGGTCTACCCGTGGGGCTACCTGGCCGTCCGCTACATGCTGGAGAAGCACCCGGCCGACGTCCAGGCGATGCTGGAGCGGTTCCGCGTCGGCGACTACACCGGCGGCTACGCGGTCTACAACGACCTCGGCACCTCCTACGACGCGGACTTCGACGCCTGGCTCACCGCCTGCGCCGCCGGGGCCTGCTACGCGCAGGGCCCGACCGCGCTGTTCGACACCTCGGTGAGCGGCGCGACCGTCAGCGTGAAGGACCGGTCCGTGCAGACCGGGCCCGGCCGGATCACCTCCTGGCACTGGACCTTCGGCGACGGCACCTCCTCGGACGAGCAGAACCCGAGCCACACCTACGCGAAGGCCGGCAGCTACACCGTCGCCCTGACCGCGAAGGACGACAGCGGACGGATCGCCACCACCCCGACCACGGTCACCGTGACGGCCGGTCCGGCCACCCTGCCGGCCTGCACCGAGCTGCGCACCGACGCGATGGGCCGCAACTGCTCGCGCGCCGGCCGCGCCGCGACCGCCGGGAACACCGACTACCTGTACGTCTACCTGCCCGCCGGGACGACGACCCTGAAGGTCACCACCTCCGGCGGCACCGGCACGGCGCACCTGTACTACAACGGGGGCGTCTGGGCCTCGCCGAGCGCCCACACCGCGTCCTCCACGGCCGCCGGGACCACGCAGTCCCTCACCGTCACGAACCCGACGGCCGGCTACCGCTACATCAGCCTGTACGCCGTGACCGACTTCAGCGGGGTCACGGTCAGCACCGAGTTCTGATCCCCGGTCCGCCCGGAGGACAGAACGGCACGACGCCCGGCCGGGGCTCCCCGGCCGGGCGTCTCGCGTTCCCGGTACCGTCAGCGGCGCAGCGGGCCCTCGCAGGAGTAGTCCGCGCTCCCGGCCCGGCCCGAGGGCCAGACGTCGACCTTGCCGAACCAGCAGTTCATGTCGGCCAGGTTGTTGGCGCCGGCGCCGCCCCGGTCGAGGAGGAACCGGTCGACGGTGGCGGCCATGTCCTTGCGGATCTGCCCGGCGTCGGCGGAGTTGGTGAGGTTGGCGCTGACGCGGCCGGTGCAGGTGAAGCGCATCGTGTTGTTCCAGTCGCCGTTGTCCTTGCAGTCCGGCGTGTTCTGCGTGGCGGCGGCGAAGGCGGTACGGACCTCGGAGGCCCAGGCGTACGCCAGGCGCCCGTTGGGCGTGTAGGTGGTGTCGGGAACGAACAGGCCGTCCGCGAGCGGGATCTCGGCGTCCAGGTAGGCGGTGTACTCGCGTTGGAGGGCGGCGTCGTGGCCCAGGCGGTCGCGCCAGGCGTCGTAGCCCGCGCGGTCGTCGGCGCGCAACAGGCGGTACATCTCGGCGAGTTGCTCGGGGTGCCGCTCGCCGAGCAGGTTGAAGAAGGTTGCGGCGTAGGGGTAGGCGCGGAAGCCCAGCGCGCTCTGCGTGGCGTGCAGGATCTCGTCGACGGTCAGGCGCGGGGTGCGGGCCTGGTCGTCCCAACCGATCTGGCGCACCATGTACTTGCGCGCCTTGACCCCGCCGTCGCGGGTGGCGCCCGCGAAGTACTCGGCGGTGCCCTCGTTCATGGCGAAGGTGGCGTCGGCGGGCCAACGGGTGGTGTAGCCCTCCCCGGGGATCGCCCAGCGGGCGTTGAGGTAGTGGGTGTACTCGTGCCGGAACAGCTCCTCCAGGCTGAAGTACGACTCCTGGGGCGTGCGTTGGTAGGTGTAGAAGGTGGAGCGCTCCTCGATGAACATCCCGCCGTTCTGGACGTCCCCGATGCCGGACAGCACGTACTGGAGGGCCTGGTAGTTGGTCTTGGTGTCGTACAGCTGGACGGTCAGCACCGGGTGCTTGTCGTCGGCCAGCGGCTGGTCGGTGCCGATCGTCCGGAAGAACTGGGCCTTGACCTGCTTGGTGGCGTAGTAGAGCTGGTCGGCGGTGGCCTTGTCGAGCGCGGTGCGCACGATCAGGGTGCCGTTGTCGTAGCTGTACGTGTAGGGGAAGACCTGGCGGTCCAGGTCGGCGCGGCAGACGCCGTACCGGCCGCAGAGCCCGAGGTCGTTGACCGGGCCGACGAGGTTGGCCCAGGGCCTGCTCATCCGGCCGAAGGTCGCCGCGGCGAGGTCCAGCTGGGAGCCGATCCGCTGCGTCAACTCGGGCTTGAGGGAGTCGATCTGGGCGAAGCGGCCGTACTCCAGCATGGCGTCGCCGGCGGCCCACTCGCTGTCCGTGCCCTTGAGGTGGGCGTAGCCGGCGAAGGCGCGGAAGGCCTCGCGGTAGTCGGGGTCGGAGGCGACGGCGGCTCGGAAGAGGCCCTGCGGGTCCTCGCCGACGTTGCCGATGCCCTGGAAGTTGAGCTGGAGGGCGCCCTGGACGGCCCAGTTCCAGCCCCGGTCGCCGACGGCGGGGGAGCCGGGCGCCAGCATCCGCAGGACCTGCTTCACCAGGGGCAGGCGGGCCACCCGCAGGCCGGGGGCGGTGGCGGCCTGCAGCAGTTCGCCCATGGCGTCGCCGTTGGCGGTGGTGGGCGCGAACACGCGGGGGTTGGCGGTGTAGTCACGCACGGCGCGGTCGAGGGCGGCGACGGTGGTGGCGTCGCCGAGGTCGATCTCGGAGTGGTAGAAGTCGAAGTAGACGGCGATGTGCAGGTAGTACCAGAGTTCCTGCTGGTTGTGGTTGTTCGCACCGTCGAAGGACGGCGCCAGGGAGCTCACCCGGGCGGCGACGGCGCGGACGTGCTCGGGCGTCATCACCTTGGCCGTCAGCGGGTTCCAGGTGACGAGCAGCGGGCGCAGGCAGTCCTGGTAGGTGTGGGCGCGGTCGGCGAGGAAGTCGGCGAGCGCGGCGGGGGAGAGGGAGGTGAACGCCTCCGGGGTGCAGGCCGCTCTCGTCGCGGCCACGGCGGACTCCGGGGCGGCGGCGTCGGTCTGGTCGCCGGGCTTCGCGCCGGTGGTCGGCTGGCGCGAGGCCGTGCCGGACCAGCCCTGGGGGCCGGCGGAGGCGCCGCCGGGGGCGCCCGCGTGGGCGAGGTGGTCGCCGGCCTGCTGCGGCGCGGCCACGGCCGCCGCGGGGGCGGTGGCCTCCTGGACGCCGTGCACCAGCGGGACGGCGAGCGTGGCGGCCAGGGCGGCCGAGAGCAGGGTGTTGCGCACGGTGGCTGGGGGCACCGGGTTCTCCTCGGGGGCGTGGGGGTGTGGTCGGTCGGTGCTGCGAACGGGCGCGCCGGGGGAGGAGAGAGGCGGGCGCGCCGGTGGAACCGGCTCCGGGACGTGGGGGAACGGGCAGCCCTGGACCAGGTGGCCGCGCCTGGGGGCGCGGAGACGAGCCCGTACGGGGACGCGGCGGAAGCGGGTAGCGGCGTCCCCGTACGGGAGTTGAGGGGGGAGGGGGTGGCGGTGGGGGCGGGGCGCGCCCGGGAGGGGAGGGGCGGGCGCGTGAATGAAATGTAACATGGCAATGTGAAATTGCACTAGATGTTCACTCGCCGTCAGGAGGCGCGAGCCGCCGGGGTGGCGGGGCGTGCCGGGGCGGGTGAGCATGGCCGCGGGGGCCGTCCGAGATCCCCTGCCGAAGGGTGCCGTCGTGGATGCCAACTCTCCGGGAGGGAAGCCCGCCGACGAAGGGCCGCCGCCCGACAAGGCGCGCAAGCCGGTCTGGAAGCGGCCCTGGGCCTGGCTGGTCACCGTGGTGGCGACGGCCCTGGCCACCGCCCTCGGCGGGTTCCTCCAGCACCTCTTCCAGTCGGCCGGCACCAAGGTGCTGAACGAGTTCGGGCCCGATCACGCCCCCTTCACCGCCGTCTTCCGGGACGAGTCCTGCCCGGCGGTCTGGACGCACTTCCCGAGCGAGCTGCAGAAGGAGGTGGTCGGGAAGACGGTCGAGGAGGGCACGGCCGTCCTGGCGGCGCACGGCGAGGCGGACGGCGGGCAGACCGACCTCACCGTCACCCTCCAGGGGCGGACGCAGAGCGCGGTGGTGATCAGCGCCGTCCGTGTGGTCTCCGCCGGGACGCCGGGCCCGCCCCCGGCGGAGGTCTACGGCACGGGCGGCTGCGGCGGCGGCGTGCCGATCCGCTCCTTCGCCGTCGATCTCGACACCGGCACGCCCACGGCCGTCGCCGTCCCCCCGGACGGGGGCGCCGGGGAGTCGCCGAGGATCGTCGACTTCCCGTACGAGATCTCCACCACCGAGCCCGAGGTGTTCCATTTCCTGGTGCGCACCAAGGAGGGCGACCGCACCTGGTACCTGGACATCGAGTGGACCAGCAACGGGTCGACCGGTTCCTACCGCCTGGACAACGCGGGCAGGCCCTTCCGGACCGTCGCCCTGAACGGGGACAGCTGGCAGCTGGTCACCCTCGACACCGACAGCAGCGGCACCGTGACGGGCCTCTCCCGGGGCTGAGAGGCCCGTCGGCGCGCGTGCTCAGCCGAGGGGCAGGTCCAGGACGGCCTCCTCACCGGTGGGGGAGGTGACGGTGACGACGGTGTCGCCGTCCTCCTCGTTGGCGAAGGAGTACAGCGCGTCGCGGCTGTTGACGACCAGGGTGAGGCGGTTCCCCGCCGGCAGGTCGTAGGCGGCGGGCTGGAGCGTCCACTCGACCGTCCGGCTCGCGCCCGGGGTCAGGCCGGTGACGGTGAGGGGCTCGTGGGTGACGATCCGGGCAGTGCCGTCCGGGGCGGTGTCGAGGAGGTAGGCGACGAGCGTCGCGGCGGTGCCCTCGTCGACGCGGACGCCGAGGCGGAGCTTGGCCGCGCCGCGGATCCGGCGGCCGGCCGGCAGTTCCTCGGTGTTCCAGACCAGCAGGTGGGCGCGGTCGAAGCCCTCGGTGTCGTAGGCCTTGGGGTTGCCCGTCCACTCCTTCTGGCCGGTGTCCATGATGCCGTCCATCGCCGTGGCGGTGGTCAGGTGGCCGGCGGTGAACCCGCGGCTCCAGCCGGCGGACGGCTTGTCGGACAGGGCGCCGTCGCCGCCGCCGTTGGTGCCGCTCAGGTACCAGCTCTCCCGCCCGGTGGTCGCCTCCGACCAGGAGCCGAGCGGTTCACGCCGGGCGGCCTTGGTGATCCGGCGGCGGCCGCCGCCGCCGATGATCTTCTCGGTCTCGTAGGTGAACATGACCTGGCTGTTGACCACGGGCCAGTCCGGCACGTCGTTGGGCGCGTCGAGCAGGTGGTGGTCCAGCCAGGCGTACGCCTCCAGCGCCGGTGTCAGGAAGCCGGGGAAGGGCAGGCTGCTCGGCACGCCGGTGATGCCCGCGCCCTCGGGCGCGCCGTGGTCGCCGATCCACAGGTTCAGGTGCTTGGGGACGGTGAGCTTCTCGAAGGTCTCGATCGCCTCGCCGGGCGGGAACAGGCTCTCGTGCCAGGTGTTCGAGAAGAAGGTGGGGACGCGCCGGTTGTTGGTCTCGTGGACGTACGAGTGCGGGGAGCGCGCGGTGCCCCAGGACACCACCTCCGTCATCCCCTCCCCGGCCAGGAAGTTCTGCAGGATGCGCCAGGTGTCCTCGGAGAACTTCTCCTCCTCCTTGCCCTTCTCGGCGCCGGTGAACTTGATGAGCAGTTCGACGGCCTCCAGGTGCCGGGTGCCGTGGTCGTAGAGGCTGGTGGCGAGGTTGCCCCAGGTGCTCAGGGCCGCCACGGCGGCGACCCGGTTCTCCTTGTCGTTGGCGGCGACCAGCTGGCTGATCCCCGAGCCGTAGGACACGCCCATGAACCCGACCTTGCTCGGCGAGAACAGCCCCTCCGCGTGGGTGATCACCGCCGAACCGTCCGACCAGTCGTCCGGCCCGGCGACGTCGATGAACCCGTCCGAGGCGAAGGGCGAGTCCGGCGCGCAGAACCCCCGGGGCGTGTACGCCAGCACGTGGTAGCCGCGCGCCGCCAGCGAGAGGTACCCGACGAGGAACGGCATCCAGCCGTACGGGTTCCACCCGGCGGGCAGGATGACGACCGGGCGCGGCTCCGAGGTCTTCTGCTGGATCGCGAACGCGGAGAGCCCGATCTCGGGCGTCACCTGGATGCGCGGGAAGGTGACCCCCGCGTCCCGCAGGACGCGCTCCACCAGCTCCCGCAGCCCGTCCGGGAGCGCGGCGGCCGGGGCCGCGCCCTGGAGCGCCGCGAGCACCGCCCGGGCGACGGCGAGGACGGACGGGTTGATGTCGAAGCTCGCGCCGCGCCACAGGCCGTTGTCCGCGATGTCGGCGAGTGTCGCGTCGGTGATCGCCGCTGTCGGCTCTCCGCCTTCAGTAGTCATACGAACCAACCTTTCCTGGTGCGTGTGGGTACCCGATCGGGCGCCGTCCAGGCGGAGCATGGACGGCATCGGGGTCGGCGAAACTGAATGACCGTCAGCTACACCCGAACGGGTGAAGGCACATGGCCGTCATGTCGACCCGGTAGGGTCACGCCCCGCAGAGAGCCCGGTCGGGCCTGGACGACGAGGCGTACGGAGAAGCGGTGGCGGCGGAGAAGGTCGGCCTGGGGACGATCGCGTGGGAGTGGGGCCGGATCGGGTGCACCGGCTTCGGCGGGCCGCCCACCCACATCGCCCTGCTGCGGCGCCTCTGCGTGGAGCGGAGGAAGTGGATCCCGGCCGCCGAGTTCGAGGACGGCATCGCGGCGACCAACCTGCTGCCCGGCCCGGCCTCCACCCAGCTGGCGATCCTGACCGCCTGGCGGCTGCGGGGTGTGCCGGGCGCGCTGGTCGGCGGGGCGCTGTTCATCCTGCCGGGCCTGGTGCTGATCCTCGCCCTGGCCGCCCTGTTCCTGGAGGGCAGCCCGCCGCTGTGGGTGCGCGGGGCCGCCGCCGGGGCCGGGGCGGCGGTGGCGGCGGTGGCCGTGCAGGCGGCGGTCTCGCTGGTGCCGGCGAGTTGGCAGCGCGCGGGTGAGGGCCGGGCGCGGTGGGTCCTCTACCTGCTGGCCGGGGCCGTGGCGGCGGTGCTGATCGGCCCGTGGATGGTCCTGGTGCTCGTCGCCGCAGGACTCCTGGAGGTCGCCCGGCACACCCGCCGGGAGCGGCTCGCCGTGTGGCCCCTGCCCCTGCCCTTGGCGGTCGCGGCTCCGGCCGTCGGGGGCCTGCTCTCCCTCGCGTGGGTCGCCTTCAAGGTCGGCGCCCTCTCCTACGGCGGCGGGTTCGTCATCATCCCGCTGATGCAGGCCGACGCCGTCCACCAGTACCACTGGATGACGGACGGCCAGTTCCTCAACGCCGTCGCCCTCGGCCAGATCACCCCCGGCCCGGTCGTCCAGACCGTCGCCGTCGTCGGCTACGCGGCCGCGGGCGTTCCCGGAGGCCTCCTCGCCGCCGCCGTGGCCTTCGCGCCCTCGTTCCTGTTCGTGATCCTCGGCGGCCCCCGCTTCGACGCGCTGCGCGCCGCCCCGGCCGTCCAGGCCTTCTTCGGCGGCGCCACGCCCGCCGTCATCGGCGCGATCGCCGGCTCCGCCGTCCCCCTGGCCCTGGCCCTCCAACACCTGTGGCAGTACGGCGTCCTGGCCCTCGCCGCCCTCTGGCTCCTCCCCACCCGCCGGGGCGTCGTCCCCGCGCTCCTGGCCGCCGCCGCCCTCGGCGTCCTGGCGGCGGCGGCCGGCTGGCCGGTGGCCTGAGCGGCCCCCCGGACTCAGCCCTTCAGGTGCTCGGCGAGGTAGCCGAGCAGCGGGTTCCACTCCTGGACGCGGGTGTCGGCCAGCACCTGGGCGTGGGCGTACGGGTCCGCGGCGAGGAGTTCGCGGATCTCGGCCTCGTCGGCGGCCTGGAAGATCAGCAGGCCACCGGTGTCGCTGGTCAGCGGCCCGGAGAGGACGAGGCTGCCCGCCTTCTGCAGGTCCGTGAGGTACTCGCGGTGCGCGGGCCGCACCTCGTGGTGGCGCTTGTCGGGGGTGAAGAGGTACTCGACGGCGTAGTAGGCCATGGTGCGGTTGCCATCCTCGTTCGAAGGGTCGTGGAACAGTGCGTCGCCCACTGTGCCAGGTCGAGCTGAAGGAACGTTTGCTCACGGACGGTTGGTGCTACCGCCCTCAGGCCCCGGGGGGGTCCTCGTGGGCGCGGTCCCCGGCGATCCGGTCGGTCTGGGCCTCGACCAGGCTGCCCGCGCCGATCGCGAAGTACATGCCGTGCCACCACTGCTCCATGATCAGGGCCGACATCGGCTCGCTGAACGGGCGCCGGAAGTCGGTCCGGTGGCCGGCCCGCATCAGCAGGGCGAAGTGGTGGCAGTAGGCGCGGTCCATGTGCGCGAGGAAGGCGGCGGGGGAGAGCCTGCCCTCCCGCAGCAGCCAGGGGACGACGAACTCGTACTCCACGACGTCCATGGGCAGGACGCCCTCGGCGACGGCGTCGCAGATCACGGTGTGCAGCAGGACGGTTCCGGTGTGCCGCACGCCCTCGACCTCGACGTCGAAGGGCAGGGCCCGCCGGGGGACGGCGACCCGGGGCGTGCCGACCGGCGCGGTCGGGGTGAGGTCCTCGGCGTAGCAGTCGGCGAGCCGGCCGGAGGCGTACAGGTCCCGCTGCTGGGCGACGAGGGAGAGTTCCGGCGCGAGCGCGTAGTAGCGCCACGCGTCGTGCCGGTGGTTGCTGAGCAGCCACGGGCCGACGGCCAGGACGGCCGTGCAGGCGGCGTAGCGCTCGGGGCGGATGCCGCCGGTCTCCGTCCAGTGGGCGTTGAACATCCACACCGTGCGCTCGTAGCAGGCCAGCAGGTCCGCCATGACGACCGAGCCGCGGGTCAGGGCGAGCACGGACTGGCCGCACTCCTGGAAGCGCAGGTCGGGGCCGATGTCGGCCCAGTCGGCGACCAGGCCGGTCAGCATCATGTCGTCGCGGCCGGCGGGGCCGGGCACGCAGGACAGGTAATAGGTGAAGTAGCCGCTGTCCGCCGCCTTCATGTCGCGCCAGGTGTCGCGGTCGCGGTAGACCCAGGCGGCCAGGCCGCTCGTGGGGGTCTCGTGGGCGTCGGCCTCGTCGCGCCGCTTGACGTCGAAGAAGGCGAGGTCGGCGGCCACGTGCGCCCGCCGGGCCTCCAGGTCGGCGGGGAGCGCGGGCATGTCCCACAGCGAGAGGATCGCGTGCGTCAGGCCGTTGCCGCTCGCCTCCCCGTACGCGGTGTCGATGTTGTACTCCAGGTAGAACCCGTAGATGAGGATGACGACGTAGTCCTGCCGCCAGTCCGGGTAGACCTCGGGCATCAGGCCGCCGCCCCAGGCGCCCGCCGCGAAGTTCGGGTACGCGCCCACGCCTTGGAGCCCGAACTCCTCCATGACGGCCGCCCACTCCGGCGAACCGCAGGTCGACAGGTGCGACTTGGTAGAGCGGCCCGCGTTCTCCCCGAGCCTGGCCCGGGCGAGCAGCGCGCCCACCGGGTCCGCGCCGACGGCGACGGGGACGAGCCCGACCCGGCCCGACGGGGTGAACCCGAGCCCCTGGCCGCGGACTTCGCGGACCTCGCCGAGCAGGGCCAGCCCGTTGTCGACCATCTCGGCGCACTCGGCCGTCCAGGACGCGAACTGCCGCCCCCAGGCGGTCGGGTCGCTCCTCATCGCCGCCAGGGTCTCCTCCGGCTGGTACACCCAGCCGCCGGGGCGGTGCGACCCCGGGCTGTCGGCCAGTCGGCGGCGCACGGCGGCGACGTGCTCCGCCAGCGGGGAGCCGGCCGCCCGCTTGCGGGTCCACAGCACGTCCAGGCGCGGCGGCGCCTCGGGTTCGGCGGCGGGTTGGAACAGTCGGGCGGCCGAGGTGCCGAGCCCCGTCGGCCCGGTGGGGAGGCCGGAGGCCCCGGCAGGGCGCGGGGCGTGGACGCGCTCCGCCAGCGGCGCGAGCACGCCGAGGTCGCACACCGTCCGGTGACCGGGCGGGATCGGGCCGGTCGGACGTCCGGGGAGGCCGACGGTCTCGGCCGGGTACCGGGAATCAAAGAGGTATGTCATGTGATCGACCGTGCCGGAACGGCGTCCTCCGGTAGGCCTTCCGGACGGACTGATCACCGGATCGAATGAATCTCGTGCGGTCCCCGGGAGAGTCGCGGCTCAGTGCCCGCCGAAGAAGATCTCGCGGACCTCGCGCGCCGCGTAGTACACCAGCACGTAACCGGCCGCCGGGTCCGCCCACCACCAGCCCAGGGCGCTGTTGAGCACCAGCCCGAGCAGGACGGCCGCGGCGAGCAGGCCGTCGACGAGGGTGACGCGGCCCTCCGTCCTGAGGACGGGGTTGTCCAGGGCGGCGCCGGTCCGGGCCTTTCCGACGGCGAGCGCGAACATCACGGCGGCCGTGACGGCCGTCCAGGCGATCCCCAGCGGCGAGTGGTGCGGGCGGAACCCGCCCACCAGGACGACCGTCGACTGCACGAGGAGGTAGAGCCCGAGCAGCGCGAAGCCCGCCCCGATCAGCTTCAGCGCCCGCTGCTGCCGCTCCTCGCCGGTGCCGGACAGCTCCCGGACCACCACCGTGGAGGCGCCGATCTCGATCAGCGAGTCCAGCCCGAAACCGGCCAGCGCGACCGAGCGGGCGCCGATCGCGGCGATCGCGAGCACCACGATGCCGATCACGTTCCAGCCCAGCGTCGCGTACTCGAGGGCGAAACCCCGGCGGATCAGGGTCTGACGGGAGGGGTGTGCCACGGTGTTCACCGGCGGATTCTCGCAGACGGTGGCGGCGGCTCAGCGCGTCCCGAGCACCGAGTCCATCAACCCCGGGAAGCCGGCGTCGAGTTCGGGGCGGCGCAGGGCCATGATGCGGCTCTTGCCTTCCTGGCGGGTGGTGGTGAGGCCGGCTTCGCGGAGGATGCGCCAGTGGTTGGAGAGGGTCGAGCGCGGGACGGTGAGCCAGTCGGGGCTGCAGGCGCTCTCGCCCTCGGCGGCCATGTGGCGGACGAGGGCGAGGCGCACCGGGTCGCCGAGGGCGTGGAGCACGGCGGCCAGTTCCAGATCGTCTGCCATGGCAGTAGTATGCCGATCGTTTCGACGTTTCGGGAAAGTCGAAATGATCTTTGACCCTGCCGTCGCCTGCCCCGGGAGTGATCGCCGTGCCCGCACTCGCCACCCTCGCCCGCGTCTACGTGGACGATCTGGACGCCGCCCTGCCCACCTTCACCGCCCTCGCCGGGGAGGAACCCCGGCTGCGGTTCGAGTACCGCGACCTCCAACTGGCCGGCGTCGGCAGCTTCCTGCTGATCGCCGGCACACCCGAGGCACTCGCGCCGTACCGGGCCACCCACGCCACCGTGCTGGTCGACTCCCTCGACGCCGTCCTCGGCACCGGCACCGTCCTCGACGGCCCCAACGTCGTGCCCACCGGCCGCAACGCGACGCTCCTGCACCCGGGCGGCGCGATCATCGAGTACGTGCAGTTCCTCCCGGCCGAGGAGCGGTAGCGCGGTCGCGGCCCTGTCGCCGGCCCGCGCCGCTGGGCTTGTTGCAGAGGGGGTGCGGTGGATAACCGTTCGCGACAGCGCTCGGGCGGCGGGCATGATCGCGGGATGGATCTGCCCTTCCTGCTGGCCGCCGTCGAGCGCGGCGACGACACGACCGTCCTCGAACACCTCGCGGAGACGTCGTACGGCGGGGTCGCCGGCGAGGACGGCGTCGCCCTGCTGGCCGCCGCTGCGTACGCCGGACGGCACGAGGTCGTCAACCGCCTGGTCGCGTGCGTCGACCCGACCCGCCCCTGGGCGGGCGGCGTCGACCCGGTCGACTGGGCCGCGGCGAACGGCGCGTACTGGGTGCTGAGCGCGCTGCTGTCCCGCGAGAACGACCCGCTGCGCGCCGACAGCCCGCACCGTCGGGCGTTGCGGGTGGCACAGGCGGCGCTGGACTCCGGGGGCGGCGCCGTGCCGCCCCCGGCACACCGGGGGATCATCACCGACCTGGAGGAGAAGCTCGGCATCGACCGCACGCCGGACGAGCTGATGGCCCGCGCCCTCGTCCACGCGGACCCCGAGCACGAGGACTGGTTGGCCTCGCTGCTCCGGATCACCTGGCCGGAGAGCCAGGAGAGGTTCGACTGGGCGCGGTCCGTGGTCGAGAGGGCCGACTCGTTGGAGCGGCGGCGGTTCGGGCTCGACGCGGTCAACTTCCTCGGCTTCGGCTTCAACCCCGACAACGAGGACGAACCGCCCTTCACCGAGGAGGCCGTCGAACTCCTCCGGCCCCGGCTGGCCACCGAGCAGGACCCGTACGCGCTGCGCACCGTCGTCGCGGCCTTCACCGGCTACTGCACCCGCGAGGACCTCCCGGCTGTCCTGCCCCACGTCGACCATCCCGATCCGCGCGTCCGCCACGGCGTCGCGCGGGCGTTCCCCGGCCTCCTGGACGTGCGGCCCGACACACTCGCCGTCCTCCTGCGCCTGGCCGACGACCCGTACCCGGCCGTCCGGACGAGCGCCTTCGAGGCCCTCAGCCGCACCTCCGTCGACACCCCCGCCCTGCGCGCCGTGCTCGCGGTCCACCTCGCCGACCCCGCGTTCGACGCCCGGCTCGAAGCCGCCGCCGCTCTGGCCCTGCGGGGCGACGAACGCGCCACCCCGGTCCTCGACGAAGTCCGTCGCGGCATCAGGAACCGCAACAGCCGGGGCGCGGGCCGCCTCGAGGACCTCCACTACCAGCTTCGCGCCCGCGCGGAGGGACCGGCCGTGTGAATCCCGGGGGTCACGGTATTCCGGAGGCGTTATTCGGTGAACTCAAACCTCTGCGGCGGTATGTGATTCGCCGAATTCCGCTCCTATTCTCCGGATATGGCGAACGGCGTTTTCCACACCGCGTACGACATCGAGATCAACCTGACCCTCCCCGACCTAGGCCACCCCGACCTGCCCGGTCTCCTGGAGGAGATCACCACTCCGACCGGTCGGCGCGAACGCGAACTCCTGGAATGCCTGGAACACCACCGCGACGGAGCCTGCCAGGCCGAGGAGGACGGCCACTCCCCGTGGATGGCGATCCGTCGGCGAACCGTCGGTGGGCGCACGCACTGGGTCGCCGCCCACCTGCCGGTGCGTCACACCCCCACCCCCGAGGAGAGCGCGAAGCACCGGGCGATGAAGGAGCGCATCGCCCGCGTCGCCGAGCGGCACGGCCTGCGCGCGGAGGTCGAGGCGCGGGCGACGGACGGGCGCACCCGCACCGACGTGCTCGTCACCGGCGAGGGCGGGCGGCGGATCGGCTGGGAGGCCCAGTACGCGCCGATCAGCGCCGAGACGGTGCGCCGCCGCTCCCGGGCGGCCGCCGCGCACGGCATCGTGCCGCTGTGGGTGACGAACTCCGACCGCTCCGCCGTAGTCGAGCGGGCTCCGTGGGCCCGCGTCGACGACTTCGGCTGGAGGGAGATCCTGTCCCCGCTCGCCATGGTGGTGCGCGCCGGGGTGCGGCACCTCCAGCGGTGGAAGTGCCTGCCGAGCAGCGAGCGCACCTGCCCGGAGAACGGCAGCCACTGCAACCGCTTCCACTTCGGGTGGTACCTGCCCGCGCTCTGCCTGCCGAAGAAGCCGCCCACCGAGGTCGACCGGCTCGTCGTCGCCAGCGCCGACGGCGAGTACGTGCCGATGCGCGTCCCCCGGCAGCGCGACCCCCGTTCCGTCTCCCGGATGTGGGTGCCCGCCGCCGACCGGGACCGCTGGCACGAGACCTTCGGCCCCGAGGAGGAGGACGAGGCCCCGGGCACGGATGGGGCCGTCACGTACACGCGCCGGGAACTCGACCCGTCCTGCCGCTACGGCGAGGAGACCTTCGCCTTCGACGACACCCGCCCCCGGCGGGGCGACTCCGCCGGGACGGGGCTGCACACCTTCGACGACGTCCCCGAGCGGCTGTTCCGCGTCCCGAGGCAGGGCTGGGGGCTGGAGGTCACCGAGCCCCAACGGCTGGCCGCCGCCCGTACGTTGGGCTGCGAGGCCTGGCAGGTCGGCCCGTGCGCCGGGTGCGGGGCGCCGGTCCACCGCTACGGGCACCGGGGTGTCCATGCCTGCGCGGCCTGCCGGGCGCGGGTGGCCGTCGGGGCCTGACGGTCGGGATCACGTCCAGGTCTGCTGGTGGATCCAGGAGTCGAAGGCGCCGATCCGGGTGGCGACACGGGGCAGGGTGTTCGCGCAGCCCCCGCCGCCGAAGGAGACGATGCCGATCAGGAGGGGCTTGCCGTAGACGTCGTAGATCGTGACGGGGCCGCCGGAGTCCCCTTGGCAGGAGCCGCCGGGGTGCGCGTCCATGCAGAGCATGGAGGACGTGAGCCCGTAGTACCGCGAGCAGTCGGCGACGGGCATGACCGTCGTCTGGACGTAGTGCAGGACGGGTGACGTCGTGCTGTCGTCCAGCAGTCCCCAACCGGCCACGACGATACGGCTGTTGGCGTAGTCGGCGGTGGAGGTGGAGCGCGTGACCGGAGAGGTCCTGGAGTCCGGCGTGACCGGGTAGGGGAGGTGGATCAGCGCGATGTCGTTCGCCAGGGTGGCCGGGTCGTACTGCGGGTGGACGATCCAGTTGCCCCGCGTGGTGGAGATCGCCCGGGCGCCCGTGCTCCCGCTCTCGTCGGCGGCGCCGAGGATCACCCTGGCCCTTGCCGCCGTCCCGGTCAGGCAGTGTGCGGCGGTCACGACCCACGCGTTGCCGATCAGCGCGCCCGAACACCGGTACGCGTGGGGCGGGTTGGCGCCGTCGTCGGCGAGGACGAACGCGGCGTACGGGAACTGCCCGTCGCTCGCCGCCGTCCCGTGGTAGATCGCGGAGGCCTGCGGTGCCGAGCCCAGCGCGAGCGCGCAGAGCGCCGCCAGGGCCGAGCCCGTTGCCGCCACCCGCCGGGCGAGTGCCCCGATCCGAGACCTCTTCATACTGTTCCCTTCGTCGTCACCCGGATCAACGTCTGCCCGCGGACGTCCGGGGCAACCGCTCCTCACCCGAACGAGTGAGGAGCGGTTGCGTCCCCGGTGCAGGTCAGCCGGTGCAGGTCAGCCGGTGGAGGTCAGCCGATGCGGATCAGGCCGGCGGAGGCGCTGGACGCCCCCAGGGCCGGGCCGCCGCTGTAGGTGGCGGTGTAGCCGAGGTTCAGCAGGACGGCGAGGACGGGGCAGGGCCCGCCGCAGGTCGCCGTGCCGCCGGCGTCGGTGACGGCGGTGCACACGGTGGTGGCGCCGACCCTGAAGGTGACGGTCGCGCCGGGCACGGGCCTGCCGGTGACGGTGTCGGTGAGGGTGGCGGACAGGTTGAGGTTGACGCTCAACTGCCCCGGGGCGATGGAGAGCAGCAGCGGGTTCGCGGTGAGCCCGGTGGCGTCCTTGGTGTACGCGTACCGGTCGGCCGGGCCCGTGGTGCTGGTGCCGCCGGGGGTGGTGACGGTGACGTCGACGGCTCCGGCGGCGCTCGCGGCGGGCGCGGTCGCGGTGACGGTGGTGTCGTTGACGACGGTGAACGAGGCGGCGGGGACGGTGCCGAAGGCGACGGCGGTCGCGCCGGTGAAGTGGCTGCCGGTGAGAGTGACGGTGGTGCCGCCCGCGGCCGGTCCGGTGGCGGGGGAGAGGCCGGTCAGCTCGGGCGCGGGGACCTGGTAGGTGTACGTCCCGGCGGTGGCGGTGCGGCCCCTGGCGGTCAGGGAGACGGTGACGGCTCCGGCCGCGTGCGCCGGGGCGGTCGCGGTGACGGTGGTGTCGTTGACGACCGTGAAGCCGCTCGCGGGGACGCCGCCGAAGGAGACGCCGGTGGTGCCGTACAGGTGGCTGCCCGTCAGGGTGACGGTGGTCCCGCCGGTGGTGAGGCCGTGGTCGGGGGTCAGGCCGGTGACGGCGGGCGGGACGGGGGCGACCAGGACCAGGTCGTAACCGCCCTGGCCTATGGAGGCGGTGTAGGCGACGGTGTTCGTCGCGGCGTCGATCACCGTCATCGGGTCGTCGGAGGCACTGCTGACGTAGACGCGGGTGCTGTCCGGAGAGACCGCGATGCCGGTGGACCATCCGCCGCTGGGGACGGTGGCGACCGTGGTGTTGGTGGCCGTGTCGACCACCGACACCGTCTTGACGGCGTTGGACGTGTAGACGTACCGGCCGTCCGGCGAGACGGCCACGCCCTGCGGGTAGACGCCGACCCTGACGTCCGCCGTGACCGTCGCGGTGGCGGTGTCGATCACCGTGAGGTCGACCCGCCTGTTGTTGGTGACGTACACGCGTGCGCCGTCGGGGCTGACCGCGAGCCGGTACGCGCCCCCGGTCGGGACGGCGACGGTGGAGGCGACGGCGTTGGTGGCGGTGTCGACCACGGACACCGTGGCGGAGCCGGTGTTGGCGACGTAGACCCGGCCGCCGTCCGGGGAGGTCGCGATCCCCTGCACGTCGGTGCCGGTTCCGATGGTGGCGGTGACCGTGCGGGTGGCCGTGTCGATCACCTCGACACCGCTCTGCTGGCAGCCGACGTAGGCGCGCCTGCCGTCCGGCGAGAAGGCCGTGGGCGTCGGTGTGCAGTTGAGGCCGACGGTCCCGGTGACGGTGTTGGTGGCGGTGTCGATCACCGAGATGTGGTCGACGCCGGCGCTGCTGACCCACACCTGCGAGCCGTCCGGGGTGGCAGCCAGGTTCCGGGGCGCGCCGTCGACCGGAATGGTGGCGACCGTCGCCCCGGTCGCCGGGTCGACGGCGGTGACCGTGCTGACCCCGAAGTTGGTGACGTAGAGCAGCGGAGCGGGGCCGGCCGCGTGCGCGGGCACGGCGGGCAGCACCGCGCCGACGGCGCCGAGGACCGCGGTCGTCAGCGCGGCTGCGAGGCCGCGCCGCAGGCGCCCTTCGGGCACGGTGCGTCTGCCAAGGGCCAGTGGCATGGGTTCCACCTCTCGGGGGGATGACCGGAGTTCGTCGCTCCGGTTCAACTCATGCTATTCACGTCATCTTTGATGACTCATCACATGACTTCCTTTGGTCTGATGATGTTCTTTGCGTGTTCTCATGTGACCGTTCTTGATCGGTAGGGGGCGGCCCGCCGGGCCGCCCCCCGTGGCTCGTTCAGACCGTGGTCACATCCCGGGCCTCCGTCCCCGGCCGGATGATGTAGATGCCGGAGCCGGGGAGCGTCTCCCGCGAGTCCTCCCGGAGCTGGTCGATGCTGATGGCGGCGGGCCAGCGGGTGCGGACCTCCGACCAGCGGACCCCGGCGAGGTCGACGCGGGTGAGGTCGGTGGAGCTGAGGTCCGCGGTGGTGAAGTCGTCCAGGATCTCGGAGAGGAACTCCAGGTCGAGCGAGGCCGGTTCGCCGAGGTCGAGGAGTTCGCCGACCTGGGTGGCCAGCGCCCGGGTGAGGTGCTCGACCTGCTCGACGGCGCCGGTCAGGTCGCCGCCGCGGACGGCGCGCATGAACACCTGGCAGGAGCGCAGGAGTTCGGCGATCGCCGGGTGGTCGGTGCTGCGCACGCGCTGGTCGATCGTCGAGGCCATCTCCCGGACGAGGACCTGCCCGACCCTGCCGGCCTGGTCTATGGCCGGGTAGTGGGGTTCGAGCAGCGCCACGATCTCGTGGGCCATGTCCCGCAGTTCCCAGTCGCGCGCGGCCCGGCCGTCGAGGCCGTGGGCGATGTCCTCGGCGACTCCCTGGGCGGCGAACGCGGCCCGCTTCAGGGGCATGCCGTGGTAGCGGCCGAACCCGAGGCCGAAGGCGAGGTCCTGGGCCAGGACGACCGTACGGATCAGGAGGTCGGCCAGGATCGCCGAGGTGACCAGCGGGTGCTCGCGCAGTTCGAGGCGCCGCCCGGGGCCGATCAGCTCGAAGCGCTGGTGCAACAGGCCGATGTCGTACAGGGGTTCGGCCGATTCCTCGAAGTCCGTCCGGGCGCTGGTCCGGGAGATGATCGCCGCCAGTCCGGCCTCGACGTCGAGCACCTCGTCCAGGCCCTCGACGACGGCCCGGTGGCGGCCCGAGAGCAGTACCTCGCGCAGCCCGGCCTCGACGTCCAGGTGGCCGCCGAGTCCCTTCAGGAACGCCGCCGGCATGGCCGTGAGCCACTCCGGGAACGCGTGCGTGCGCCGCGCGGGAAGACCGTGCTCGCCCATCAATCCCCCTCCCGATCGCTCATTCTGCTGGAAAGCGCCAACCGCGCCTTGAACAGGCTGGCCCGGACGGCGGTGGCTTTGAGGCCCAGTTCGGCCGCGATCTCGGCGGGCTTGTAGCCGTCCAGGGTCCAGGCGAAGATCTGTCTCTGGCGGGCCGGGAGGTCGCGGAGCAGGTGCAGGATCTCCTGCTCCTTCTCCCACTCGGCCGCGTCGTTCGGGGCGGGGAGCAGGGAGGTCGGTTCGAGGGAGAGGTCGTCGATGCTCTCCTCGACCTGGCTGAACGCCCGGACGAGTTCGCGGGAGGCGACCCTTCTGCTCCAGGCCTCGGGGGACTGGATGCGGTCCCATCGTTCGTAGGCCTTGATCATGGTGTCCTGGGCGAGGTCCGCGGCCAGGGCCGCCGAGGCGCCCTGCCACATCAGGAAGGCGGTCAGCCGGCCGATGAACCTCCGGTAGAAGTACGCGAACTCGCCGTTCCTGGTCCGCAGTTCGCTGCCGCCGTCGGAGTCCGGCAGGTGTCCGAGGGAGGCCGCCGAGGTGGCCTCCCCGTCCGGACCGATGTCACTCATGCGCGCCGCGACCCCGCTCCTGCGGGCGGGCCCCGGCGGGGAGCGCCAGGACGACCACGACCGTGGCGGGCGGGGGCGGGGGCGGGGGCGGGGGCGGCGAGGGCAGGCGGCGGCGCCGTGACTGCCCCAGGAGGGTGGCCAGAGTCCCCAGCAGTCCCAGTACGGCCGTTGCGATCGAACCCGTGACGGGGTCCACGTGCGCTCCTCGGATCTCGTTCGACACTTCCATGACCAAGAGGCCGGAGGGAGTCGAAACGTTAACCGGTTCGCGGAAGTCGTGGAGCCAGGAGGTGGAGTCAGGAGGTGGAGTCAGGAGTCGGTGAACGGGCCGTCGGTGACGAAGCGGTGGAGCTGCCGGGCGAAGGCGCGGGCCTCCTCGGGAGGCCAGGAGGCGAGGGAGGCCTCGATGTGGGCGGCGAGGCGGTGGCGGGTGGTGTCGACCGTCCGGCGCCCGGCGTCGGTGAGGGCGAGCAGGGTGGCGCGCCGGTCGTGGGGGTCGGGTTCGCGGCGCAGCAGGCCGGCCTCCTCCAGGCGGGTGGCGCGGCGGGTGACGCCGGAGCGGTCGAGGCCGATCTCGCCCGCGAGGTCGGCGGCGCTGCGGGGGCCGGTGCGGGCGAGGCCGCTGAGGACGGGGTAGGTGGTCTCGTCCACCGCCTCCCCGAGGCCCTCCGTCAGGCGTCGGTGAAGCCGCACCCGGGTGCCGCGCTTGAGCAGCGTCCCCAGTGCGTCGGCGATCTCGCGTCCCACGTCCTCCGGCATGCCCCCAGCTTAGCGTGCGCGGCGCACGCGGTTTGGCGTACAGTGCAGAAGCGTGCGGATCGCACGCATCTTCGGCTCCGAACCCCAGGGGACACCCATGAGCACCGACATCGCCATCGCCCTCACCGACCTCCTCCTCACCCCCGGCCTGGAGCTGTCCGAGGCCGTCGACCGGCACTTCGCGCCCGACTACCGTCAGCGCACCGACGGCGAGTGGGCGGACCGCGAGGAGTTCACCGCCCACATCGCCCACCTGCGGGAGGTCGTCGCGGGCGGCGAGGTCCACGTCCTGGAGGAACTCGCGCAGGGCGACCTCTACGCGGACCGCCACATCGTCGACGTCCGCAAGACCGACGGCTCCACCGTCCGCATGGAGGTGTACGTCTTCGCCGAGCTCGCCCCCGACGGCCGCTTCCGCCGCATCGAGGAGACCACCCTCCTGCTGGAGGGCGCCGCCGCCGACCGCGGCCTCGGCAGCGCCCGTTGACGCAGGGAGGGCCGTCAGGTCAGCCGTTGGCGCGGATCGTCGCGCGGATCCAGTCCGCGTACGCGGGGGCGCTGCTGTACAGGCCCGGGCCGGAGGAGCACGGCACGTGCCCGCCGACGCCCGGGCCCGAGGTCACGCCGACGAGTTCCCACCGCCCGCCCCGGCCGCGCTGGATCTGCGGCCCGCCGGAATCGCCGAAACAGGCCATCGCCCCGGGCGTCAGGCTGACGGTGCACAGCCGGGTCGGGCCCGCGTAGCCGGGGTCGCACTCCGACCCGGCCGCCCGGCGGGTGTCCAGCTGCTGGAGACGGTCGGGGAAGCGCAGGCCGCCGAGCTCACCGGTGTCGACGACCGTCCCGAACCCGAGCAGCCGGGTCGGGGTGCCGGGAACGCCCGGCCGGTCGGCGATGCGGATGGGCCGCTCGCCGACCGGCCGGTCGAGGCGGATCAGCGCGACGTCGTCCACGTTCGGTCCTGCGCCCCCGCCCTGTCGATAGCCGGGGTGGGTGAACGTGGCGCCGATCCCGCGCACCGTGCCGCCGGTCTTGCGCTCCCCGCTGCCGATCCGGACCGTGCCGGCCGGCGCGACCAGGTTCGGGTCGACGCAGTGCGCCGCCGTCAGCACCCACCGGGCGTCGATCAGCGAGGCGCCGCAGACCCCGTCCGGCAGCCCCGGGGCCGACACCGGGACGGAGGCCATGAACGCGTAGCGCTGCGTGGCGTCCGTCCCGTTGACGATGGCCCCGGCACTGCCGGCCGTCGCGACGGCGAGACCGGCGGCGAGCACGGAGACCGTCGCCGCGCGGGTCAGGCGGCGGCGTACGGGAAGGTGGCTGAGCATCAGAGTTCCTCCTCGGAACCGGAGTTTCCGGATGCCCCCAGCCTTTCCCTTCACGATCCACCGGGCCATCCGGACACCGGGAGCAAGGCCGGTGGGGAAAGCCCCCCCTCTGCGTGTCAGGTGACGGGCGCCCGCTTCCGCGTCATGCCGCTGTACCGGCACGGCGGGTAGGTGCAGGACATCGAGCGGCCCCCCTTGGCCGGAAGCGGGCCGAGCTTGATTCTCAGGCGTGGACGTCCCAGACCTGGAGGGGGCCGCGGGCGTTGTCGTCGGCGCGGCGGGCGAAGGCGGCGAGGCGGTGGCCGTCGGGGCTGAGGGTGACGGAGCCGGGCTGGTAGCCGGGGAGGTCGAGGAGGGTGCGGCCGGTGTCGGGGAGCCGGATCGTCAGGTCGTCGTCGTGGCCGTTGACCACCATGACGCGGGCGTCCGCGCTCAGGGCGCGGGTGAAGCCGAGGCGGGGCTGGCGGGTCTCGGCGCCCGAGGCGACGAGGACGCGGCGGAGGTCGCCGTTCTCCTGGGCCGCGACGAGGGTGCGGCCGTCCGGGGTGAAGGCCAGGCGCTTCACGTCGATGAGGGCCTCGTCGACGGAGCCGGCGGTCGGGCGTTCGGGGGCGGGGACGGCGAGGAGGGTGTCGTGGCGGTCGGAGGTGTGGTCGGCGACGTTCCAGAGGCGGAGGGCGTTGAACTGGTCGACGGAGGCGAGGGTCTTCCCGTCCGGGGCGAACAGCAGGACGGTGACGGCGCCGGCGTGGCCGCTCAGGGGGTACGAGAGGCGCCAGGTGGTGCGGTCCCACAGGCGGATGACCCCGTCGAGGGTGCCGATGGCCAGCCAGGAGCCGTCCGGGCTGAAGGCGACGGCGGCGGCCGGGTCGGTCTGGGTGAAGGTGCGCAGCACCGTGCCGGTGGCGGTGTCCCAGAGCAGGGTGGAGTAGGAGTCCGGGGCGGACCTGTCCCTCGGTTCGGCCGGGCCCCGGCCGGTGGCGAGGACGGCGCCGTCGGGGCTGAACGCGAGGCTGAGGTAGTGGTCGGCGTGGGGGAGGGTGGTGGTGCTGCCGGTCCTCAGGTCGGTGACGCGGACCAGGTCGTCGCCCCGGGCCGCGAGTTTGGAGCCGTCCGCGCTGAACACCAACTCGGCGGTGGCCGGTGGATCGGGCACGTCGATGACCGGGGTCAGGAGGGTGTTCGCGGGGAGGGCGGGCGGGCTCAGGCGCGGAGCCGAGGCCGGGGTCGGCGGCGGGGCGGTGCCGGAGGTGGTCGGGTGGGCGGGGTCGAGGAGGAAGGGGACCGCGAGGACGGCCGTGAGGGCGACGGCGAGGGCCAGGCCGAGGGGGAGCCGGCGCCGGAACGGGCGTGGGGGCGCGGGGCGCGGGAGGTCGAGGACGGTCGCGGGGGCGGTGGGAGGCCCGTCCCGGGTCAGCCGGGCGAGCAGGTCCTCCGGGGTGGGGCGCCCGGCCGGGTCCTTGGCGAGGCAGGCCCGGACGACGGGCAGCAGGTCGGCCGGGACGCCGTCGAGGTCGGGCTCGTCGTGGACGACGCGGTAGAGGAGCGCGGGCACGGGGCCGTCGCCGAATCCGCGCGCGCCGGCCGCGAAGGCCAGGACGGCGCCGAGGGAGAAGACGTCGCCGGGCGGGCCGACCGGGCATCCGAGGGCCTGCTCGGGGGACATGTAGCCGGGGGAGCCGAGGACGGCGCCGGCCACGGTGAGGAGGGTGCTCTCCACCGCGCGGGCGATCCCGAAGTCGATCACCCGGGGGCCGTCGTCGGTCATCAGGACGTTGGAGGGCTTGAGGTCGCGGTGCACCACGCCGGCCGCGTGGATGGAGGCGAGGGCCTCGGCCAACCCGACGGCCAGGGTGCGCAGTTCGTCGGGTGGCAGCGGCGCGGCGCGGTGCAGGGGGCGGCCGTCGACGTACACGGTCGCGAGCCAGGGCGGCGAGCCGTCCGGGTCGGCGTCGACCACCGGGGCGGTGTGGAAGCCGCCGACCCGCCGGGCGGCGGCGACCTCGGCCCGGAAGCGTCGGCGGAACTCCGCGCGGGTGCCCAGCTCGGCCCGGATCGTCTTCACCGCGACGGAACGGCCGGTCGCCGTCCGGGCGAGGTAGACGACGCCCATCCCGCCCTCGCCGAGCCGGGCCGTCAGCCGGTACGGCCCGACGGAGACCGGGTCCCCCTCCTCGAGCGGCTGCATGTCCCCTCACGCTTCCACGCGCCGTTGCGTTCCAAGGGGATGGTAGAAGGAAGTTGACCGTCCGTCAGGAGTTTGCGCCGGGCCGGGGCGGGACGGTTACTCGCAGGCGACGCCGTCACCGTCGCGGTCGAGGCCCGCGCGGTAGCCGGGCTGGCCGCGGTGCAGCGGGGCGGCTCCGGCGGCGCGGGCGGCGGCGCAGTTGGCGTAGTAGGCGCTGCCGCCGCCGCTACCGCCGGTGGTGGACGAACCGGACCCGCCGCCGGTGGTGGACGAGCCCCCGGTGGTGGAGGTGCCCCCGCTGGTGGACGAGCCGCCCGAGGAGCCGTGGCCGGGGCGCGTCTCGCAGGCGGTGCCGTCGCCGTCGGCGTCCAGGCCCGCGCGGTAGCCGGGGTCGCCGCGGTGCAGCGGGGCCGCGCCGTCGGTCCAGGCGGCCTCGCAGTTCGCGTAGTACACGGCCGCCTTGGTCGTCGGGGGAGCGGCCGGGGCCACCGGCTCCTGCGTCGGCACGGGGGCCTGCGTCGGCGTCGGCGTGGGAGTCGGGGTCGGCGTCGGGCTCGGTGCCGGGGTCTCCGTGCTCGGCGACGCCGTGGGCGAGGCGGCGGAGGTGGCGGCCGAGGTGGCCGCGGCGATCGGCTGGACGGCCTTCGGCTTGGGGTCCGCCAGCACGCCCGCGAGCCAGAACAGGCTGTAGAAGCCGCCGATCACGCTCACGGCCACCTTCGCCGGTCGTCGCCACGGGGACAGCCACAGCAGGACCAGACCCACCGGCGGCAGGAACAGCAGGGCGAGGACGATCACCACGGGTCGGCGCCACCACGGGCGGGCGGGCGCCGACACGGGCGAAGGCAAAGGGTTGGTCATCACTCCATAAAATCACCGTCCGAGCACGCCGCTGACCAGAATCGATCACATTTCAACGACATTCCCCGGCGTTCGTCCGTCGGCCGATGCTCAGGCCGTCCAGGGTGAGGTCGAGGAGGCGTTCGGCCTGCTCTCGCTGCTCCGGCTTCCCCGAGGTGAGAGCGATGCCGGTGAGGGCCGCGAACAGGTCGGTGGCGCCGATGTCGGAGCGGACGGTACCGGCTTCGACGCCGGCGGCCAGGAGTGAGGTCAGGGCGGCCATCATCATCTCGTGGCTCTGGGCGTAGGGGTTGACGCCGGACTCGACGAGGGAGCGCAGGGCGTCGGCCATGCCGAGCTTGGCGGTCGCGTAGTCGATGAAGCGGCCCGTCCAGGCGCGCAGGGCCTCGCGCGGGGCGAGTTCGGCCAGGAGGTCGGGGGCCGCGTCGCACAGTCGGATCAGCTCGTTGCGGTAGGCGGCCTCGATGAGGACCTCCCGGGTGGGGAAGTTGCGGTAGAGCGTGCCGGAGCCGACGCCGGCCTCCTTGGCGATGCGCTCCAGGTGTGCCTCCAGCCCGTCCTCGGCGAAGACGCGCACCGCGGCCGAGAGGATCTTCTCCCGGTTGCGCTGCGCGTCGGCCCGCAGCGGGCGCCCCGTCTCCCTGGTCATCCACGGTCTCCTGTCGTCTCGGGCTTGCTAACCGGCGACGCCTCCACTTGCAGTGAAGGAACTGGAGGCGCCTCCACTTTCACTCTAGGGCATGCGGCCTCGCACGCGGGCCTCCCTCCCGCGCTCCCGGCGCGAACGCCGAACGTGGCCGTCCCTTCATCTCGGAGGAGAAGCAGATGAGTTTCCCGCTCGCGGAAAAGGTCGCCGTCGTCACGGGCGGTGCGTCCGGTGTCGGCCTGGGCATCGCCCAGGAGTTCGTCGCCAACGGCGCCCGGGTGGTCATCACCGACCTGCGCCGGGAGGCGCTCGACGAGGCGGTCGCGGCGATCGGGCCGAACTGCTCGGGGATCGTGGCCGACGTCACCAGGCTCGCGGACATGGAGGCCGTCTACCGGCAGGTGATGGAGCGGTACGGGCGGCTCGACGCGGTCGTGGCCAACGCCGGGATCGGCGCGCACGCCCCGCTGGGCGCGATCACCGAGGAGCAGTTCGACCGGACGTTCGGCGTCAACGCCAAGGGCGTCCTCTTCACCGTCCAGCCCGCGCTCGCGCTGCTGCCGCCCGGCGGCACCGTCGTCGTCATCGGTTCCACGGGGTCCATCCAGCCGCCGCGCGGGATGAGCCTGTACGGCGGCTCGAAGGCCGCCGTGCGCACCTTCGTCCGGGCCTGGATCCAGGACATCAAGGGATCGGGCATCCGGATGAACATCCTCAGCCCGGGCGCGGTCGACACCGACTCCCTGCGCAGCGCACTGGCCATGGCCCAGGGCGCCGACCACGTCGACGCCGCCGTCAGGGCCATGGGAGAGGGCAATCCGACCGGACGGATCGCCGACCCGCGCGAGATGGGCAGGGTCGCTGTCTTCCTCTCCAGCGACGCCTCCAGCTTCGTCACCGGCGTCGAACTCTTCGCGGACGGTGGCATGGCGCAGGTCTGAGCCACCCCGCCCGGCCGGGTGGCCCCCACCCGGCCTCCCGGCCGGGCCGCCCCCACCCGGCCTCCCGGCCGGACCGCCCCCACCCGGCCTCCCGGCCGGACCGCCCCCACCCGGCCTCCCGGCCGGACCGCCCCCACCCGGCACATCGCGCCGATGCGCCGACACCCCCGAAGGCCGTCCCGATCCGACCGCTAAGGTGCAGGAATGATCGAACTGGTGATCTTCGACTGCGACGGCGTGCTCATCGACAGCGAGCCGATCGGCGTCGAGGTGGACAGGGTGGCGATGGCGGCGCTCGGGCTGCCCATGAGCGAGCAGGAGATCGTCGAGCGCTTCGTCGGCCTCTCGCAGGGAGCGAAGACGGCGGCGCTGGAGCAGCTGCTCGGCCGCGCGCTGCCCGCCGACTGGTGGGAGGAGTACCGCCCGCTGCACACCCGGCTGACCGAGGAGCGGATGACGGCGGTCGACGGGATCGCCGAGGCGCTGGAGCGGATCGACCTGCCCTCCTGCGTCGCCTCCAACAGCAGCCACCGCTGGCTGCGCCGGGGGCTGGGCCTGACCGGCCTGTACGAGCGCTTCGCCGGCCGGATCTTCAGCGGCGCCGAGGACGTGCCGCGCGGCAAGCCCGCCCCGGACCTCTTCCTCCACGCGGCCCGCACGCTCGGTGCCGACCCGGCCCGCTGCGTGGTGGTGGAGGACAGCCCGCACGGACTCAGCGCGGCGAACGCGGCGGGCATCCCCGCCTTCGGCTACACCGGCGGGGTCAACTCCGCCGCCCGGCTGGCCGGGCCGGGCCGGGTGCTCTTCGACGACATGCGCGAGCTGCCGAAGCTGCTGGAGGAGCACGTCGCCTGAGCCTTGATCGTCACCGTCGGTACAGTGGCCGGGCCGGGCCGCCGACCGACCAGTGGGGTACAGGGTGCACGAGTTGATCCTCCGTCATGCGGCGGAGCGTACGGGCAGGGCCGCGTTCTCCGATGCCGAGGGGGCGGTGGGCTACGGCGAACTCGCGGACCGTACGGCCCGGGTGGCCGCGAACCTGCGGGTGGAGCGCGGCGGGCGGGTGGCGCTGTTCCTGGGCGCCGGGGTGCCCGCCGCGGTGGCGACGCTCGGGACGGCTCGCGCGGCGGCCGTCGGGGTGCCGCTCGATCCCCGGTGCGGGGACGAGGAGTTGCGCTTCCGGCTGGAGGACAGCGGGGCCGCTCTGCTCGTCACCGACCGTGAGCACCTCGCACAGGCCCGGAGGGTCGCCGGGGTCGATGTGGTCACCGTCGAGGACCTGCTCGCCCCCGCCCGTACGGCGCCGCGCGACGACCTGGCGCCCGACGAGCCCGCCTGGCTGCACTACACCTCCGGCACGACGGGGGACCCGAAGGGCGTGCTCTCCACGCAGGAGGCCTGGCTGCGCTCGGCGGAGCACGCCTACCGGGGGCGGCTCGGGATGTCCGGCGAGGACCGCCTGCTCTGGCCGCTGCCGCTGTTCCACGCCTTCGGGCACTCGATGGCCCTGGTCGGCGTGCTGGCGCTCGGCGCGAGCGCGCACCTGATGGACCGGTTCACGGCGGACGGGGCCGCCGCCCTGCTGCGCGGGGGCGCGTTCACCGCCCTGGGCGGCGTACCGACGGTCTTCTCCCAACTCCTGGACGCTGCTGCCCCGTTGCCCCCGCTCTGCCTGTCGGCCGGAGCCCCGCTCCCGGAGGAGCTGCGGGAGCGCTTCCGCCGCGCCGTCGGCCACGACCTGCACGACGGCTACGGCAGCACGGAGGCGGCCGGGAAGATCGCCGTCGACGGTGTCGTGCTGCCCGGGATCGAGACCCGGTTCGTCGAGGGCGAGATCCTCGTGAGGACCCCCGGCGCCGAAGGCTGGCGCCCCACCGGGGACCTCGGCCGCGAGGAGGCCGGCCGGCTGGTGGTGACCGGGCGGGCGAGCGAGCTGATCATCCGGGGCGGGGAGAACATCCACCCCGCCGAGATCGAGCGCGTCCTCGCCCGCCACCCGGGCGTCCGCGAGGTGGCCGTCGCGGGGGAGCCCGACCCCGTCCTCGGCGAGGTGCCCGTCGCGTACGTCGTCGGCGAGGCGGACCCGGCGGAGCTGCTCGCCGCCTGCCGCCGCGCACTGCCGCCCCACCGGGCGCCGGAGGCGGTCCGCACGGTCGGCCGGATTCCGCAGACCCCCTCGGGCAAGCCGGTGCGGCGGCGCCTGCGGTTCCAGTACCTGCTCGACACCGTCCGCCGGGAGGCCGAGCGGCTCACCGGCCAACTGCCCGAGCCCGACCAGCAGTTCGCCGAGACCGGCCTCGACTCCCTCGGGACCGTACGGCTGCGCGACCGCCTCGGCGCGGAGCTGGGCCTCGCGCTGTCGCCCTCGCTGGTCTTCGACCACCCGACGCCCCGCGCGCTGGCCGACCACCTCGCCGGCGGGGCGGCCGCCGCCCCGCCGCCGCCCGTACGGGAGGCCACCGAGCCGGTCGCGATCGTCGCCATGGCCTGCCGCTACCCCGGCGGGATCGCCGGGCCCGAGGACCTGTGGCGGGCGCTCGCCGCCGGGCAGGACGCCATCACGGAGTTCCCCGCCGACCGGGGCTGGCCGCTGGAGGAGCTCTACCACCCGGACCCGGACCACCCGGGCACCAGCTACGTCCGGCACGGCGGCTTCCTCGCCGACGCGGCCGACTTCGACGCCGCCTTCTTCCGGATGTCCCCGCGCGAGGCCCTGGCCACCGACCCGCAGCACCGCCTGCTGCTGGAGACCGCCTGGGAGGCGTTCGAGCGGGCGGGCATCGCCCCCGAATCCGCCCGGGGCAGCAACACCGGTGTGTTCGTCGGACTGATGTACAACGACTATGCCGGCCGCTTCCACGGCGCCGCGCACCAGCTCCAGTCGCAGATCGCACTCGGCGCGGCGGGCAGCGTCGCCTCCGGGCGGATCTCCTACCACCTGGGCCTGCACGGGCCCGCGCTCACCCTGGACACCGCCTGCTCCTCCTCGCTGGTCGCGATGCACCTCGCGGCGGACTCCCTGCGCAGCGGCCAGTGCGACCTGGCCCTGGCGGGCGGCGCGACGGTCATGGCCACCCCGAACAGCTTCGTGGTGTTCAGCCGCCAGCGCGGACTCGCCCCGGACGGGCGGGTGAAGCCGTTCTCGGCGGACGCCGACGGCACGGCCTGGTCGGAGGGCGTCGGGCTGCTGGTGCTCGAGCGGGTGTCCGACGCCGTACGCAACGGGCACCCGATCCTCGCGCTGCTGCGCGGCTCGGCGGTCAACCAGGACGGCGCCTCCAACGGCCTGACGGCGCCCAGCGGGCCCGCCCAGGCGGCCGTCATCCAGCGGGCGCTGGCCGACGCCGGGCTGACCGGCGCGGAGGTGGACGTCGTCGAGGCGCACGGGACGGGCACCGCGCTGGGCGACCCGATCGAGGCGGGCGCGCTGCTCGCCACGTACGGGCAGGACCGGCCGGGCCCGGTGCTGGTCGGCACCGTCAAGTCCAACCTCGGGCACACCCAGGCGGCGGCCGGCGTCGCGGGGGTGATCAAGAGCGTGATGGCGATGCGGCACCGCACCGTGCCCGCGACCCTGCACGTCGGCGAGCCCAGCCCGCAGGTCGACTGGTCGGCGGGCGCGCTGCGGCTGGTCACCGAGCCGACGCCCTGGCCGGCGACGGGCGGGCGCCCGCGCCGGGCGGGGGTGTCGGCCTTCGGGATCTCGGGGACCAACGCGCACGTGATCGTCGAGGAGTACGAGCAGCTGCGGGTGGCGTTCCTGCTGCCGGGGGAGGGGGCTCAGCGGCCCGGCGCCGTACGGGAGTTGGCGGAGGCGTACCCGGTGTTCGCCGAGGCGCTCTCGGGGCTGGAGCCCGGGCCGTTCGCCTTCCAGGTGGCGCTGTTCCGCCTCCTGGAGTCGCGCGGCCACCGGCCGGACGCGCTGACCGGGCGCGGCGTGGGGCGGATCGCGGCGGCGCACCTGGCGGGCGCGCTGTCCCTGGCGGACGCGGCTCGGCTGGCGGCGGCGGTCGGGTCGCCCCGGTTCGCGGAGGTGGCGGCGGGGCTGACGTACGGGTCGCCGGCGTTGCCGATCCTCGGGGTCGGCCCGGACGGGGTCGGGGACTGGCTGAGGGGGGACGAAGCGGATGCGCCGTCGGTCGAAGGCGCAACTGTCGTGGAGATGAGCGAGGTTGACGGCGTGGAGGCCGTCGAGGAGCTGCTGGCCCGGCTGCGCGGGACCCGCGCCTTCCAGCGGCAGCGCTACTGGCTCGACCCCGGCGCCGAGCACCCGCTCGTCGCGTCGACCGTCGTCGTCCCGGGCCCGGGCCCGGGCCCAGGCCCAGGTTCCGGCTCAGGCCCGGGCTCAGGCTCCGGCTCCGGCGAGGTCGTGTGCACCGCCGACCTCAGCCCGGTGTGGCTGCTCGACCACGTCGTGGACGGCGCGGCCGTCGTGCCTGCCACGGCGATCGTCGAGCTGGTCGCGTACGCGGGGGAGCGGGCCGGCTGCACCGCCATCGACGAACTGCTCCTGCACGCGCCGATGCCCCTGCCGCAGACCCGGCGCGCCGAGATCGTCGTCCGCGCCGAGGACGGCGGCGCGCGGCCGTTCGAGGTGTACGCGGACGGGGTCCGCTGCGCGAGCGGACGGCTGGACTCGCGGCCCGCACCGGAGGTGGACCTCGGCGCGTGGCCGCCGCCCGGCGCCGAGGAACTGGACGTCCGGCACGGCGAGTACGGCCCGGCGTTCCGAGGGCTGAGCCGGATGTGGCGGCGCGGCGACGAGCTGTACGGCGAGGTGCGCGGCGAGTTCCCGGACGCGGGCCGGTACGCGCTGCACCCCGCCCTGTTCGACGCGGCCCTCCACCCCGCCCGGCTGCTGCTCGACGGCGGGGTGCCGTTCGCCCTGCGCGGCGTCCACCTGCTCGCGCGGGGCGCCACCGGCCTGCGCGTCCGAATCCGCGAGGGGCGGGTCGACGTGACCGACCAGGCCGGGCGGCCGGTGGCGCACGTCGAGTCGCTCACCGTCCGGCCGACCGGCACCGGCCGGGGAGCGCTGTACCGCCCGGAGTGGCGTCGAGCCCCCGGCCCGCCGAAGGGCCGCCTCCTCGACGTACCGCCGGGAGACGTGCCGCCGGGCGAGGCGGCCGAAGCCCTCGTGCCCGTTCTGCGCGAACTGCAGGCCGGGTACGAGCACCTGACCGTACGGGTCCGGCCCGGCGACCTCGCCGGAGCGGCCGCCGCCGGCCTGGTCCGGGTCGCCCAGGCGGAGCACCCCGGGCGGTACACCCTCGCCGAACTCCGCGACGGCGCAACGGAGATCGTGGCTGAACAGCCCGACCTCGTCCCCGTTCCGGGCGGAGCCTTCACCTGGCGCGGCACCGTCCTGATCACCGGCGGCGGCGCCCTGGGCCGGGCCGTCGCCGACCACCTGCGGGCCAAGGGCGTACGCGTCGTCCTCGCCAGCCGCAGCGGCGAGACCCGGCTGGACGTCACCGACCGGCGGGCCCTCGCCGCCCTGGTCGACTCGATCGACGACCTGCGCGCCGTCGTGCACACCGCCGGGGTGCTCGACGACGGCGTCCTGGCCTCGATGACCCCCGAACGCCTGGAGACGGTCTGGCGCCCCAAGGCCGAAGCGGCCTGGCACCTCCACGAGTTGACCGCCAGCCGCGACCTGGACGCCTTCGTGCTGTTCTCCTCGGCGGCCGGTGTCCTCGGCCACGCCGGACAGGCCAACTACGCCGCGGCCAACAGCTACCTCGACGAACTCGCCCGCTACCGACGGACCTTGGGCCTGCCCGCCCACTCCCTCGCCTGGGGCCCGTGGACGGTCGGGATGATGGCCGGCCGCAGCGCCGGCCCCGACCTGACGGCCCTCACCCCGGCCGAGGGCGTCGCACTCCTGGAGGCGGCGCTCGGCACCGACGAGCCGGTCCTGGTGCCGATCGCCCTCGACCGCCACCGGCCCCGGCCCCGGCCGAAGCCCGTTCGTAAGAGCGAACAGGCCCTGCCCACCAGCGCGTTGGAGCTGGTCTGCGCCGAGGTCGCCGCCGTGCTCAGCTACCCCGACGTCGAACCCGACACCCCGATCTCCGACCTCGGATTCGACTCCCTGACCTCCATCGAGCTGCGCAACCGCCTGGAGGAACGCACCGGCCTGCGCCTGCCCGCCACCGTCGTGTTCGACTCCGCCACCCCCAGGGACCTGGCCGCCCACCTGCGGTCACCGGAGCCCCCGGCGGCCCCCACCTCCCTCGCCTCCCTTCACCGCAGGCTCTGCGAACTCGGCCGCACCCGGGAGGCCATGCACCTGCTCGTCTCCGCCTCCTGGGCGCTCCCGTCCTCGGCGACGTTCCCGCCCGTCCTGCCGCAGCGCCTGAGCGCGAGCGAGGGCGACGGCCCGGCGATCGTCTGCTTCCCCGCCTTCGTCTCCCCGCCCGGCGAGTACGGCCCCCTCGCCCGCCACCTGCCGGGCCTGCGGCTCCTGCCCCACCCGGGCTACGACGGCGGCCCCGTCCCCGAGGACGTGGACGCCCTTGTTCGCGCCCACGCCGCCTCCATCCGCCAACTCGACCGTCCCGTCGTCCTGTTGGGCCGATCCACGGGCGGTCTCGTCGCCCAGGCCGTTGCCGACCGGGTCGGCGCCGAAGCGGTGATCCTCCTCGACACCCACCCCGTCCGCGACGAGGAACCCCTCACCGACCTGGCGGCCGCCACGGCCCTCGACCTGGACGAACCCTCCCTCGCCGCCCTGGGCGCCTACGCCCGCCTCTTCCTCAACCACCCCCTGGCGCCCACCACCGCGCCGACCCTCCACCTCCGCCCCGGCGACACCCCGGGCGACCACCACTCCGTCCTCACCGACCACGCCTCCACCACCGCCGAGGCCATCCGCACCTGGCTCTCCCGGACCCTGTCGACCGCCCCAGGCTCACGGGGCTGACAGCGCACCGCAGTTCACCGGGCCCGATCCGCCGCAGGATCGTCCGGGCCGTCGGCATGCCCTCGGGCAGTGGTTGCCGCGAAAGCTGTTGATCAATGAACAAAAGAATGTGACATAGTATTGGCCCGGTCGAAACCGGACGTATCGTCATGATTCGGCCCGGAGGTCGTACCCTCACACCCTCCTGAACCCTCGAAGCACCACCTGGAGTCCCCCATGAGAGACCGCATACCATCCGCCGTCGGCGGGGAGCGCCCGGCAGTCGAACGCCGGTTCCGGCGCCTGCCGGGCAGGGCGGTCCTCGGGGTTCTCGCCGCCTCGGCGCTCGCCTTCGCCCCGTCCGCGGCGCTTGCAGCTCCGTCGGCGTCGGCCGCCCCGATCGCCCCGGCTGCGGACAAGGCCCCGGCCGGCAAGGCCGCTCGGGGCGCCGGTGCCCAGCGGCCGATCGGCCCGGCCCCGACGGTGGACCTGCTCGCGCACGGCAACCTCACCATGGCCTCCAACTCGGTCCTGACCTGCGACGACAGCGACGGCTCGGTCTGCAACGACACCGAGGGCACCAACAACAACCGCACCACGTACGTGAAGACCGACCCGAGCGCGCCCGGCGACAACGCGTCCTCCGCGCAGCTGGCGATCCCGGCCGGGGCGAAGGTGCTGTCGGCGCGTCTGTACTGGCAGTTCAACCCGACCAACACCAGCAACGCGGGCGGCACCTCGGGGGACATCAACACCGGTGACAAGGTGTCCTGGAAGGTCCCGGGCGGCTCCTCCTACGAGCAGCTCACCGCCGACACCTACGACTGGTTCGACCAGAAGGTCGGCGGCACCCCGCCGGAGCCGCTGCTCGCCGGGGCGGGCGTGAAGGACGTCACCGCCCAGGTGCGCGCCGCCGGCCCGGGCGACTACACCGTCGCGAACATCCAGGCCTGCGCCGGGCGTTCCTCCGCGCAGAACTTCGGCGGCAACAACGTGGGCTGCTGGGGCGGCTGGTCGCTGGTGGTGGCGTACGAGAACCAGGCGGAGCCGCTGCGCTACCTCCAGGTCTGGGACGGCTTCCAGCTCCTGCGCACCCCCGACAACCTGGCGACGCTCACCCTCGACGGCATCCACACGCCCGCCACCGCCCCGCGGGCCACCATGGGCGTCACCGTCGGCGACGGCGACGCGCCGATCGCGGGCGACCAGCTGCTCGTCGGCTCCTCCGCCGACAACCTGACGCTGCTGCCGATATCCGGCCCCGCCGGCGTCGCCACCGACAACGCCTTCGCGAGCCGAATCGACCGCGTCGCGGCGGACGGCACGGGTACGAACCTCACGACCCGCAACCCCGCGCCCGTCAACAACTACGGCTATGACGCCCGCATGATCGACGTCACCGGCAAGATCCCCGCCGGCAGCACCCGGGCCGTCCTCCGGATCAACGGCGCGGGCGACGCCCTGCACCCGCAGGCGGCCTGGCTCGCCGTCGACGCGCTCGAACCGGACCTGCGGATCACCAAGGCCAACACGCCGGCCGGCTCCACCACGAACGACCCGCCCGGCACCGTCGACCCCGGTGCCGAGATCACCTACACCTTCACCGTCGCCAACCGGCGCGAGGACGGCAGCACCGCCGACCTCGACACCGCCACCGGCGTCACCCTGACCGACGCGCTGCCCGTCGGCACCAGCTACGTCGAGGGCTCCGGCCCCGGCTGCACCGCCGCCGGACGCAACGTCACCTGCACGGCCGCCGACCTCAAGCCGGGCGCCGAGACCACCGTCTCCTTCCGCGCCCGGGTCGACGCCGGGCTCGCGCCGGGCACCAGGCTCGACAACACCTCCTCGCTCGCCTACCGCGGCGCCCAGACCGGCCGCGACCAGCAGCGCACCAGCAACACCGTGCGCAACACCGTCTCCGAGCACGCCGGTTACCGGCTCGCCAAGACCGCCGACAAGGCCCAGGCCCTGCCCGGGGACACGGTGACGTACCGGGTCGACATCACCAACACCGGGAACGCCCCGATCACCGGGCTGAGCGTCACCGACGACCTGAGCGCCGTCCTCGACGACGCCACGTACAACGGCGACGCCACCGCCACCTCCGGCACGACCTCCTACACCCGGCCGGTGCTCGGCTGGAGCGGGGACCTGCCGGTCGGCGGCAGCGCCCGGGTGACGTACACGGTGAAGGTGAGTGACCCGGCCGCCGGGGACCACACGCTGCGCAACACCGTGGTGTCCGACCGGTCCGGCGGCAACTGCCCGGCCGGCTCGACCGCCGGCGAGTGCACCGCCACGGTCACGGTGACCACGTCCCCGACCACGTCGCCGTCCGCCACCCCGACGTCCTCGCCCTCGGCGACCGGCAGCCAGGGGCCCCAGCAGCCGGGCACCGGCACCGGCTCCGGCGGTAGCGGTGGCGGTGGCCTCGCCGCGACGGGCACCCAGGTCGCGCTGATCGGCGGCATCGGCGCCGCCGTCGTCCTCGGCGGCGCGGCCCTCGTCCTCGCCTCCCGCCGTCGGAACCACCGGCACTGACGCCGCGCTCCTCCCGGAACGGAGGCGGCCCCACCGCGCTCGGCGGTGGGGCCGCTTCCGCGTTCCGCCCCCATCCACCCGGCGCCGTCCGGGAGTTCGCGCTTTGCCGGGGCTTGGCGCAAATGGTTCAGACCATTGACGCGGAGGGAACGCTGATCCTACGGTGTCCGCAACCGCTCTGGCGTGGGCATGCCATGCCCCGGGCTGGCCGCCGTCGTGCGCACCCCCACGCGCACGCAACGCGCCGGGCACACACTCCATCCACCCCCACGGAGGAGCACCATGCGCAAGCGTCACCTGATCGCGGCCGCGCTGGCCGCGGTCGTCCTGCCGATCGCGGCGGCCCTACCGGCCCAGTCGCACGGCTTCATCAACCTCCCGCCGAGCCGCTCCGCACTCTGCGGAGCCAACGCCGTCCCGTGGGACTGCGGCGACATCCAGTGGGAGCCGCAGAGCGTCGAGGGGCCGAAGGGCTTCCCGAGCCGCGGCCCGGCGGACGGCACCATCTGCGCCGGGGCCGACGGCCGCTGGGCGCCGCTGGACGACCCGCACAACGGCGCCTGGCCGACCACGCCGGTGACGGCGGGGCAGCAGCTCACCTTCACCTGGGAGATCGAGGCCCGGCACTCCACCACGAACTTCAAGTACTACCTGACCAAGGCCGGCTACGACGCGACCCAGCCGATCACCCGGGCCTCGCTCGACCTCAACCCGTTCCTGACCGTCCCCTACAACGGCCGCCAGCCCGACTCCACCACCACCCACACCGGGACGCTCCCCGGCGGCCGCACGGGCCACCAGGTGATCGTCTCCGTCTGGACGATCGCGGACACCGGCAACGCCTTCTACTCCTGCACCGACGTCCAGTTCTGACCGATCCACGGCGGTCCTGACGACCGTCCCACGACCGGTCGTCGACCGCCCCACGACCGCCCGCGCCGGCGTCCCACCCGCCGGCGCGGGCCCGGTCGACGCGGGTCGGCGTCGACAGGCCGGGACGGGCCGGCGTGTGACGGAGAACCCCCTTGGCGAGGCGTTCGCAGGCCCCGAAGATAATGGGTGGCGACGGTGTCGGTTTCGGTGGGGAAATCCCATTCTGAGGGGTGGGGCAATTCGTGGACCCGCAAGGCGCGGTGGGGGAACTCCCCTTCGAGATCTGGCGCGATGCGGTCGGCCAGACCCGGGTCTGCGACGCGACGAGCGCGCACGCGGCCGATTTCCGCGCGCAGCTCCGGCGCGCCGAACTGGGCCCGGCGATCCTGTTCGGGACGTCCTTCCCCTCGGCCCGCTTCCGGCGCACCGAGCGGATGATCCGCGCCTCCGACGCGGAGCTCTACCACCTCACGCTGCTGACCACCGGAGGCCTCGGACTCCGTCGCGGCCGCGACCAGGCCGAGACGTTCGGCGTCGGGGACCTCTCCATCCTCGACAGCTCCCACCCCTACGACATGTGCTCCTTCGGCGGCCAGGTCTCCGGCGTCGGCGTCGACCTGCCCGTCTCCCTGCTGCCCGTCCCCCCGGACCGCCTGCGCGACCTCCTCGGCCGCCGCCTCTCCGGCCGGGAGGGTACGGGGGCGCTGCTGGCCCAGTTCCTGATCGGCCTGGACCAGCAGGCCGACGTCCTGCGGCCCGCCGAGGCCGCCCGCCTCGGCACGATCGTGGCCGACCTGGTGTCCGTCTGGATCGCCGGGGCGCTCGACGCCGAGGAGACGCTCCCGCAGGGCGCCCGCCAGCGCGCCAAGGTCGAGGGCATCCGGGAGTTCATCCGCAGGAACCTCCACGACCCCGCCCTCTCCCCGGCCGTGGTCGCCGCCGCCCACCACATCTCCGTCAGCCACCTCCACCGCCTCTTCGCCCGCGACTTCCACGGCGAGACCGTCGCCGCCTACATCCGCCGCCAACGCCTCGCCAAGGCCCACCGCGACCTCGCCGACCCCGCCCTCGACGACCTCCCCATCCACGCCATCGGCGCCCGCTGCGGCATCCCCGGCGCCTCCGAATTCGGCCGCGCCTTCAAGTCGGCCCACGGCCTCTCCCCGAGCGACCACCGGCGCCGCGCCCGACCGCCGAAGGGCGAGAACGTCTAAAGGGAACACCAGGAACGCGGAAAATCCGCACAGAGTCTCCGGATCTGGTGATTCCGTCTCCTGGTCCTGAAAACACTGTCGGCCACTGACGGCCGCCCCTACGGTCATTCCTGCACGTCGCCTGCCACGCCTCACCAGCGGTGGGGGCACGGGCCGGGAGGGATTTCCCCCTCCCCGTCCCCTGGAAGTCGGACAGATCCCAACTCCCGGTGATTTGCCACTTCTTGACTGTTCTGTGAGGTACTCGGAGTGCTCCGTCGCCCCCTGGCAGCGCTGCTCGCCATGACCCTGGTCGCCCTCGGAACGGTCGAAGGGACCGCCTTCGCCGAAACCGTGTCGCGACGCGGCGCCGGCTCCGCCTCCGCCGACCCGGGCCCGCGCCCGAACCAGCAACAGGGCAGCGCCGAGGGTCGCGGCCACGACGCGACCACCGGATCCACCAGCGCCAAGGACGGCTCCGGCCGGGGCGGCGCCGCCCCCGCGCCCGGCGAGCTCCCCGAGGAGGCGACGGGCGGCGCGCCCCCGGCGCAGGACCTCACCCCCAAGCCCGCGCAGCTGCCGCCCTCCGAGGCCAAGCCCGCCGACAAGCCCTCCGCGCTGCCCGCCAGCAAGGTCGACCCGGCGAAGAGCTTCGACCCGGCCACCAGCAAGGAACTCCCCGAGAAGCGGACCGCCCAGCAGCGCACCTTCCAGAACGCCGACGGCACCTTCACCACCCGCAGCTACCCGGAGCCCGTCAACTTCCGCCGCTCCGACGGCTCCTGGTCCGCCATCGACACGACCCTGATACCCGGCGGCACCGCCACCGCCGGCCGCGCCGCCCCCGTCCAGAACTCCTGGACCACCACCTCCACCGAGCAGCAGCTCAAACTCGGCCTCACCGCCGACGCCGACCCGCTCGTCCAGCTCCAGCTCGCCGACGGCGTCTCCATCGGCTACAGCCTCCAGGGCGCCTCCTCCGCCCAGGGCACCGCGCAGGACAGCGTCGTCACCTACCCCGAGGCCCGCCCCAAGGCCGACCTGACGATCCAGGCCGGAAACTCCTCCTTCAAGGAGACCCTGGTCCTCAAGGACGCCACCGCGCCCACCGAGTGGGTGTTCCCGCTGCGTCTCCAGGGCGCGAGCGCCTCCCTCGACCCGGACGGCTCCGTCCACTTCACCGACGCCGCCGGAGCCCTCCTCGGCCGCATGCCCGCCGGCTGGATGCAGGACTCCAACTTCGCGCCCAACACCGAGGAGGGCGTGATCACGGGCGGCGTGGTGTACGAGCTGATCCAGCTGCCCGGCGGCGGCCAGGCCCTCAAGCTCAAGCTGGACGAGGCCTGGCTGCACGCACCCGAGCGCGTCTACCCGGTCAAGGTCGATCCGACGGTCTCCCGCGTCCTGGCCAACGAGAGCACCTACGCCTACTCCCCGTACAACCAGGACTTCTCCGGCGACACCGTCCTCAAGGTCGGAACCAACGACGGCGGCGCGCACCAGGCTGCCTCGTTCATCCGCTTCCGGGGCATCGAGGACTCCCTCAGCAACGCCAACATCCTCGGCGCCAAGCTCTCCCTGTTCAACGGCTGGTCCTACAGCTGCAACCCGCGCACCGTGACCATCCACCAGATCACCTCGGACTGGGCGCCCGGCTCCACGCGCAGCCTGCCCGGCCCCTCCACGGGCCCGCCCCTGGCCGCTCCCTCCTTCGCCCACGGCTGGCGGCCCAACTCCTCCAGCGCCTGGGCCTGCCCGCAGGCCTGGGAGCCGATCGACCTCGGCGCCGACGGCCGCAACCTGGTCAACTACTGGACCCACCACTGGATGCCGAACTACGGCCTCGCCATCAAGACCGACACCCGGGACAACATGTCCTGGAAGCAGTTCGGCAGCGTCAACAACCGCGACGGCCAGCCCTCCCTGGACGTCACCTGGTCGCGCTACGGCGCCGACTACGACCTGGTCGGCCTCCAGCAGCCGGTGACCGCCACCCAGGAGGGCATCGTCCGCCTGCGGGCGTGGAACCGGGGCATGGACACCTGGACCCCCGGCAACAACTACAAGATGTCGTACCTGCTGTTCGACCAGTGGGGCAACAACATCACCCAGTACGGCAACAACATCGCCTGGACCTCGATGCCCTATGACGTCCCGCCGGGCGGCGGCGTCGTGATCGACGCGCACATCCACACCCTCCCACTGGGCACGTACACCGTCGCGTTCACCATGGACCAGTACCAGGTCAGCAATTTCTGGAACGACGCAGGCGTACCGACCGTCAACATCCAGATCTCCTCGATCAACGTCCCCCCGTACATCACCCGCCTCGCCCCGCCGTCGGGCACGGCCGTCTACCAGCTCCAGCCCACCCTCACCGCCGAGGGCATCGACCCCGACCGGTCGCCCTACCCCGAGCTGGACTACAAGTTCAAGGTCTGCCGCGTGGTCGGCGGCGACGCGCAGGTGGACTGCAAGGAGACCGACTACCTCAAGCGCCAGGGCCGCTTCGTCGTCCCGGCCGGCTGGCTGACCTGGAACGAGCAGTACGCCTGGTACGCCAAGGCCGGCGACGGCGCGGGCTCCAGCCCCTGGACGGCGCCCTCCTACCTGCGTACCGTCGTGCCGCAGCCCAGCCAGTACAGCACCGCCTCCGACGCAGGACGCAGCGTCAACACCGCCGCCGGCAACTACACCACCGCCGCCACCGACGCCGCCCTGCCCGTCGTCGGCCCCGAACTTGCCGTCACCCGCAGCTACAACTCCCTCGACCCGCGCACCGACGGCGCCTTCGGCGCGGGCTGGTCCACCAGCCTCGACATGCGCGTGCAGGTCGAGTCCAGCACCTGGCTCACCCTGCCCGGCAACGTGCTGCTCACCGCCTCCAACGGCACCCGCGCCCGCTTCGGCTGGGACCCGAACAAGAACGTGTACGTGCCCGGCAGCGGCGTGGCCGCCGACCTGCGCAAGGCGGACGGCGGCGGCTGGACGCTCACCGACCGCGCCGGCAAGGTCCACACCTTCGGCGCCGACGGCCGCCTCACCCGCGTCACCGACACCGCCGGCCACACCCAGGACCTCGTCTACGACGGCGGCCACCCCGTCCAGGTCAAGGACACCGCCTCCGGCCGGACCCTGGCCCTCACCTGGACCGGTGCCCACGTCACCTCGGTGAGCGCCGCCGGAGCCACCTGGACGTACCAGTACGACGGCGACCGCCTCACCAAGGTCTGCCCGCCCGGCGCCGACCCGGCCGCCGCCACCGGCTGCACCGTCTACAGCTACGGCTCCGGCTCGCGCTACCGCACCGCCGTGCGCGACGCCGCCCCCTCCGGCTACTGGCGCATGGGCCAGGCCGACGGGAGCACCCTCGTCAACGACGCCCAGGTCAGCGACCGCTCCCCGGCCTCGGCGAAGGACGTCGCCTTCGGTGCGGACGGCGCGCTCGCCGGCAGCGGCAACCAGGCCGTCACCTTCAACGGACGCTCCACCTCCTACGTCGAGCTGCCCAACCGGGCCATCAGCTCCTCCACCAACCGCAGCGTCGAGCTGTGGTTCCGCACCGCCGCGCCCGGTGTCCTGCTCACCTACCAGAACCGCGCGATGGGGGAGAACCCGTACAACGTCGTCCCCGCCCTCTACGTGGGCTCGGACAACAAGCTGCGCGGCAAGTTCAACAGCCCGAACCCGCCGGTGACCTCCACCAAGGACGTCACCGACAACGCCTGGCACCACGTGGTGCTCGCCGGGGCCCGTGACAACACCGCGATGTTCCTCGACGGCGCCCTGGTCGGCACCACCGCCGGCGACATCGACCACCTCAACATGGACCGGGCCTACCTCGGCGGCGGCTACACCGCCAACTGGCCTGCCGGGAACGGCGGCTGGTCCTGGTTCACCGGTCAGATCGACGAGGCGGCCGTCTACGACTACCCGCTGAGCGAGCAGACCGTCGCCGAGCACTACGCCCTTCGCACCGGCAGCACGCAGCTGACGAAGACGGTCCTGCCCTCCGGCCGCACCAGCGCCCAGGTCGCCTACGACGCCACCACCGAGCGCGTCACCAAGGTCACCGACGCCTCCGGCGGCGACTGGAAGATCTCCGAACCCACCTACAGCGGCGGCTCGTTCCTCTACAGCAACGCCGTCAAGGCCTCCGACCCGGTGGGCTACTGGCGCCTGGGCGAGCGCGAGGGAGCCTCCGCCGCCAGCGAGGTCGGCACCGGCCTGGCCGGCACGTACGGCGACGGTGTCGTCAAGAGGGCCCCCGGCGTGTTCGCCCCCACCGACGACACCGCCGCCCGCTTCGACGGCTCCGCCAAGGCCCAGATCGAGATCCCCCAGGACGTCCTGCAGGGCAGGACCGACCTCGCCGTCGAGCTCTGGTTCAGCACGACCACCCCGGGCGTGCTCCTCGGTGACCAGAGCCGCGCCATCGACGACCAGGCCGGACCGGGCGGCACCTACGCCCCGGTGCTGTACGTGGGGGCGGACGGCAAGCTGCGCGGCCGGTTCTTCGCCAGCCCGATGGACAACGCCGCCTCGGCCAAGCCCGTCAACGACGGCGCCTGGCACCACGCCGTGCTCTCCGCCAAGGGCACGGCCCAGACCCTCTACCTCGACGGCCAGGTCGTCGGTGTCCAGAGCGGGGCCGTCGACCGGCAGTCCAATGCCCACACCTACATCGGCGCCGGATTCTCCCGGAACTGGCCCTCCAGCCCCGCCGACGTCAGCCACTTCACCGGCAGCATCGACGAGGTCGCCGTCTACCAGCACCCGCTGGCCGACACCGACGTCGTCGCCCACTACCGCGCCCGGGGCGCCCAGGTCGGCGGTCAGGGCACCGGCTACCGCGCCTCGGTCGTCGCCGACTCGCCCGGCGGGTACTGGCGACTGGACGAGACCGGCGGCACCACCGCCGCCAGCGAGGTCGCCGCGATCAAGGGCAACGGCACCTACGCGGGCGGCGTCAAGCCGGGCGGCACCGGGGTGTTCGGGCCCGGCGACGGCCACGCCGCCGAGTTCAACGGCACCAGCAGCTCGTACGTCGAACTGCCCACCCCTATCCTCCAGACCGGCACGGAACTGGCGGCGGAACTATGGTTCCGCGCCACCGGCCCCGGCGTGCTGCTGAACGTCCAGAACCAGCCGATGGGCGCGGCCCCCGGCAACACTGTCCCCGTGCTCTACGCGGGCAGCGACGGCAAGCTGCGCGGCGCCCTCAACGGCATCACCGGCGGCCCGATCACCTCCGCCGCCTCCGTCACCGACGGCTCCTGGCACCACGCGGCGATCAGCGCCGCCCAGGGAACCCAGTCGCTCTACCTCGACGGCGTGCTCGTCGGCACGGCCTCCGGCACCGTCAACCACCTGAACATGACCCGCACCTACCTGGGCGGCGGCTACGTCGGCAACTGGCCGGGCGGCAACGGCGGGTGGTCCTGGCTGACCGGCCAGATCGACGAAGTCGCCTTCTATCAGCACCCGTTGAGCGCCGAACGCGTCGGCGCCCACTACCAGGCCCGCTCCGCCTCCTCGGCCACCGAACTCGCCTCCCGCGTCACCCTCACCGACCCGGCGGGCAACACCACCACCGACATCCACGACGCGACCCGCGGCAACCGGATCGTCTCCCGCACCGACGAGGCGGGCAACACCACCGGCTACACCTACGACACCGGCGGCTTCGTCCACACCGTCACCGACCCCAACGGCCACTCCACCGTCAGCGGCCAGGACGCCCGCGGCAACACCGTCTCCGTGACCACCTGCCGCGACGTCAACTCCTGCTGGACGTCCTACACCAGCTACTCCCTCAACCCCGCCAACCCCCGCGACCCGCGCAACGACAAGCCCACCGAGACCCGCGACGCCCGCTCCGCCGGGCCCGGCGACACCACCTACCGCACCACCGTCGCCTACAACGCCCTCGGCCTGCCCGAGTCCACCACCCGCCCCGACGGCCGCACCACCCGCGCCGCCTACACCACAGGCACCGAACCCGCCGTCGGCGGCGGCACCACCCCGGCCGGCCTCCTCGCCTCCGAGACCACCGCCGCCGGAGCCGTCACCGCGTACGGCTACAACGCCAACGGCGACCTCGCCCGCACCACCCAGCCCAGCGGGCTCACCCTCACCTACGGCTACAACGCGGCCGGGCGCAGGACCTCGACCACCGAGACCTCCGACGCCCAGCCCGCCGGGGTCACGACGACCTACGAATACGACAACCTCGGTCGTCGGACAGCCCAGACCGGTCCTAAGGTCGCGGACGCCGTCAGCGGCGACATCCACCAGACCAAGGCCACCGTCGTCTTCGACGCCGACGGCCGTGTGACGAGCAACACGACGGCGGACATCGTCGGCACCGACGGAAGCCGTACCGTCAGCACCAGCTATGACAGCGCGGGCCGGGTCGACGCGGACACCGACGCGATGAGCGGCGTCACCCGCTACGGCTACGACGCCCTCGGGCGCCGCACCACCGTCACCGACGCGCTCGGCCAGGTCACCCGCTTCACGTACACCCCGCGCAGCCAGCCCGCGACCACCGTCGTCGAAGGCTGGAACGGCGACGGCAAGGGCGTGCGCAACCTGACCCTCGAGTCCCGCGCCTACGACCCGGCCGGCCGCCTCGCCTCCCGCACCGACGCCATGGGCGCCGTCACCGCCTACACCTACTTCGACGACGGCCTGTCGGCCACCACCACCGCCCAGGACGTCACCCAGGCCGACGGCAGCACCCGCTCGATCGTCCTGGAAGCCGACGAGTACGACGGCGCCGGACACCTCGTCAAGCAGACCACCGGCGGCGGCCGCACCACCACCGTGAGCACCGTCGACCCGTCCGGGCGCGTCACCCAGACCGTCCTCGACCCGGCCGGCCTCGCCCGCACCGCCACCCTCGGCTACGACGCCGACGACCGCGTCACCACCAGCACCGTCAAGGTCGGCGCCACCGAGAACAGCGTCCAGACCAACACCTACGACGGCGCCGGCCGCCTGACCCGCAGCCAGCTCGCCTCCAGCGCCGGCGGCGCCACCGCCGTCAGCACCTTCAGCTACGACCAGCGCGGCCTCGTCACTGCCGCCACCTCGCCCAACGGCAACGCCACCGGGGCCGACCCGGCCGCGTACACCACCAACTACCAGTACGACGCCCTCGGGCGCGGCATCAGCACCACCGCCCCGGCGGTCGCCACCGAGAGCGGAGGAGCGGCGGCCACCACCGCCCGCCCGACGAGCAGCGTCGGCTACAACGCCTTCGGCGAGGCGGTGAGGGCGAAGGACCCGCTCGGCAACCAGACCACCCGCGCGTACGACGCCCTCGGACGCACCACCCGGATCAGCCTGCCCGGCTACACCCGGCCCGGCAGCGACACCCCGCTGACCCCGGCCAGCACCGTCGAGTACGACAAGCTCTCCCGGGTCACCGCCACCACCGACGGCCTGGACCGCAGGACGACCTTCGCCTACGACCGCCTCGGCCACCAGATCCAGCGCGTCGACCCCAACACCCCCGGCGGCCTCCTGCCCCAGACCCCGACGTGGGACACCGCGCCCACCTGGTCCGCGACGTTCACACCCACCGGCCTCCCGCTCTCCGGCACCGACCCGCTCGGCGCCCGCACCGAGGCCACCTACGACCAGCTCGGCCGCACCCTCACCGCCACCGTCGTCGAACGCCGGCCCGCCCCTCAGAACCTGACCACCAGGTTCACCTGGGACGACGCAGGGAACCGCACCGCCCTCACCACCCCCGGCGGCAGCACCAGCAGCGCCACCTACAACGCCGCCGGACAGACCGTCACCAGCACCGATCCCGTCGGCCGCGTCAGCAAGGCCGAGTACGACGGCGTCGGCCGCGCCGTACGCGCCATCGCCCCCCTCGGCGAATCCGTGCGCACCCGCTTCGACGCCCTCGGCAACCCCGCCGCCACCGACACCCTCGACCCGGCCGGGGCCGTCCTGCGCACCACCACGGCCACGTACGACCTGGAGGGCCGGCCCCTCACCAGCACCAGCCCGACCACCGGTGCCGTCACCAGCACCGCCTACGACGTGCTCGGCCGCCCGGTCAAGCTCACCGAGCCGGTCGCGACGGGCCAGACCATCACCACCACCTTCGGCTACGACGCCGCGGGCCACCGCACCCGCCTGACCGACGGCCGGGGCAACTCCACCGTCTACACCTTCACCACCTGGGGCCTGCCGGAATCCACCGTCGAGCCCGCCACCACGGCCCACCCCAACGCCGCCGACCGCACCTGGACCACCGTCTACGACGCGGGCGGGCAGGCGGAGACGCTCACCGAGCCGGGCGGCGTCACCCGCAAGCGCTCGTACGACCCGGCGGGGCGCCTGGTCCGCGAGACCGGCAGCGGCGCGGAGAAGGAGACCGCCGCGCGCGTCCTGCTCTACGACCAGGCCGGCCGCCTGGTCCAGACCGGCACCGCGGGCAACGCCCAGAACTACGCGTACAACGACCGCGGCCTGCTCACCAAGACCGGCACCACCCTCGCCCCGGCCACCCAGACCTGGGAGTACGACGGCGACGGGCGCATCACCAAGCGCTGGGACGCGGACACCGACCTGACCGTCCTCGGCTACAAGGCCGACGGCCAGCTCGACTGGGCCAACAACCCCAAGCTCAAGACCAAGAACTGGTACGGCTACGACGGCGACGGCCGCCCCAGCAAGCAGTGGTACATCCAGCCCGACCCGGCGGACACCAGCAAGGACAAGGTCATGTCCGAGCGGCGCCTCACCTACGACCCGCTCGGCCGCCTCGCCGGCGACCAGCTCATCGCCGTCGGCGGCGCGGGCACCCCGCTCGCCGGCACCGCGTACGAGTACGACCTCGACAACCGCATGACCCGCAAGACCGTCACCGGCGGTGCCACCGACCCGGCCAAGGACAACCGCTACGGCTACGACCAGGCCGGCCGCCTCACCTCCTGGACCGCCGACGGCACCGCCACCGCCTACACCTGGGACGCCGCCGGCAACCGCACCGGCAACGGGACTTCCTCCTCCACCTACGACGAGCGCAACCGTCTCCTCGCCGACGGCACCAGCACCTACCGCTACACCGCCCGCGGCACCCTGGCCGGAGTCACCACCGGCACCAAGGAGGACCCCCTCGCCAACGACGCCTTCGGCCGCCTCATCACCGAGGGCACCACCACCTACACCTACGACGCCCTCGACCGCGTCACCACCCGAAACGCCGCCCGCTTCACCTACGACGGCGGCACCAACAACCTCACCAGCGACGGCACCTGGACCTACGCCCGCGACACCGAGGGCAACCTCCTCGGCGCCGCCAACACCACCACCAGCCTCCGCCTGCGCACCGACCAGCACACCGACGTCACCACCACCCTCGACACCACCGGCGCCACCGTCACCGGCACCACCACCTACGACCCCTTCGGCAAACCCACCGCCACCACCGGCGCCTCCACCACCCTCGGCTACCAGAGCGGCTGGACCGACCCCACCACCGGCGACGTCAACATGGCCGCCCGCTGGTACCGCCCGGGCACCGGTGGATTCACCTCCCGCGACTCCTACCTCCTGCCCCCCTCGTCCTCCGCCCAGGCCAACCGCTACACCTACGCCAACGGCAGCCCGATGAACGGGATCGACCCGACTGGGCACATGTCGACTAAGGAAGGAGGCGGCGGCTCCGGCCCCGGAGGCAGCAGCGCCATTGTCATCAACCCCGGGCTGCCGAGCGCCGCCACCGCCGCGAAGGCCTTCGGGGGCATTCTCGCCGGACTCGGCGCTGCGGCCTTCATAGAAGCGCGCTACAAGGCGTACGTGGCATCCCAGGGCGGATCAGGAACGATGACGTACGCCCCGCCCGTCACGCTCCCCGACCTCACCGACCTCCTGAAAGACAAGGCAGCGTACGCTCACCCACGCCTCGGCGACCCCAACCCGGACCCCGTCCCCGACCCTCCCAAGTGCCAGGGCCCCCGGTGCAAGACCCCACGTCCGCCGCGCTTGCCCGAGCCCCAGAAGAAGAAGGAAGAGAAGAACGGCCAGAAGCCCAACGAGAAGCTCTGGGACCCCACGAAGGCCGCGCCCGAACGCCCCGTTCCCCGTCTCGACTGGGCAGCACCAACCCTCGGCGACATGCTCAGGCTCATTGCTGTCGCCTACAGTGCCGCCGATCTGCAGAACCAACTGACCACCAACCAGAACGTCACCCCCGACCAGGACACCGACACTCAATTCGCCCCGAGCTCTGCTCCCGACTCGCTCCCGGCTGACGCTGGCTCCCAGGACCCCGACTGCGGAGGGACTGGATGGGTCATATACGGGTCGCCGGACAAGAAGAACGGATCGCGCGCGACAGGAATCACTGCGTGCGTCACGAAGAAAATGCGCAAGACGGGGAACGAGCCAGCGTCGAACCCGCCCGGATACCAGTGGGCGCAGAAGTTCTCCGTGTATCTGGGTGCGCAAGACGAGAAGCTCTCGATCAACGCGTGTCACCTTTTCGGGAAGCAGTTGGGCGGGTTTGGCGGAAAACCGAACCTGGCTACCTGCGGTCGCTCCACGAACGCGTTCGAGCAGGATCCTACCGATCCGGGGAAGCCTGAAAGTATGTTGACCGTCGAGACGTGGGTCGCTAATGAAGCGGATGCGGGAAACTCTGTCAGATACGAAGTCATTCCACGCTACCGTGGAGATCGAACTGTGCCCTATCGGTTCGATATGTACGCACAGAGCTCCAGTGGAACGTCCATGGCAAGAGGCTACCTGAATGAGGTTTGGAGTCCTTTGTACGACCGATGGGTTAACATAGGGATCGAAGCGTGTCCGGTCACTGAATGCGGAAAAGCGTTGCCCCGACCCGGGGTGAGATAATGGACCGCGGGAAGGGATTCTTTTCTTGATGCATCCGGTCGTTGAAGAGCTTGCGAGGGTTCTGCCGGTAATAGGTTCTGCAGGGGACAATGTCGATTGGGGTGAGGTATCGGTCGACTGGGGTGTCGGATTTCCCGGTGACTTCAGGGACTTCACTACACTCTTCGGAGCCGGGACGATCGACAACTACATCGTTATTGGGACACCGGTCTACAGTGCTTCGAAGCGGGGGCCGGCCCGTCTGCGGGATCTGGCGCCGACTGGCACGGGAGATGAAATCTCAGACGCCTTGCCGTATACGGGCCGCCTGATCTGGTGGGGTGGAAGTACGGATGCGGCGGATTTTTATTGGGACGTCATCGGGGCGGAGGCTGAGGCATGGCCGGTCGTGGTGAGGTCCGCTGAGGGTGAGTTCACCAGGTTCGAGTGTGGCATGGCCGAATTCCTGCTTCGCATGCTCGGGCCGCGGAAACAGCGGCCGCTGGAGAGTCCTCGTCTCTATGGGGTGCCGAATTCCAGATTCCTCCACTGGCGGGAGGACTTGAGTACCCCGGTCACCGCGGAGTCCCCGTGGGAGTACTTGGAAGAACTGTACGAAATGAATGAGCTAGAGGAAGGACTGCCTGACGGAGGGCTAGTGATCTTCGACGATCTCTGACGGCTCCCAGAATGTCCGGCAGGCAGGGTGGGCTGCAAGGACCGAGTGGCGGCCCGAGATGGCTTAGAGGATCAAGGGAGCTCTTGGGGCGTCAGCTTGGTGGTGATGGAGACGACCTGCGAGACCGTGTGGCCAGCACGGCCGTGCCCGCGCTGACGGAGAGGGTGGATGGGTGTGCCGAGGTGCTCGGAGGACTTCAGCCGGGGCGTTGTCGTGTTGGTGAGTTCAGCCGGCAGCGAATCGCGTCGGTGGCGTTCGGATGGGGTGATCAATGGCGCGCCAATTTGACATCAAGCGGCTCATCGAACTCATGCCCCCGGATGAGGGCAGCGGCGAGTCCGGTAACTGGGCGGCGGCCGAGGCGGCGTGGGGAATGCGCTTCCCGAGCGACTACATCGAGTTCATCACCCGGTACGGTCAGGGGGAGATCGACCGCTCCCTTTCCGTGGCCGCCCCCGATGAGTTGCTGCCGCCGGACGCTCCGCAGCCCGGTATGCGGGGCATGACGGAGGAAGCACGCTGGCTGTTCGAGGAGGACGGCGAGCCCACGGAAGAGGTGCGCTCCGCCGACCAGATCATTGCCTGGGGAGGCTCCTGTACCGCCGACACCCTCGCCTGGCTGACGGTCGGTGACGATCCGGATGCCTGGCCGGTCCTGGTGCTCGACAGGAACGGGGGTGCTCCGCTGCTGTTCGACATGGGGATGGTGGAGTTCCTCCACGGAGTGGTGTCCGGGGAGATCAGCCCGGGCCCCGTCGGTGCCGTCGTCACCTGGGGCGAGCGGCCGCCGCGTTTCGTCCACTGGCGGGCCGAATAGGGCCCGCCCCCTCGTATCAGCAGGCACTCCCCGTCCGGCATTCACGCCGGGCGGGGAGGAGCGGTCTGGGAGTTGAGGGGATCGGAGACCAGGGCTACCGCTCGGTGCGGTGGCGGCTCGCGGTCGCTAAATGGCTTGACCTGGATCTCAACTCCCATGGCATGCTCCGCCTTTCGCTCGGCGCGCTGGGGCCATGAGGATGCGACTGCGGGGAGGCCAACGCCGGAGGGGGTGTGGCGGTGGTGGTGGCCGATCGTGCGGTGGGGCCGGGGGAGGTTGGGGGAGCAGGGCCGGAGTTCCCGGTTTGCGAAGGCCGAGGTCGCTCCGAAGCCGATATATGGGCCAAAGTCAGACCGCTGGTAGAACCTCGGGCTTCGGTGAGAGTGATTGATGACATGTGAGCTGGACATCAGGCAGCTCCTGGAGCTGATCGATCCGTGCCCTGTCGGCATCACCGACGCCTGGGCCTGTGAGTCCCCCCGCTTCGTTCACTGGCGGCTGAGGCGGCAGAGGTCGCGTGACAAGCTCGATCCGCTGAGCGGCGGGCCGAGGCGCTGACCTGACGCCTTGCTCGGTCGATTGCCGGCCCGCGCCCTCAGCGGGCCGCCGGTAGTGGCGGCAAGAGGGGGCGGTGGGGGAGGGGGGAGGGGGGAGGAGAGGAGGAGGGAGGTGGTGGTGCGGCCGAGGGTGGAGAGGAGGTCGATGAGCTCCTCCAGGTGGGTGGTGTCGCGGGCGGCGAGTTTGAAGATCCAGCAGTCCTCGCCGATGACGTGGTGGACCTCCAGGATCTCCGGGCGGTGGAGGAGTTCCCGGCTGCGGAGGTGTTTGACGGTCATGCGGGTGTGCGGCGCGATGCGGACGAAGGCCTGGAGGGTGTAGCCGAGGCGGGTGGGGTCGACCTGGGCGGTGTAGCCGGTGACGGTGCCGTCGGATTCGAGGCGGCGGACGCGTTCGCCGACGGCGGCGGGGCTGAGGTTGACGCGGCGGCCGAGTTCGCTGAGGGTGATGCGGCCTTCGGTCTGGAGGAGTTCCAGGAGGCGTCGGTCGACGGCGTCGAGGGTGCTGGCGGGGCGCGCTGTGGAATCGTCGGCGGAGTTGCCGATCTGCCGTCGGTCTTTCGGTGGCAGGGCCGGAACTCCCATGGTCTCCCCTTCAGCGGATGAGCCCGCACCGTAACACTTGTGGGCATGGACAACGTGCTGGTCATCGGGGGTAACCGCTACTTCGGGCGGAGGCTGGTGTCGCTGCTGCGCGACTCCGGCGTGGAGGTGAGCGTGCTGAACCGGGGGTCGTCGGCGCCGCCGCCCGGGGTGGAGCATCTGGTCGCGGACCGGGGGGACGAGGCGGCGCTGGGCGCCGCACTGGCGGGGCGGAGCTTCGACGTGGTGGTCGACCAGGTCTGTTACAGCCGTCGGGACGCGCAGGTCGCCGCCAGGGCGTTCGCCGGTCGGGCCGGGCGGTACGTGATGACGTCCACGATCGAGGTGTACGACACGGGCGAGCGCCGGCCCGCGACCACGCCGCTCGCGGAGGAGGCGGTCGATCCGCTGCACTGGCCGGTGACGGAAGATGAGGAAGGCCCGTACGGGGAGAGGAAGCGGCAGGCGGAGGCGGTGCTGACGCGCAGCGGCGCGTTCCCGTTCGTGGCCGTACGGGCCGGGCACGTGCTGGGGGCCGGGGACTTCACCGGTCGGCTCGCCGCCTACCGGGAGCGGATCGAGGCGGGGCTGCCCGTGCTCGTCCACGCGGAGAACCTGCCGTCCTCCTACACGCACGAGGCGGAGATGGCCGAGGTCCTGCGGTGGGCGGCCGGCGCGGAGTTCACCGGCGTCGTCAACGCCTGCTCCCACGGCGAGGTGACCGCCACCGACCTGTGCGAGCTGCTGGCGGACGGGCGCCCGTACCGGACGGCCGTGCCCGCGCCGGGGGAGGAGGCGTCGCCGTTCTCCTTCGACCGGTACTACGGCATGGACAACTCCCGTGCCGAGCGCCTGGGTTTCGCCTTCTCCCACACCTCCGAGTGGCTGCGCGCAGTAACGGCGGCGAACTGAGGGCGGGTCGGGGCGCGCCGAGGGGGTGGTGTTTGGCATCATCCCCCTGGGGTGTCCTGAAGGACGCCCGGGCAAAAGCGAGTTGGCGCCCCGGTCGGGGTGCCGTGGGGGTGTGGGGATGGACGTCCGGATACGGGTCGCCGGGGGCGACGACGAGGTGCGGGAGACGGCGGAGCTGTGGGGGTGGCTGCGCGGGGAGCGGGGGTTGACCGGGCTGGTGCGGGCGGAGGCGCGGCCCCCCGCTGAGGGGGAGATGGGCGGGGCCACCGACGCGCTCGTGGTGGCCCTGGAGGCCGGTGGCCCGGTTGCCGTCCTGGCGGGGTCGCTCACCGCGTGGCTGCGGACGCGCCGCGCGAACGTCGCGGTGAAGGTGGAGGCCGAGGGCCGGTCGGTCACGGTGGACGCCAAGAACCTGCGGCCGGAGGACGTCGTCCCGATGCTGCGGGAGGTGCTGGGCGACGGTGACGCAGGAGACGGTGACGCCTGAGCAGCCCGCCCTCGGGCGGTCCCGGGCGATCCTGATCGGCACGGGCGCCTACGAGGACGAGGGCCTCGCGGATCTGCCGGCGGCGGTCAACAGCCTCAAGGCGATGCGCGAGGTCCTGACCGACCCGGAGCTGTGCGGATGGCCGGAGGAGCGGGTCACCACGATCCTGGACCCTCCGGCCGTGCCGGTCCTCGTCCCGGAGCTGCGCCGCCTCGCGAGGACGGTCGAGGACGTGCTCCTCGTCTACTTCGTCGGGCACGGGCTCACCCTGCCGAGCGGAGGGCTGTGCCTGACCCTGCCCGGTACGGTGCTGGGCGAGAACGTGGACGTGACCAGCCTGGAGTACTCGCGCCTTCGCGAGGTGCTGCTCGACAGCCGGGCCCGGGTCAAGATCGTCATCCTGGACTGCTGCTACTCGGGCCGGGCGATCGAGGCGCTGGCGCCCGCCGACGTGGCCAGCGCCACCCGCGTCCGCGGCACCTACACCCTGACCGCCAGCGACCAGGCCGCGCACGTCGTCCCGCTCGCGGAGCAGGCGGAGACGGCCACCTCCTTCACCCGCGAACTGCTGGGCCTCGTACGCGACGGTGTGCCCGGCGGGCCGGAGCGGCTCACCCTCACCGGCCTGTTCCCGCACCTGTGGGGCCGGCTCGACGACCTGGGGCTCCCCGAGCCGAACCAGCGCAACGCCGAGACCGCGGAGCACTTCCCCTTCACCCGCAACGCCGCGTACGCGCACCCGTCGGACTCGCCCTACGTCGTCCGGCTGAACGAACTCACGGCGGCCTGCGGATGGGAGGACGCCCCGGCCCGGCTCGCCGAGGCGCTCGGGCGCCCGCTCGCGGAGGTCGCCGACTACCTCCTCGGGTGGCGGACGGCGCCCAGGGAGTTCCTCGACGGCTTCCTCGGCGTGCTGGACGCCGAGGGCCACGGACCGGACGAGGAGGCGCGGGCCGCCCTGCACGTGCTGCGCCGCGAGGCGCAGCGCGTCAGCCCGCTCCCCGCCGAGCGGATCGTCCACCTGGAGGAGACGATCCAGGAACTCCGGCTGATGGTCGGGGACTTGACCGGCAGGCTGGAGGACGAGCAGCACGTCCGCGTGGCGGAGCAGACGCTCGCGGCGCGGGAGGCCGCCCGGATCGCGGGCCTGCTCGCCGCTGCCGAGGCGGAGCGCAGCGCCCTCCAGGCGCAGGCCGAGGCGGCGGGCCGGATTCCGGCGGGTCGGCAGCCGGCGGGCCGGCAGCCGGAGGCGGCCCCGCCGGGGACGCGCGTCGTCGAGGAGGCGCTCGACGAGAGCCGGTCGGACCTCGGCGAGGTCACCCGGGAGCTGCGCGTCCTGCGCGGGCGGATCCAGCGGTTGATGGAACCGGGGAAAGCGGGGCAGGTGGCGGCCGACGACCAGGAGGGCATGGTCCGCCTGCTGGAGCGGGCGCTGGAACTCGCCCCGGGGGACGCCGGGTTGCGCCGCGACCTGGGCGCGAGCTACGCGCAGTGGGCCCGGAAGGTCAGCAACGAGACCGGGGACTACGCCCGCGCCGTCGGCCTGCTGCGCAGGAGCCTCGCCCTCGCTCCCGGCGACCCGACGGCCTCGGAGTTCCTGGACGCGGCCCTCTCCAACCGGGCGGGCCAGTTGTGCGGACCGGGCGCCTCGGACGAGGAGCTGACCGAGGCGGTGGAGCTGTGGAAGGAGCTGATCGCGCTCAAGGGCGGCCTGGACCACGCCCCCGACCACGCCTCCGGCTACGCGTACGCCATGCGGCGCCTCGCCCGGTCCTCCGCGCTGGCCGACGAGCACGAGCGGGCGCTCGGCCGGATGGCCGTCGCGCTGTGGGCGGACCCGGAGTTCACCGGTGACGCCCGCCGGGAGGCGCCGCGCAGGGTGGCGGTGATGCTGGCCAACCACGTGGTGGACGACCTCGACGGCCGCCCCTTCCCCGAACGGGCGGAGCTGCTCCGCAGGGCCCTCTCCTACGAGGACGGCGACGACCTCCACAAGGTGATGGTGAGCCTGTGGCGGTCGGAGGCCACCGCGCACTACGGCGCCAGGCGGTACGCCGAGGCCGTCCGGCTCCTGGAGGAGGCCTTGGACCTGGCGCGGTCGGACAGGGCCCGTGCGCGGCTGCACCAGGAACTCGGCGTCGTCTACTCCTCGTTCGCCATCGCCCGCGCCAACCGCAACGAGCTGGGGGAGGCCCGCGTGCTCATCGGGAAGGCGGCCGGGCACTGCCCCGGGGATCCGCAGATCACGGGTCTCAGGGAGAGGATCGAGGCCCGGTCCTGACGGGAGGCCATGGCGCAAAACCCGTTGCCCGCCGCCGACTCGCGGTCCGATACTCGGGCCGTGCTCGGATTCGTCAGGACCGACAACGACGCCCTCGTCTCCTGCCTGGGCGATCCTCAGCGCGCCGTGGCCGCCTACCGTGAGCTGCTGCGGCGCGACGGGGACGCGCTGGGCGCCATCCGCGCGGGCCTGTCCCACGAGGACGCGGCCGTCCGCGAGGGCTGCTGCCGCCTGCTGGACCACCTCGTCGACACGGAGTCCATGGAGCAGCTGATCGCCATGGCCGACGACCCCGACACCAGTGTCAGGATCGCCGCGTTCCACGCCCTGGCCTGCGACCGCTGCAAGGACGACGCCTGCGCCCCGGGCGCGGACCGGGTGCTGGAGCCCGCGCTGGAGCACCTGGCCTCCGACCCGGACGCGCAGGTGCGGATGAGGGCTGCCGAACTCGTCGGCAAGTTCGCCCACACCGACCCGCGCGCCGAAGCCGCGCTGCTGGCGGCCCGGGCCCAGGACCCGAGCCCGGCCGTCCGGAAGAAGGCGGGCTGGTACGCGCCCGGCGGCTCCATCCACCGGCGCACGGCTCCACAGAAGGCAGGCCGCTAGCGGTCGGAAGGCCGCCCGCCCAGGAGTTCCAGCGCGCGCCCGAGGTCGGCCCCCTCGGCGAGGAGGTGCCCGATCAGGGCGAGCTCCTCGCCGGTGGCGGTCGACAGCGGGTCGGGGACGTGCATCAGCAGGCGGCGGCCGAGGTCGGCGGGCACCCAGGGCGCGGCCCCGGAGGGGTGCTTCCCCAACACGCCCGTCCTGTAGGCGCGCAGCGCCCCGAGGGCCGTGGCCACCGGGGTGTAGTCGCGGCGCAGCCCGATGCTGCCGGTGTACTGCGGCAGGGCCCGCCCGACGCTCTCGCGCACCCGCGCCAGGACGGGGCCGTCCTGCCAGACGGCCTCCCACCGCCTGCTGCCGTCCAGGTAGGTGACCTCGAAGGTGCAGGAGAGCGCCGTGCCGAGGTCGGTGAAGAAGCCGCGGATCGCGCTGCCGCGTGAAAGGGCCATCGCCGGGAGTCCTCCCTCGGTCGGTCGGGTGGGAGTCACGATAGGGCCGCTTACCGACACGGTCGCCGACGGGGGGTCAGGAGCGCTTCGGCGGACGGATGCCGCGGAACTCCCAGTCCCCGCCCAGCGCCGTGGAGAGCACCTCCTCGGAGGCGGTGACCTGGGCGCCCACGTCGGTGCGGATGGCGGTGGGCCCGGCCACGACGTGGTTGGCCAGCCGGCCGAGGCCCTCCACCTCGACCTCGACGAGGTCGCCGGGCTCGACGGGCCGGGAGTTGGCGGGCGTGCCGGAGAGCAGCACGTCGCCGGGGTTGAGGGTGATGGTGCGGGCGATGTCGGCGACGAGGTAGTGCATGTCCCACTCCATCTCGTCGGTCGAACCGTCCTGCACCAGACGGCCGTTGACGTAGGTGCGCAGGTACTTGCCGCGGAAGTCCCAGTCGGTGACGAGGCCCGGGCCGAGCGGCGCCAGGGTGTCGGAGCCCTTGACCCGCAGCATCGAGCCGGCGTCGGTGTCGCGGAAGTCGTGGAGCCCGAAGTCGTTGGCCACGGTGTAGCCCGCGATGTACGCGCCGGCCTCGGCGGGGGAGACGTTGCGGCAGGTGCGGCCGATGACGATCGCCACCTCGCCCTCGTAGTTGAGGTACCGGCAGCCCTCGGGGCGGACGACGGCGCCGCGGTGGCCGTTGAGCGCGGAGAGGGGCTTGTGGAAGTAGGTCGGCGCGGCGGTCAGCGCGATGCCGAACTCCTCGACCCGGCTGCGGTGGTTGAGGTGCACGGCGATGATCTTGGACGGGACGACCGGCGGCAGGTGGTGCGCGGCGCTCTCGGGGACGCGGCGGCCGTCACGGGCGACGAGGTCGGGGCCGTCGGGGCGGACCTCGACGACGGCGCCGTCCAGCAGGATGCGGCGGATCTCAGGCACGGGCGGTCTCCTCGGGGTGCGGGTCCACGTGGTGGTGGGGGTCGTGCCGGTGCGCGGGGGTGGGGGCCCAGCCCTCGGCCGGGCGGTCGAACCAGAGCAGCGCCTGCCCCGTCCCCACCGAGTTCTCGTACGCGCCGTACTGCCGGGCGCGGGCGGTGCAGCGCCCCTCGCCGAGCGCGCCGGCCATCATCAGGTAGTGCCCGAACCCGGCCTCGGGCCGGACGGCGCGGAAGGCGTCCATGGTGTCCAGCACCCGGTCGTGCCGCCCGTCGAGCAGCCAGGCGATCCGCTCCTCGTCGGCGGCGCGGGCCTCGGGGGTGAAGATGTGCGAGGGGTCGCTGGCCTCGTGGTCGCGCAGCTGGCGCAGCGGCCAGAAGGTGTGGGAGAGCGCGCCGGAGGCGATGAGCAGCACCCGGCGGTCGACGGCGGCGACGGCGTCGGCCAGCGCCCGGCCGAGCCGCTTGTGGTCCTCGGCGTCGCCGGTCTGGCAGACCCCGATGCTGACCCAGCGCTTGTCGGGCAGGCCCTCGCCGAGGTGCTTCCAGAGGTTGATCGTGGCGTAGTGCACGGGCAGGTGCGGGTCGTCGATCGGGGTGATCCAGGTGCCGTGGCGGTCGGCGAACGAGGCGACGGCGCGGGCGAGTTCGGGGTCACCGGGGTAGTCGTACGGCATCCGGCACATGCCGCGCGGCAGTTCGTCGGAGGTGAACAGGCCGGCCCGGCGGTGCTGGGCGGCGACGACGAACTCGACGGTGGTGGCCCAGTGCGAGTCGAGGACGACCACGGTGTCGTAGTCGTCGCGTTCGAAGACGTCCCGGCGCAGCGCGGCCAGGCCCGGGATCAGGCTGATCTCCTCGCCGTTGTTGAGCTCCCGCCGGGTGGCCTCCGGCAGCACGATGGTGGGCACGTGGGCGAGCAGCCCGGCCCCGGTGATCTCACCCACGGTCGGACCAGCCCTTCGGAGCGGTGACGGTGTTGCGCAGGTCGGCGTAGAAGTCGAAGCTCCAGTCGCCGCCCTCGCGGCCGATGCCGGACTCCCGGGAGCCGCCGAACGGGGCCCGCAGGTCGCGGACGAAGAAGCAGTTGACCCAGACGGTGCCGGCGACCAGTTGGTCGGCGATGCGGTCGGCCCGTTCGCGGTCGCCGGTGACGAGGGTGGCGGCCAGGCCGAAGCGGGTGCCGTTGGCCAGCTCGACGGCCTCCTTCTCGGTGTCGAAGGTCTGGAGGGTGAGGACGGGGCCGAACACCTCCTCCTGGACGACCTCGGAGTCCTGGGCGACGCCGGCCAGCAGGGTCGGCCGGTAGTAGAGCCCGCCCAGCTCGGGATTCGGGCCTCCGCCGATGACGGCGCGGGCCCCGGCGGCCAGGGCCCGGCGGACGAAGCCGTCGATCCGCTCCAGCTGGCGGGGGTGGATGTTGGGGCCGAGGTCGGTGGACTCCTCGCGCGGGTCGCCCTGGCGCAGCTCGGCGGCGCGGCCGGTGAACCGGGCGGTGAACTCCTCGGCCACGGAGGCGTCGACGAGCAGCCGGGTGGCGGCCAGGCAGACCTGCCCGGCGTTGTCGTACTGGCCGACGGCCAGCTCCACGGCCAGGTCGAGGTCGGCGTCGGCGAACACCAGCATGGGGGACTTGCCGCCCAGCTCCAGGCTGACGGGGGTGAGGTTGCGCCCGGCCGTCTCGGCGATCCGGCGGGCGGTCGGGACGGAGCCGGTGAAGCTGATCCGCCGTACGTCGGGGTGGGCGGTGAGCGGGGCGCCGACCTCGTCGCCGTAGCCCTGGACGAGGTTGAGCACGCCGGCGGGCAGGCCCGCCTCGGCGGCGATGTCGGCCAGCAGGGAGGCGGTCAGCGGGGACCACTCGGCGGGCTTGAGGACGACGGTGTTCCCGGCCGCCAGCGCGGGCGCCACCTTCCAGGTGGCGAGCATCAGGGGCGCGTTCCACGGGGTGATCAGCACGCAGGGCCCGGCCGGGTCCCAGCTGACGCGGTTGGCGTGGCCGCGGGTGTCCAGCTCCGGGTGCGCGAGTTCGAGCAGCCGGTCCGCGAAGAAGCGGAAGTTGTGCGCGACGCGGGGCATCACGCCGCGCAGGTGGGAGCGGAGCAGGGCGCCGTTGTCGGCGGTCTCCACGGCGGCGAGGTCCGCGAGCCGGGCCTCGACGCCGTCGGCGATCGCGTGCAGCAGCCGGGCGCGCTCGGCGGGCGGCGTCGAGGCCCAGGCGGGGAAGGCGGTACGGGCGGCGGCCACGGCGGCCTCGGCCTCGGCGGCGGTGCCGCGGGCGATCCGGGCCAGCTCGGTGCCGTCGATGGGGGAGTGGTCGGCGAAGGTGTCGGCGGAGGCGACGCGGCGGCCGCCGATCCAGTGCCGGGTGTCCACCGGGACGCCGGCCACCGTCGCGACCGTCGCGGCGGCGGGGTGCTCGGGCATGGGAACCCCTTCCAGATGTCGTTTGGTGTCAAACAACATAGGGACGGGTCCGTCCGAGGTCAACCCTTGGAACCGGGTTCGCGCACGGCTATCGTTTGGCTCCAAATGATGGGCGGACATCCGCATGACGGGCGAACAACCGCCGAACTCACAGGCATTGGCCGGGAGGCACCGTGACCGAGCAGCAGCCGCACAGCAGCGGCACCCACCAGGACTGGCAGCGCCGGGCCGCCGCACTCCCCCTGCCCGCCGCCCACCTGATCGACGGGCGCGGCGAACCCGGCGGAGGCGACACCTTCGCGGTGGTCTCCCCCCGCGACGGCCGCCCGCTCACCACCGTCGCCTCCGCCGGAGAGGCCGAGGTGGACGCGGCCGTCGCCGCCGCCCGCCGCGCCTTCGACCACGGCCCCTGGCCCCGCCTCGCCCCCGCCGACCGGGGCCGCGCCCTGCGCGCCCTGGCCGGTCTGGTCGAACGCCACCGCGCCGAACTCGCCCTGCTCATCAGCCTGGAGATGGGCAAGCCCGTCACCGAGGCGTACGACATCGAGATGCGCGCCGTCGCCACCACCTTCCGCTGGTACGGCGAACTCGCCGACAAGCTCGCCGACGAGGCCCCCCACACCCCCGGCGACGCGCTCGCCCTCGTCACCCGTGAGCCCGTCGGTGTCGTCGCCGCCGTGGTCCCGTGGAACTTCCCCCTCACCATGGCCGCCTGGAAGGTCGCACCCGCCCTCGCCGCCGGCTGCACCGTCGTCCTCAAGCCCGCCGAGCAGTCCCCGCTCTCGGCGCTGCGCCTGGGAGCCCTCGCCGTCGAGGCCGGACTGCCGCCCGGCGTGCTCAACGTCGTCGCGGGAGCCGGGCCGGTGGCCGGCCGGGCGCTCGGCCTCCACCCCGACGTGGACGCCCTCGCCTTCACCGGCTCCACCGAGGTCGGCCGGCACTTCCTGCGCTACGCCGCCGACTCCAACCTCAAGCGGGTCTGGCTCGAACTCGGCGGCAAGTCCCCCAACATCGTCCTGCCCGACGCCCCCGACCTGGACAAGGCCGCCGCCACCGCCGCCTGGGGGATCTTCTTCAACCAGGGCGAGATGTGCACCGCGCCGTCGCGCCTGCTCGTCCACCGCTCGATCGCCGACCGCGTCGTGGACGCCGTGGCCGAGCGGGCCCGCACCCTGCGGATCGGGGACCCCCTCGACCCCGCCACCGAGATGGGCCCCCTGGTCACCGCCGCCCACCGCGAACGGGTCCTCGGCCACATCGCCGCCGCCCACGAGGACGGCGCCCGGCTGCGCGCGGGCGGAGGCACCGCCCTGCCCGAGACCGGTGGCCACTACCTGCGGCCCACCGTCTTCGACCGGGTCGACCCCGGCGCCCGGCTCGCCCGGGAGGAGGTGTTCGGCCCGGTCCTCGCCGTGCTGGAGTTCGACACCGTCGAGGAGGCCGTGGCGCTGGCCAACGACAGCGACTACGGCCTGGCGGCCGGGCTGTGGACCTCCGACCTCTCCGCCGCGCACCGCATCTCCCGGGCGCTGCGGGCCGGTACGGTCTGGGTCAACTGCTACGAGGAGGGGGACCTCACGGTGCCCTTCGGCGGCGTCAAGCAGTCCGGCCACGGGCGCGACAAGTCGGCCCACGCCCTGGACAAGTACACCGACCTGAAGACCACCTGGATCCAGCTGTGAGCCCCCGCCCGCTGATCGCCCTGCCGGCCCGTTTCTCCGCCTCCGCCCCGGTGCTGCGCCACGCCGCGATCGTCACCGCGCAGGCGCTGGCCGAGGCCGTGTACGAGGCGGGCGGCGAGCCGTTCACGATGCTGCCGGCCGGCTCCGGCGCCGAGCAGGTCGCCGCCCGGCTGGCCCGCTGCGGCGGGCTGCTGCTGCCCGGCGGGGGCGACCTCGACCCGGCGCACTACGGGCAGCGCGAGCGCCACCCCGAGGTCTACGACCTGCACCCCGGCCAGGACGCCTTCGACCTCGCCCTCGCCCGCTACGCGCTGCTCGCCGGGCTGCCGACGCTGGCCGTCTGCCGGGGCCTCCAGGTGGTCAACACCGTCCTCGGCGGCACCCTGGAGCAGGACATGGGCGGCCCGGGGCAGGACCACCGCCACCGCCGCCACCGCCTCGCCCCGGCGAGCGGCACGCTGCTGGAGCGGCTGCTCGGGCCGGGGGAGGCGGAGGTGTCCTGCTACCACCACCAGCGGATCGCCCTGCTCGGGCGCGGCCTGCGGGTCGCGGCGCAGGCGGCGGACGGGACGGTGGAGGCGGTCGAACTCGCCTCGCCGGAGGGATGGTTCCTCGGGGTGCAGTGGCACCCGGAGGACACCGCCGCCTCCGACCCGGCCCAACGGGCCCTGTTCGCGGGCCTGGTGGGGGCCGCCGCCCGGGCGTGAGGCCTCAGCCCTCCCGCCGCCGGCGCCCGCCCGGGCGCGGCGGCGGGGGAGCGGCCTCGGCCAGCTCCGCGCGCCGGGCCTCGCCGTCGCGCTCCAGGGTGCCCACGATCCGCCGCAGCATCCCGGCCAGCTGCTCGCACTCCTCGTCCGAGAGCGCGCCCGAGACGAACGCCTCCTCCTGGTTGAAGCGCGGGAACAGCTCCGCCATCAGCTCCTCGCCCGCCGGGCTGAGCCGCAGCAGCACCATCCGCCCGTCCGACGGGTGGTCCGAGCGCTCCACCAGCCCGCGCGACTCCAGCGTGCGGGCCACGCCGGTGAGCGTGCCCTTGGAGATGCCCGCCTCCTCGGCGATGTACCTGGTCTCCATCTCCCCCCAGATCCACAGCACCCAGAGCACCACGAAGGAGGTCCAGCTCAGCTGGGCGCCGCGCAGCACCGAGTTCTCCAGGTGCTGGCGCACGGCGGCCGCCGCCCGGTGGATGTTGGCGACGGCCGCCATCTGCGCGCGCAGCAGCGGTACCTGGCCGAGCTTGGCCAGGACGGCGAGCTCGGTCTGCTCGACGGTGTGTCTGCCGGTCACCGATCGTCCCTTCCCCTGGCGGCGGGCCGGGCCCGCCGCCGTCCTCCAGCTGTCTCGCCAGGAAATCTAGCGCGCCCGGCCGTCCATTTGCACCCGTACGACCTTCGGGCCGGCCTCCGGCAGGCCGGAAGGGCCCGCCGGTGTCCGGCGAGCCCTTCCGTGTCGTGCGGGCTCAGCCCTCGCGGGGCGCCGGGACGATGCCCAGGCCGTCCGCGCCGACCTTCACGGCCGACTCGTCCAGGGCCGCCGGGACGACGGGCTGCGGCTTGCCGTCCAGGTCCAGGACGGGCACCGCCTCCTTGTACCAGGACTCGATCACCGCGTTGCCCCAGAAGTCCCGGCGGCGGTCGTCGTTGACGTTCCACCGGTACGTCTCGTGGTCCGGGTCCCCGGTGTAGTAGTCGGAGGTGTAGATCTCCACCCGGTGCCCGTCCGGGTCGCGCAGGTAGAGGTAGAAGGCGTTGGAGACGCCGTGCCGGCCCGGCCCGCGCTCGATGTGGTGCTCGGCGCGCAGCGAGCCGAAGATGTCGGCCGTGCGCAGCACCTGGTGCGCCTCCGGGGCGAACACCCCGACGTGGTGCAGCCGGGGGCCGTCGCCGCAGGTGAAGGCGACGTCGTGCACCGTCTGCTTGCGGTACATCCAGGCCGCGTACATCTCGTGCTCGTCGCCCTCGATGGTCTCGGAGCAGCCGAAGCCGAGCGAGCGGTAGTGCTCGTAGGCGGCGGGGATGTCCGGCACCACGATGTTGAAGTGGTCCAGCCTGGCCACCTCGGCGCCCCGGCGCAGGTCGTAGCGCTGGATGAGGCGCTCGGCGCGGTCGATGGCGTGGAAGAACTCCACCGGGAAGCCCAGCGGGTCCACGACGCGGACGGCCTCGCCGACGCCGCGGGTGCCCTCGCCGGCGGGTATCCGGCGCACGGGGCGGCCGAGGGCGGTGAAGAACGCCTCCGCCCGGTCGAGGTCCTCCGGGGTGCGCACCCGGTAGGCGATGTGGTCCAGCGCGGGGGCGTCGCCGAGGCGCAGCACCAGGCTGTGGTGGGTGAGCTCGTCGGTGCCGCGCAGGTGGAGCGCGGTGTCGTCCTCGTACTGGACGTGGAAGCCCAGCATCTCGACCCAGAACCAGCGGGCCCGGGGCAGGTCGGTGACGACGAGCTGGGCGTAGGCGGAGCGGACGACGTCCGGGGGTGTCTGCATGTCCGTGACCTCCATCGTGGGGGGTTCAGTGCTGCCCGTCGGCGCCGAAACGGGGGGTGTGGACCTCGCCGAGCATCACGTGAACGATCTTGGACTCGGTGTAGAAGTCGATGCTGTGCGCACCGCCCTCACGGCCGAGGCCGCTGGCCTTCACCCCGCCGAACGGCGTTCGGAGGTCGCGGACGTTGTGGGAGTTGATCCAGACCATGCCGGACTCCACCGCGTGCGCGACCCGGTGGCCCCGCTTGAGGTCGGACGTCCACACGTAGGCAGCCAGACCGTATGCGGTGGCATTGGCCAGGTCAATGGCCTCGTGCTCGTCGTCGAAGGGCGCGACGGCCACCACCGGGCCGAAGATCTCCTCCTGGAAGATCCGGGCGTCGCGGGGGACGTCGGCGAAGACCGTCGGCTGGAGGTAGTTGCCCTCCGGCAGGTGGGCCGGGCGCGTGCCGCCGGAGACCAGCCGGGCCTCCTCGCGGCCGAGGGCGACGTAGTCCAGCACCCGCTGGTAGTGCACGGGATGGACCAGCGCGCCGACCTCGGTGGCCGGGTCCGCGGGCAGGCCGACGCGGACGCGCTCGGCACGCTCGGCCAGGCGGCGGGTGAACTCCTCGTAGAGCGGCCGCTCGACCAGCACCCGGGAGCCGGCGGTGCAGCGCTCGCCGTTGAGCGAGAAGACGCCGAAGACCACCGAGTCCAGGGCCGCCTCCACGTCGGCGTCGGCGAAGACCACCACCGGGGACTTGCCGCCCAGCTCCATCGAGACCGTCTTCAGCCGGTCCGCCGAGCAGCGCACGATGTGCCGGCCGGTGGCGGTGGAGCCGGTGAAGGAGAGGATCGGCACCTCCGGGTGGTCCACCAGGGCCTGCCCGGCCTCCGTGCCGATGCCGTGCACGATGTTGACCACACCGGCCGGCAGGCCCGCCTCGGTGAGGATGCGCGGCCACAGGGAGGCGGACAGCGGCGTCCACTCGGCGGGCTTGAGGACGAGGGTGCAGCCGGAGGCGATGGCCGGGGCGAGCTTCCAGCTCTCCAGCATGAACGGGGTGTTCCACGGGGTGATCAGCCCGGCCACGCCGACCGGGGTGCGCACCACGTAGTTCAGCTGCTCGCGGCCGACCCGGAAGGCCTCCTCTCCGAGCGCCACGATCACGTCGGCGAAGTAGCGGAAGTTCTCCGCCGCGCGCCGGGCCTGGCCGCGCGCCTGGGTGATCGGCAGGCCGGTGTCGAAGGACTCGAAGGCGGCCAGCTCCTCCTCGGCGGCCTCCACCGCGTCGGCGATCCGGTTGAGCACGGTGGCCCGCTCGCGGTTGCCGAGCGCCGACCAGGCCGGGAACGCGGCCCGGGCGGCGGCCACCGCGCGGTCCACGTCGGCCGCGCCGCCCGCCGCGGCGGTGGTGTAGACGGTGTTGGAGACCGGGTCGGTCACCTCGAAGGTGCGGCCGTCGGCGGAGGCGGCGGCCTCGCCGCCGATCCAGTGGTCGATCCGGCCCGGCAGGCCGGCCGGGCGGGCGGCGGCCGCGGGGGCCTCGGTGGTGGTGGTCATGGCGACTCCTGGCGACGTGGGGGAGAGGGGTTCGGGGGCGGTCACAGCTGGCGGGTGAGGTCGCCGCCCTGCGCGAGCAGGGCGCGGACGCGGTCCAGGCCCGCCTCCGAGGGGGCGGCCAGCGGCGGGCGGACGTACGGGGAGGCGATCCGGCCCTGCTGGGCGAGGACCCACTTGGCGGGCGCCGGGTTGGTCTCGACGAACAGCAGGTCCACCAGCGGGTGCAGCCGGTAGTGCAGTTCGCGGGCGCCCGCGTGGTCGCCCCGCTCCCAGCGCTCGTACATCTCGGCCACGGCGGCCGGGGCCAGGTTGGCGACGGCGCTGATGAAGCCGGCCCCGCCGAGCGCCATCAGCGGCAGGCAGAGCAGCTCGATGCCGGACCAGACCAGCAGCTCCGGGCCGCAGGCGTGGATGACCCGGGAGAAGTGTTCAAAGTCCTTGGTGGTCTCCTTGATCCCGACGATGTTGTCGAAGTCGGTGAAGAGTCGGCGGACGGTCTCCGGGTCGATGTCCACGGCGGTGCGCGAGGGCACGTTGTAGACCACCAGCGGCAGGTCGGGGAACTCCCGGGCCACCGTGGCGTACCAGTCGTAGAGGCCCTGCTGGGTCGGCCGGGCGTAGTACGGGGTGATGACCAGGGCCGCGTCGGCGCCCAACTCGGCGGCTGCGGCCGTCAGTTCGAGGGTCTCGTCGAGCTTGGCCGAGCCGGTGCCGGGCAGGAACGGCACCCGGTCGCCGACGGCCTCCGCCACCGTGCGCATGGCGGCGATCCGCTCGGCGGTGCTCTGGGCGCTGGGCTCGCCGGTGGAGCCGCCCAGCGAGATGCCGTGCGAGCCGGAGTCCAGCTGCCAGCGGACCAGTGCGCGCAGCGAGTCGTGGTCCACCGCGCCGCCTGCGGTGAAGGGGGTGACCACGGGGGCCAGGGAGCCGCGGATCTGGGAGGGGTCGCTTCGGAACTTCATCGGAACTCCGTGTGGGGGTGGGAGAAGTGACGATCAGTCAGGAGCCGGTCAGGAACCTTCGCGCTGCGCCTCGTAGCGGGCGCGCCAGGTGGCGTCCATCGGGTAGAGGCCGGCCACCGCGGCGCCCTCGCCGACCTGCTGGAGGATGAAGCGCTCCTCGTCCTCCTGGGCGGCCGCGTCCCGGGCGACCTCGGCGGCCAGCGCGGGCGGGATCACCACGACGCCCTCCGCGTCGCCGACCAGCACGTCGCCGGGGCGCACCAGCACCCCACCGCAGGAGACGGGCAGTTGGGAGTCCATCGGCACGTGGCGCCTGCCGAGCACGGCCGCGTGCGGGACGCCGTAGTAGGAGGGGAGGTCCAGGCCGGCGAAGGACGGGCTGTCGCGCAGGCCGCCGTCCGTGACGACGCCGGCCGCGCCGCGCCGCAGGGCGCGCAGGGCCAGGATGTCGCCGAGGGTGCCGGAGCCGTGGTCGCCCCGGGCCTCGATGACCAGCACCTCGCCGGGCAGGATCTCCTCGACGGTGCGCTTCTGGGCGTTCATCCCGCCGCCGATCTCGGCGAACACGTCCTCGCGCAGCGGCAGGTAGCGCAGCGTCCGGGCGGTGCCGACCATCCGCAGGTCGGGGCGGGCGGGGCGGACGCCCTCGATGAAGTGGTGGTCGATGCCGCGCTTGCGCAGCTGGTTGGAGAGGGTGGCGGTGGAGACGGAGCGCAGCAGTGCGGCCGTGTGCTCGTCCAGCGCGGGCTCAGGGACGGGCTCAGGGACGGGCTCCGGGGCGGAGCCGTACGCGGCCTGCCGGGCGGCCTCGGTGGCCTCGGGCAGGACGCCGTACTCGACGGCGCCGGGCGCCTCCTGGACGACCTCGTTGCGCAGCCGTCCGCTCCCGGCGAGCTCGACCTCGACCACGTCGCCCGGGTGGACGACGGTGGATCCGGCCGGGGTGCCGACCAGGATCAGGTCGCCGGGCTCCAGGGTCATCGAGCGCGAGAGGTCGGCGATCAGCAGGTCGATCGGGAAGAGCAGTTCCGCGGTGGAGGCGTCCTGGACGAGCTCGCCGTTGACCCAGGTGCGCAGCCGCAGGTCGGCCGGGTCGGCGTCGGTGAGGAGCACGGGGCCGACCGGGGTGTAGCCGTCCCGGCCCTTGGCCCGCAGGTTGGAGCCGAGGTCGGCGTGCTTGAGGTCGTAGACGCCGAAGTCGTTGGCGGCGGCGTAGCCGGCCACGTGCTCCAGCGCTCTCTCGCGGGGCACGCGGTGCGCCCGGCGGCCGATGACCACGGCGATCTCGCCCTCGAAGGCGAGCAGCTCGCAGCCGTGCGGCCGGACCACCGCCTGCCCGCTCCAGGAGAGGGAGGAGGAGGGCTTGAGGAAGTACGAGGGGACTGCGGGGGTGCGGCCGCGTTGGGCCACCCGGCTGCGGTAGTTGAGGTGGACCGCGACGATCTTTCCCGGCGTCAGACCGAGAGGGTGAGCCATATTGCCCTCCAGAATCGTATACGTCATCATGCACGATAGCGGAGCGGGGAAGCGCTGACCATGGTTGATCCGCTACGACTTCGTATGTGATCCGAGAGCAGAGGGTGGCCTTGTCGAGTTCGGGACAAGGAGGCTGTTCTGTTACTATCAAAAATCGTATGTGAAAAGGGTTGAGAGGTGCAGGGGTCATGAGAGAGCTGACCGGTCCGGCCGTCCGGATCGTCACACCCGCCGAGGCCGGCCACCCCGACGTCGCGCCGGCCACGCCGGTGCTGCTGCTGCACGGCTTCGCCTCCGACGGAGAGACCGACTGGATCGCCACCGGCACCGCCGCCGAGCTGGCCGCCGCCGGGCACACCGTCCTGGTCGCCGACCTGCCCGGTCACGGCGCCTCCCCGGCGCCGGGGAGCCCGGAGCAGGCCACCGCCCCGGCCCAGGCGGCCGCGCTGCTCGCCGCCCTGGACGCCGTCGGCGTCGACGGCTTCGACCTCGTCGGCTACTCCCTCGGCGCCCGGCTGGCCTGGGAGATCCCGGCGCTGGCCGACGGCCGGGTCGGCCGGGTGGTCCTCGGCGGGCTGAGCCCGATGGACCCGTTCGCCGCCGTGGACACCGCCGCGCTGCACCGCGCCGTCGCCGACGGCAGCGAGCCGGGCGACCAGCTCACCGCGATGATCGCGCGGCTCGTCCGCTCCCACGGCGAGCGCGCGGCGGGCCTGGCCACCTGCGTCGAGGGCCTCGGCCGCACCCCGTTCGACCCCGGCAGCTGGGCCGCGAGCGCCGCCCCGCTCTTCGTGGTCGGCGCAGAGGACCCGCTGACCGGCGGCATCGACGGTATCGTTGCCACCCTTGACGGGGCGCAGCTGGTCACCGTCCCCGGCGACCACCTGGGCGCCCTGACGGGGACGGCCTTCCGCCACACGGTGCGGAAGGCGCTGGAGCGTTGACGGCCCGGGGCACGCGGGCCGCGCCGCGTCCCGCGACGGGGGAGACGACCGCGGCGAGGAAAGGCGAGGGAACGGGGTTGGGTTCCGCGAAGGAACAGTCCAAGGCCGCCGGATCGAAGGCGGAGCAGAGCTACGCGCTGCTCCGCTCGCGCATCCTGGACGGCACGTACGGACCGGGATACCGGCTGGTGCTCAACCAGCTGGCGACCGAGACCGGCGTCAGCACCATCCCGCTGCGCGAGGCGCTGCGGCGGCTGCAGTCCGACGGGCTGGTCGAGGTGGTCCGCAACATCGGCGCCCGGGTGGCGGTGTTCGAGGCGACCCAGGTCGAGCACTCGCTGCAGATCCTGGCCCGGCTGGAGGGCTACGCCACGGCGATCAGCGCACCGCTGCTGACGGCCGACCAGATCGCCGCCTCGCGGGAGATCAACCAGCGGATGGTGGCCGCGCTGGAGGGCTTCGACCCGGCCGCGTTCACCGCGCTCAACCGCACCTTCCACTTCTCGATCTACCAGCACTGCCCGGACGCGCACCTGCGCGCCCTGCTGGAGGCCGAGTGGGCGCGGCTGGACCACATGCGCCGGTCCACCTTCACCTACGTCCCGGGCCGGGCCCGGCGCTCCGTGGTGGAGCACGACAGGATCCTCGACCTGATCGAGCAGGGCGCGGACGCGGCCGAGATCGAGAAGGTCGCCTGCGCGCACAAGGCGGCCACCGCCGACGCGCTGCACGAGGCCCGGCCCGGCGGCTGACCGCCGGTCAACAGCCTCGAAGGGGCGGGGAGTCCACCGGACTCCCCGCCCCTTCGGCGTGCTGACGCGCGCTCAGACCAGCAGCTGGCCGCCGTCCACCTGGACGACCGCGCCGGTGATGTGCCGGGCCTGGTCGGAGGCGAGGAAGAGCACCAGCGGGGTCAGGTCGCCGGTCTCGGCGATCCGGCCCAGCGGGATGCGGGCCTCCCAGGCGCCCCGGGCGGCCGCGTCGTCCATCAGCGGGGCGGTCATCGGCGTGTGCACCGGGCCCGGGGCGACGCCGTTCACCCGGATGCCGTGCGCGGCCAGCTCCAGCGCGGCGGTGCGGGTCAGCGCGTCCACGGCGGCCTTGGTGGCCTCGTAGTGGCCCAGCCCGGGGGTGGGCTGGCGGGCGCCGATGGAGCTGACGTTGACGATCGCCCGGCCCCGGCCGGAGTCGGCCATCTGCCGGCCGACGACCTGGGTGACGTTGAAGGTGCCGCGCAGGTTGACCGCCAGCACCAGGTCGAAGACCTCGGCGGGCAGGTCGATCAGCGGGCCGCCGCCGCCGGCCAGCCCGGCGTTGTTGACCAGCACCTCGACGGGGCCGAACCGCTCGGAGGCCTCCGCCACGGCGGCGACCACACTGGCCCGGTCGGTCACGTCCATGGTGACGGCCAGCGCCGCCTCGCCGATGCCCGCGGCCACCTCGTCGGCCGCCGCGCGGTTGACGTCGGCCACCACGACCCGGTCGCCCGCCGCGCCGAAGGCCTCGGCGACGGCCCGTCCGATCCCGCTGCCCGCGCCGGTGACCAGCACGGTGCGGGGCGCGGCGCTCACCGGGCCTCGGCGATGATGATGCGCGGGCTGCCGGGCAGCGCGCGGGTCTCCAGCGGCTCCCAGCCGGCCTCGCGCAGCCAGCCGCGCACCTCGTCCTCCGGGTAGACCACGGTGCCGTCGATCACCAGGTACTCGCCGGCGTGCAGCGCGTCGATCGGGCGCTGGTGCTCGTCGGAGTCGAGGAGGAAGTCCAGCAGGACGAGGGTGGCGCCGTCGGCCGCGGCGGCCCGGGCCCGACGGGCGATGTCCCGGTTCTGCTCGGCGTCGAAGCGGTGGATGACGTGCTCCAGCAGGACGAGGTCGAAGCCGCCGGGCACCTCGCCGACGACGGCGTCGCCCTCGGCGATCTCCACCCGGTCGGCCACCCCGGCCTCCTCCAGCACGCCGCGGGCGTGCCCGACCAGCTCGCCGGCCGAGAAGAAGGTGCCGGTCAGCTCGGGTGCGGCGGTCAGCGCCTCGGCGAGGAAGGAGCCGGACAGGCCCCCGAAGTCGAGCACCCGCCGGTAGGGCGTGAAGTCGAAGTGCTCGGCGAGCTGGCGGGCGTGCAGCGCGTTGTACGTCATCACGCCGGCCAGGAAGGTGGTCATCCGGTCGCCGCCGAGGTCCAGCTGGTTGGGCTCGGCGGTGCGGCTCGTGGTCCCGAAGCCCAGCCAGTGGCCGTAGCTGATCGAGTCCAGGAAGCCGAGGAAGGGCCGAAGGTCGGTCCCCTCCTTGCCACCGGCCAGGTAGGTGGCGGTGGCGGGGGTGTTGGCGTACGCGCCGTCGGCGCGCTCCAGCAGGCCGAGGCCGGCCATGGCGTCCGCGAGGATGCGGGCGGTGCGCTCGGGCAGGCCGGTGCGGGCGGCGATCTGCGGGACGTCCAGCGGGCCGTCGGCCAGTGCGGCGAACAGGTCGGCGTCGGCGGCGGCGAAGAGCTGCTTGGCGGCCATGTACCCGATCGCGGTCTCGACGATGGGGGCGGGGCTGGCGAGCCGCGCGGATTCCGGACGAAGGGACATCGCGTCCTCCTTGACGGTCAAAGAATATGCCGGATGCTATACGATCTCGTTGTCGGCGGCCAGGGCCGTACGACGTCCGATCCGAGGAGGTTGGCGTGGAGTTCTCTCAAGCGGTGCCCGACCAAGCGGTGCCCGGGACCGGGTCCGGTACGGACGACCAGCATGCGGCGGTGGGCGGCGCCGCCCCCGTCGTGGCGCGCCGCCGGCTCGGCGCGCACGGGCCCGAGGTGCCGCTGCTCGGCCTCGGCTCCTGGAACACCTGGGACCGGATGACCACCGAGGAGGCCGCCGAACTCGTCGCCCGCGCGGTCGCGCACGGCGTGGACCTCTTCGACGTGGCGCACTACAACTTCGGGCCGCACGCGGAGAACGCCGTCACCGACATCCTCTTCGGCGAGGCCGTACGGGCCGCCGGCCTGAAGCGGTCCGACTACCTGATCTGCGGCAAGCTCTGGCTCTGGGACTACCCGAACACGGGCTTCGCCGGGCAGCTGGACACGGCCCTGGAGCGGGTCGGCGTCGACCGGGCGGACCTGGTCGTGGCCGGGGACTACCTGGGCGAGCTGGACGTGCGCGCCGTGGTCACGGACGTGGCCGAGCTGGTGCGGGCCGGGCGCTTCGACGCCTGGGGCGTCAACAACTGGCCGGCCGCCGTGCTCGCCGAGGCCGTCCGCTTCGCCCGCGCCGAGGGCATGCCCGAGCCGGTCTTCGCCCAGCTGAAGTACAGCCTGGCGCGCCGCTCCGTCCCGGAGGGCGAGCCGTACGGGGAGCTGTTCGCCGACGGCCTCGGGCTGCAGGCCTCCGACGTGTTCGAGGGCGGCATCCTGGCCGGGAAGCTGCACCCCCAGCGCAAGATCGGCGCCGACCCGGGCGGCATCCGGGACGCGATCCGGGAGGCCTACCCCGAGGTCCGGCGGATCGCCGAGGGCTTCGGCGCCACCGCCGCCCAGCTGGCCGTGGCCTTCTGCCTCACCCACCCGGCCGCCGCCAGCGTGCTGTTCGGCGCCAGCAGCCGGGAGCAGTTCGACGCCAACCTGGGCGCCCTGGACCTGCTCGCGCGGCACGGAGGGGAGCTGCGCGAGGCGGTCGAGGGGCTCTGGCTGGACCGGGGCGTGGTCGCGCCCGGCGCCTCCTGGGGGACGGACGCCCCCTGAGGGGAGCGGGTGCCCGGGCGTGACCGGGCACCCGGCGCCCGGTCACGCCTCGTGCACCACCCGGCCGTCCACCACCGTCATCGTGACCGGGACCTGCGGCAGCGCGGCCGGCTCCACCTCGCGCAGGTCCGCGCCGAGCACGCACAGGTCCGCCGCCCGACCCTCCGCGAGGGTGCCCTTCCAGGCCTCCGCCCCGTCCTGACGGGCGGGGGCCGCCGTGTAGGCGTACAGGGCCTGGTGCAGGGCGATGCGCTGCTCGGGCCCGTGCACCGTGCCGTCCACCCCGGCCCGGGTGACGGCCGCCGCCACGGCCACTCGCCAGTCCGGCGTCAGCACGGGCGCGTCGGTGCTCAGGCACAGCGGCACCCCGGCGGCCAGCGCGTCCCGTACGGGCCAGGCGTGCTCCAGCGCGCCCGCGCCCAGCGCCCCGGCCAGCATCGGCGCGGTGGCCACGGCGATGCCCGGCTGGGTGTTCAGCCCGACCCCGGCGGCCGCCATCGCGGCGAGCGTGGCCGGGTGCAGCACGTCGCCGTGGATCAGGTAGTGCCGCAGGTCGCGGCCGTCGCCCGCGCGGGCCTCGGCGAAGGCCTCGGTGACGACCCGGGTGGTGCGGCTGCCGGTGGCGTGCACGCCGATCTGGTGCCCGGCCGCGTGCGCGGCGGCGATCATCGCGCGCAGGTTGGCCTCGCGCTCGCCCGCGTCGGCGCCGTCCACCAGCAGAGCGCCGTGCCCGCCGTGGGCGTACGGCTCGTCCGTCCAGGCGCTGCCCATCGGGGGGATGCCGTCGGCGAAGATCTTCACCCCGTTCACCCGGAACCAGCCGGGCACCTCGGCGGGGCCGGGGAAGCCGGCCAGGCCGCGGCGGAAGTCGTCGGCGCTGCTCGGCCCGTCCAGCAGCCCGAACAGCAGCAGGGCGGTGACACGGGCGCGCAGCAGGCCCTCGGCGGCCAGGGCCGCGTACGTCTCCAGCACCGCGCCCGAGAAGCAGCCGGTGGGGCCGGCGTCCTCGCCGGGGCCCAGGCCCGGCTCGGTGTAGCTGGTGATGCCGAGGGAGGCCAGCAGCTCGCCCGTGCGCAGGATCGCCTCGCGGCGCTGCGCGTCGGTGTCGAGCGCGGCGAGCGCCGGGCCCTCGGCGCCGTGGCCGTGCTCGTGCGGGTCGGCGGCGAGCTGCTCCATGAGCGTGGCGGGCCACATCGTGCCGAGCCAGGCGCCGTGCAGGTGGGAGTCGTTGATGCCCGGCAGGACGGTCGCGCCGCGCAGCTCCACCACCCGGGTCGCCGGGCCGACGAGCGGCGCCACCTCCGCGTCCGAGCCGACCCGGACGATCACGCCCGCGCGCACCGCGAGGGCCCGCGCGGAGGGCTGCCGGTCGTTCATCGTGATCACCCGACCACCCCGAATGACCAGGTCGGCCGGGGCGGAGTGGTCCGGGAATCCGTTGCGCATCATCTTGCTCCCAGCTCTGGACAGGGTGAGGTGTGACTCTTAACGTACATGGAATCAGATACGATTTGCGAGTGCCGAAGCCCCCATCGGCACCCGGGCAATCGGAGGAAAACGATGCCCCAGCACCCCCACGCACCAGTGATCTGTGACGGCCCGGCGTGACCGCCCCCGCCCTCTCGTTGCGCGAGGTCAGCATCAGCCGGGCCGAGACCCCGGTGGTGCACGGCGTCAGCCTGGACGTCGCCCCCGCCGAGATCACCGTGCTGCTCGGCGCCAACGGCGCCGGAAAGACCACCCTGATGGACGGCATCGCCGGGCTGATCCGCACCAGCGCCGGAACCGTCACCCTGGCCGGCGACCCGATCGACCGGCTCCCCACCCACCGCCGCGCCGCCGCCGGACTCGCCTACGTCGAACAGGCCCGCAGCGTCTTCCGCACCCTCACGGTGGAGCAGAACCTGCTGGTCGCCCAGCGCGGCGACGCCGACCTGGACACCGCCTACCGGCTCTTCCCGGAGCTGGCCAAGCGCCGCACCCTCCAGGCCGGCCACCTCTCCGGCGGCGAGCAGCAGATGCTGGTGCTCGGCCGCGCCCTCGTCGCCCAGCCCAAGACCGTGCTGATCGACGAGATGTCCTCCGGCCTCGCCCCCGTCGTGGTGCACCGGCTGATGCGCGCCGTCGCCGACCTCGTCGAACTCGGCATCGCCGTCCTCCTCATCGAGCAGTTCGCCCACCTGGCGCTGGAGATCGGCACCCGGGCCTACGTGCTCGCCAAGGGCCGCCTCGTCTTCGACGGCCCCTGCGCCGAACTGCGCGGCGACACCGAGCGGCTGCACGACTTCTACTTCGGCCGGACCAGCGAGGGCGCCCTCGCCGGCGCACCGGCCACCGACCAGGCAGGGAGCGAGGGAGCATGAGGCTCACCGAGAGACTGACCGGCGACCGCCGCGCACTGGCCGGCGGCCTCGGCGTCGCCGTCCTGGCCTGCGTGCTCGTCCCCACCGTGCTGCCGCCCTACTGGGTCTACCTGGCGATCACCGCCGTGGTCAGCGCCGTGATCATGCAGAGCTACGGCGTGATCGTCGGCCGGGTCGGCGTGATGTCCCTGTGCCAGATGTCCTTCGCCGCGATCGGCGCCTGGGTCGTGCTCTGGCTCAACTCCGTACAGGCGCCCGGCGGTCTCCTGCTCTGGCTGCCGATCGGCGGCCTCGCCGCCGTACCCGTCGGCATCGCGGTCGGCCTCCCCGCGCTGCGCATCCGCGGCGTCAACCTGGCCGTGGTCACCTTCGGCTTCGCCGTCGCCGCCGACATCGTGCTCACCGCCAACGAGTTCCCCGGCATGTCCGACCTCACCACCCTGGAGCGGCCCGCGCTCTTCGAGGAGGACGGCGCCTACTTCGTGCTCGTCGTCATCGTCTTCACCCTGCTGGCGCTCGGCCTGCGCCTGCTCGGCCGCACCCGGCTCGGCATGTCCTGGACGGAGCTGCGCCACTCCGAGCGGGCCGCCGCCGCGCACGGCGTCTCGATCCCGCGCAGCAAGCTGGCCGCCTTCGCGATCAGCGCCTTCGTGGCCGGGGTCGGCGGCGGCCTGATGGCCGGGCAGCTCGGCCTCGTGGTGGCCGGCAACTTCGCCATGATGCAGTCGCTGGCGCTGTTCGCCGTCGCCATCATGATCGGCCCGCACAACCCCGAGGGCGCGATCATGGGCGGCGTCTTCGGCGCCGTGATGGCGACGATCCTCGACAAGCTCGGCCTGCCGCAGGACCTCGGCGGCATGCTGTTCGGCGTCGGCGCGGTCTTCGCCCTGCGCAGCGGCGTCAGCCAGACCGACTTCACCCGGGGCCGCAAGCGCGAGCGCGCCGCCCGCGCCTTCCTCGCCGAGCGCGAGAAGGACCCGCGGGCGCCGTACGAACCGCAGCCGCTCACCGGCGCAGCCGTCGAGGGGGCGGGCGTCGAGGGGGCGGGCGAACCCTGCCTCACCGTCCGGGGGCTGACCGTCCGCTACGGCTCCGTGACGGCCCTGGACGCCGTCGACCTCACCGTGCCGCGCGGCGCCGTCGTCGGCCTGATCGGCCCCAACGGCGCAGGCAAGTCCACCTTCATCGCCTCCGTCACCGGCTTCGTCGGCGGCTACGAGGGAAGCGTCGCCCTCGCCGGCGCCCCGCTGGACCGGTACGGGCCCAACGCCCGCGCCGCCCGGGGCCTGCGCCGCACCTTCCAGACCACCTCCATCGCCCCCGAACTCACCCAGTACGAGCACCTGACCATCGGAGCCGGGCGCAGGCTGAGCACCGCCGAGGCCGACGAACTGCTCGACTTCTTCGGCTGCCCGCCCGGACGGCTGCCGGTCTCCATGGTCGACGCCGGCGCCCGCCGCCTGCTCGACGTGGCCGCCGCCATCGCCGCCCGCCCCGCCGTCGCCCTGCTGGACGAGCCCGCCGCCGGCCAGTCCGCCGCCGAGTCCCTGCTGCTCGGCCGGCGCCTCGCCGAGGTGCCCGCCCGGTTCGGCGTCTCCGTCCTGCTCGTCGAGCACGACATGGACCTCGTCCAGGCCGCCTGCTCCGAGGTCACCGTGCTCGACTTCGGCCACGTCATCGCCACCGGCCCCACCGCCCGGGTGCTCGCCGACCCGGCCGTGATGGCCGCCTACCTCGGCACCGCCGAGGTCACCCCCGCCTGACCCTTACCACCACCTCCACCTCCATCCACCCTCAGCGGGCCTCAGGCACACCCCCCGGTGCCCCGGGACGCCCGCGCCCAGACGGAATTGGACGATCCCCCATGCAGATCCCGAGACTGCCCGCCGCCGCTGTCGCCGTCGCCCTGCTGCTGACCGCCACCGCCTGCAACGACGACTCCGGCTCCACCAACGGCCCGATCAAGGTCGGCGCCATCAACGGCATCACCGGCCTCTTCCAGACCCCCGAGGTCCCGCAGTCCGTCAAGGCCGTCTTCGACGAGGTCAACGCGGCCGGCGGCATCAACGGCCGCAAGCTCGAACTGATCAGCGTGGACGACGCGATGAACCCGCAGCGCTCCACCGAGGCGGCCGTCGACCTGCTCAAGTCCAAGGGCGTCGTCGCCCTGGTCGGCTCCTCCAGCGCCGTGGACTGCGGCCTCAACCGCGCCGCCTACAGCAAGGCCGGCGTGGTCTCCATCCCCGCCGTCGGCGTCGACCCCGCCTGCTTCAGCAGCCCCAACATCGCCCCGGTCAACCCCGGCCCGTTCAACCTGCTCACCGCCAACCTCTACTACGCCTCCGAAGTCCTCAAGCGCGACAAGGTCTGCCTCGACTACACCGTCCTGCCCGGCAGCGGCAGCGGCATCGAGGACTCGATCAAGAAGTGGACCGAGCTCACCGGCAAGACCCTGGCCCACAAGGAGCTCGCCATCACCGACGGCGACCCGACCAAGTACCTCGTCGCCGACAAGGACGCCGGCTGCCAGGCCGTCCTCTACAACGGCGTCGTCGGCCCCTACTTCGCCCAGGCCAAGACCCAGGGCATGACCGACACCGCGTTCATCGTCGGCGCCAACAGCTACACCGACGCCAGCGCCCAGGCCATCCCGGCCGGACTGGACGTCTACGCAGGCACCGAGTGGCAGCCGTACACGGACACCAGCCTGCCCGGCAACGAGCGGTGGTCCCAGGTGGTCGAGAAGAACAAGATCCAGAAGACCGCCTTCAGCCAGGGCGGCGTCATGGCCGCCGACCTGTTCGTCCAGGTCCTCAAGGGCATGAGCGGCCCCGTCGACCGGGCGAGCGTCACCAAGGCCTTCAAGTCCATGCAGCCGATCACCTACCCGATGGTCGGCACCCCCTGGGTCTTCGGCCCCGGCGACACCCACAACCCCGTCCAGGGCAGCCGGTTCGTCAAGGCCGTCAACGGCTCCTGGCAGGTGCTCCCGGAAGGGTTCATCGTCCCCGCCAAGAAGTAGCCCGCCACAGCCCGCCGACCCCCATCGAGCCCTCCAGGAGGTGCCCCGTGCTCAACTCCACACTCGCCGGACTGACCGGCGGCGGTGTCTACGCGCTGCTCGGACTGTGCGTCGTCCTGACCCACCGGCTGGTCGCCACCGTCAACTTCGCGATGGCCGCCCTCGGCGCCACGGGCGCCTTCACCATGGTCACCCTGACCGACAACGGCGTCAGCGTCTGGATCGCGCTGCCCGTCGGGGTGTTGGCGGGGGCCGCGCTCTCCGCCCTGCTCGGCGCCGTCCTCGTCCGGTGGTTCGCCGGCCACTCGCAGAACACCAAGGCCGCCGTCACCGTCGCCGTCTACGTCGCCGTGATGGCCGGAGGCCTGCGGCTGTTCGGCAACAACACCACCGGCGCGCACACCTTCCCCAGCCCCTTCGAGAAGCCGCTGTTCACCGTCGGCGGCGTGGTCGTGCCGCAGTCGGTGCTGGTCACCGTCGTCTTCGCGGCGCTGATCGCCGGGGGCGTCGGGCTGCTGCTCACCCGCACCCGGGTCGGGCTGCGGCTCCAGGCGCTCTCCGAACAGCCCGGCACCGCCCAGGTGGTGGGCATCCCGGTCGCCCGGCTCGCCGTCTGCGTCTGGGCCGCCATCGGCGCCGTCACCACTCTGGTCGTGGTGCTCGCCGCGCCCCGGCTCGGCGGCGACTTCTCCAGCCTCGGCAAGCTGATCAACACCGCGCTGGCCGTCGCCATGCTCGGCGCCTTCCGCAGCCTGCCGCTCACCGTGGTCGGCGGCCTCTTCCTCGGCTGCCTGGAGGGGTTCTCCGCCTCCGTCGAGGCGATCCAGAAGTACCAGGGCGTGGTGCCCTTCCTGGTCATCCTCGTCCTGCTGTGGTGGCGCAGCCGGCACGAGGTCTGGGACACCGCGCACAGCCGATGACCACCCCACCGGACGAACCACGCGAAGGAGACCGAGCGCGATGACGCTCCCCACCCACACCCGGGCGGCCGTACTGCGGGCCCACGGCGAACCGCTGGTCATCGAGGAGATTCCGCTGCCCGAGCGGATCGAGCCCGGCGCCGCCCTGGTCCGGATCGACTGCGCCACGCTCTGCGCCACCGACGTGCACCTGTGGAGCGGCGCCATGTCCTTCCCCGGCATGCTGCCGCTGGTGCTCGGCCACGAGATGGCCGGCACCGTCCTCGCCGTCGGCGAGGGCACCGTCGACGCGCTCGGCCGGCCCGTCGCCGTCGGCAGCCGCATCGGCTGGTCCGAGGCCACCTGCGGCTTCTGCCACGGCTGTACGGTGCTGCGCACCCCCGTCGCCTGCGAGAACCGGGGGTACGGCTTCCTCCAGCGCAGCGACCGGCCGCCGTACGCCACCAACGGGCTCGCCGAGCACGCGTACGTCACCCCGCGGGCGCAGAAGTACCTGCTGCCCGCCGACGTCGACTCCCGCTGGGCCGCCGCGGCCGGGTGCGCCGTCAAGACCGTGCTGCACGCCTTCGACCGGGCCGGCGGCACCCGGCCCGGCTCCTCCGTGGTGATCCAGGGCGCGGGCGCGCTCGGGATCGTCGCCACCGCCGTCGCCAAGGCCGGCGGCGCCGGGCCGGTGATCACCATCGGCGGCCCGCGCCACCGACTCGACCTGGCCGCCGAGTTCGGCGCCGACCTGGTCCTCGGACTGGAGGACGGGCCCGAGGCCCGCAAGGAGGCCGTGCTCGCCGCGACCGGCGGCCGGGGCGCCGACCTGGTGATCGACCTGGCCGGAGCGCCCGGCGTCGGCGCCGAGGCCGTGGACCTGGCCGCCTGGGGCGGCACCTTCGTGGTGTGCGGCACCACAGGGCCCGCGCCGCAGCCGCTGCCGCTGGGCACCGTCATGGGCAAGGAGCTGACCGTCCGGGGCTCGCTCAACGGCGACGTCGGCGACTACCACCGGGCGATCTCCTTCCTGAGCGCCTTCCGCCACCACTACGACTGGGACGAGCTGTTCAGCGAGCCGGTCGGGCTCTCCGGCGCCACCGGCGCCATCGAGGCGATGCACCGGCTGGAGCAGACCAAGGCCGTCGTGGACCCGCGACTCGCCTGACGCGCCATCCCCCTGACCACCCGGCGCCCCGGGGTTTTCCGTGTCCCGCCCCCGGGGCGCCGGGTCCTCCACCACCATCCTTGAGGAGCAGCATGACCACCCAGCCCATCGTGCCCAGGCGGCGGCTCGGCACCGCCGGCCCCGAGGTCTCCGCCCTCTCCCTGGGCTCCTGGCACACCTACGACCGGATGGACTTCGGCGACGCCGTCGCCATGGTCCGCCGCGCCGTCGACCTGGGGATCAACCTGTTCGACGTCGCCGTCTACGGCCTGCCCGGCGGGCCGCCGGTCTTCACCGACGTGCTCTTCTCCGCCATCGTCCGCGCCGCCGGCCTGGCCCGCGAGGACTACCTGCTCTCCGCCAAGCTCTGGCTCGAGCCCTACCCGGAGATGTCGCTGCGCGACCAGCTGGGCAACGCCCTGTTCCGCGCCGGGGTCGAGCACGCCGACCTGGCCGTGCTCGGCGACATCCGCCGCGACGACCTGGACCTTCGCCGCCTCGCCGAGGACCTCGCCGAGCTGGAGCGCGAGGGCCTCATCGGCTGCTGGGGCGTCAACAACTGGTCCGCCACCGCCGTCCGGACGATCCGCGAGCACGCCCTCGCCGCCGGCTCGCCCGGCCCCCAGCTCGCCCAGCTCAAGTACAGCCCCTGCCGCCGGGCGATCCCCGACGGCGAGCCCTTCGCCGCGCTCTTCGCCGAGGGCCTGTCCATGCAGGCCTCCGACGTGCTGGAGGGCGGCATCCTGGCCGGGCGCACCAGCCCCTCCCGGGAGATCGGCCGCGACCCCGGCGGCGTCCGCGACCGGATCACCGCCGCCGCGCCCGGCCTCGCGGCCGTCGCCGCCGACCTCGGCACCACCCCCGCCCAGCTCTGCGTCGCCTTCACCCTCACCCACCCGGCCACCGCCACCGTGCTGTTCGGCGCCAGCCGGATGGCCCAGCTGGACGACAACGTGGGCGCTCTCGCCCTCGTCGAGCGGGTCGGCGCCGAGCAACTGCGCGAGCTGGTCTCCCCGTACTGGGTGGACGGCGGCTCCGTCGACCCCGAGGGCCCGTGAGCGCCGCCCGGCCGGACGGACCGGCCGACCTGGTGCTGATCGACGGGGACGTGCTCACCGTCGACGCGGCCCACAGCAGCGCGCAGGCCGTCGCCCTCCGCGACGGCCTGGTGCTGGCCGTGGGCAGCACCGCCGAGGTGCTGGCCCACGCCGGCCCCGGCACCCGTACCGTCGACCTGCGCGGGCGCACCGTGCTCCCCGGCATCAACGACTCCCACCTGCACGGCCACGCCTGGGGCCTCAACCGGCCGCCGCTCGCCCTGGACCTGAACTACCCCTCCGTGACGTCGATCTCCGATGTCGTCGCGGTCGTGGCCGCAGCCGCCCGCGCCGCCGCGCCCGGGGAGTGGATCACCGGGCGCGGCTGGGACGTCGGGTACCTCGCCGAGTGCCGCGACGGCAGCCGGGAGCTGCCCGACCGCGCCGACCTGGACGCCGCCGCGCCCGACAACCCGGTCTGCCTCACCGACTTCTCCGACCACATGGCCTGGGTCAACACGGCCGCGCTGCGCGCCGCCGGGATCGACCGGGAGACCATCGCCCCGCCCGGCGGCACCATCGACACCGACCTCGTCGGGCAGCCCACCGGCATTCTGCGCGAGGCCGCCCAGCGGGCCGTGCACGCCCACATCCCCCGCCCCGACCCGGCCCGCCGCCGCGCCGCCGTCACCGGGGCGATCCGGGCGCTGCACGCGCTCGGCACCACCAGCTACACCGAGCCCGGGCTCGGCCCCGGCGGCGAGGGCATCATGTCCGGAGCACTCGGCAGCGCCACCCTGGACACCTACCTGGAGCTGGCCCGGGCGGGCGAACTCGACGCCCGCGTCAGCGTGTTGCTCCTGCCCGCGCCGATGGGCGGGGGAGTGGCCGACCTGCGGGCCGGCCTCGCCTCGCTGGCCGGTACGGACCTGGAGGGCCTCGACCCGCGCCGCCTCGCCGTGCTCGGCGTCAAGCTCTTCGCCGACGGCGTCCCGCCCAACCGCACCGCCTGGATGCACCAGCCCTACCCCGGCGGCGGCCACGGCGCGCTCTGCGTGCACGGTGCCGCGCCCGCCCTCCAGGCCGCCGAACTGACCGCGATGATCGCCGCCGCGCACGCCGCCGGCCACCAGATCGGCGTCCACGTCACCGGCGACCGCGCCATCGACACCGTCGTCGACGCCCTCGACGCCGCCCAGCGCGAGCAGCCGCGCGCCGACGCGAGGCACTACCTCATCCACGGGGACTTCGCGACGGAGCGCAGCCTCGCGCTGCTCGCCCGGCACGACTACGGCGTCAACATGAACCCCGCCATCAAGTGGACCATCTCCGACCTGATGGACGAGGTGGTCGGCGCCGAACGCTCGGCCCGGATGTGGCCCGTGCGCTCCGCACTCACCGCCGGGGTCCGCGTCCGCGCCAGCTCCGACGCCCCGATCACCGAGCCCGACTGGCGCCAGGGCGTCGCCTCCATGCTGCTGCGCGAGTCCAAGGCCACCGGCCGGCCCAGCGGCCCCGAGCAGCGGATCGGCCTGCGCGAGGCGCTGCGCGCCTACACCGTCGAACCGGCCCACCAGGACTTCGCCGAGGGCTGGAAGGGCAGCATCGAGCCGGGCAAGGCCGCCGACCTGTGCGTGCTCGGCGGCCGGATCGGTGAGGTCTCGCCGCACGAACTGCCGGGCCTGCCCGTCGACTTGACGTACTTCGACGGCCGACTCGTGCACGGGGAGGAGTGAGGCCCGTGGAACCGCTTCCCGGCACGGTCGTCACCGTCACCGGCGAGAGGGACCCGGCCACGCTCGGGACCGTCCTGCCGCACGAGCACCTCCTCGGCGACTTCACGCCGCTCGCGGCGGGCCCGCTCGACCATGCCCCGCTCACCATGGAGCTGCTCGGCGCGGCGGCGCTCGGCGCCGCCAACCGCGACGACCAGATCCTCGACGACGAAGGGCTGGCCGCCGCCGAGGCCCGCGACCGCGCGGGCACCGTCGTCGACCTCACCACCGCCGATCTCGGCCGCGACCCCGCCGCGCTGCGCCGGATCGCCGAGGCCACCGGGCTCGCCGTGGTGATGGGCGCGGGCCTCCACCGTCCGCTCTCCGATTCCTCGGCCGACACCCTCACCGCCGCGCTGCTCCGGGAGCTGGTCGAGGGAGTGGACGGCGTCCGGGCCGGGATCATCGGCGAACTCGCCGCCCTGGACCCGGCCGACCCCGCCGAACGCGCCCTGCTCACCGCCGCCGCCCGCGCCTCGGCCGCGACCGGCGCCGCGATCTCGCTCACCCTCGGCCCCGACCCCGCCGTCCAGCAGCGCGTGCTCGACCTGCTGGCCGCCGAGGGCGCCGACCTCACCCGCGTCGCCGTCGGCCGCTGCGACCCGCTCGCCGCCGACCCGGGGGCGCTCGAACCACTGCTGGAGCGCGGCGTGTTCGTCCAGTTCGACCAGCTGGGCCGGCTGCCCACCGTGTACAGCCGCTGGGACGACCAGGACGTGGCCGCCGCTGTGATCGAACTCGCCCGCCGGGGCCGGTCCCGGCAGCTGCTGCTCTCCCAGGACACCCGCGCCAAGTCCCGGCTGCTGGCCTACGGCGGCGGCGGATACGGCTTCCTGGCCCAGCAGTTCCTGCCGTACCTGGCGATGCTCGGAGCCGACCCGGCCCTCGCCGAGACCGTCACGGTGCACAATCCGCGCCGCCTCCTCACCCACCCCGCCCCCGCGCAGAGGAGCGACCAGTGAGCACGTATGCCTTCGAGATCCCCGACCTCACCGGCCTCGCCCTCACCGTCGAGGGCCCGGTGGACCCGTCCACGCTCGGCAGCACCCTGATGCACGAGCACGTCTTCCTCGACCTGCGCCGCCCGCCCGCCCACCACCGGCCCGGCGAGGACACGCCCGAGGCCGCCGAGCCGCTCACCCTCGCCAACCTCGCCCGCACTCGCCACGGGCACCCCAACGCCGACAACGACCGGCTGACCGGCCTCGACGAGATGGCCGCCGAGGTCCTCGCCTTCGCCCGCGCCGGCGGGCGCACCTTGGTCGAGGTCACCCCCAGGGGCGTCGGCCGCGACCCGGCCGCGCTGCTCGCGCTCTCCCGGGCCACCGGGCTGAACGTCGTCATGGGCGGCGGCTGGTACACCCCGGTCTTCCACCCCGCCGGGTTCGACCGGCTCGGCGTCGACGAACTCACCGAGCTGCTCGTGCGCGACGTCGTCCTCGGCGCCGACGGCACCGGGGTGCGCAGCGGCGTCATCGGCGAGGTCGGCGCCGAGACCGCGCCGCTCACCGACGGCGAGCTGAAGAGCGTACGGGCCGCCGGGCGCGCCAGCCGCATCACCGGAGCGCCCGTCAGCTTCCACGTCGGCGGCGTCGGCGAGGAGAAGTTCCGCGTCCTCGACATCCTCGCCGAGGAGGGCGTAGCCCCCGGCAACGTCGTCTTCGGTCACGCCATGGACGTCCTCGGCGACCCCGACTTCGCGGACCGGCTGCTGGAGCGCGGCGTCTTCGTGGAGTTCGACTTCATGGCCTCGCCCGGCAGCCCCTGGGGCCACCTGGTGCTCGGCAGCGACCACAAGGTGGTGCGCGGCATCGCCGGCCTGGTCGAGCGCGGCTGGGCCGGGCAGCTGGTGCTCGGCCACGACGTCTGCCAGAAGATCCAGCTCAAGCGGTACGGCGGCCAGGGCTACGACTACATCCCGCGCCACTTCCTGCCCGCCCTGCGCGGCCACGGCGTCGACGAGGCGGACCTGCACCGGATCACGGTGGAGAACCCGGCCCGGGCGCTCGCCTTCACCGCGCCGCAATGACCTCGACGCACCGTTGGGACCCCTCCTGATGACCATCGTCCCCGTCCCCTTCGACCCCGAGCTGCGCCGCGTCCTCGCCGCCATGCCCGCCCCCGAGGGCCCCGCGCCGACGCTCGGGACCATCCCCCACATGCGCGGCGCGGGCGATCCCCTGCCCACCCGGCCGCCCGCCGAGGTCATCGGCACCCGCCCCATCGACGTCGAGGAGCACACCGCCCCCGGCCCCGAGGGCGCCCCCGACCTGGCCCTCACCGTGCTCCGCCCGCGCGGCGCCCGGGGCCCGCTCCCGGTGCTCTACAACGTCCACGGCGGCGGCATGATCACCGGCACCCGCCACCAGGACACCCCCAGGCTCGCCGACCTGGTGGAGGCCCTCGGCGTGGTCGCCGTCACCGTCGAGTACCGCCTCGCCCCCGAACACCCGTACCCCGCCCAGGCGGAGGACTGCTACGCCGGGTTCCTGTGGACCGCCGCCCGCGCGGCGGAACTCGGGATCGACCCCGACGGAATCGTCCTCATGGGCGGCAGTGCGGGCGGCGGCCTCTCCGCCGCCGTCGCCCTGATGGCCCGCGACCGAGGCGGGCCGCGCGCCGCCGGGCAGCTGCTGATCTGCCCGATGCTGGACGACACCGGCACCACCGTCTCCAGCCACCAGTACGACGGCGCCGGCACCTGGCAGCGCGCGATCAACCAACTCGCCTGGCGGGCCGTCCTCGGCGACCGCACCGACGTGCCCGCCTACGCGGCCCCCGCCCGCGCCGGGGACCTCTCCGGCCTGCCGCCCGCCTTCGTCGAGGTCGGCAGCGCCGAACTCTTCCGCGACGAGGACGTGGCCTACGCCTCCCGCATCTGGGCCGCCGGGGGAGAGGCCGAACTCCACGTCTGGAACGGGGCCTTCCACGGCTTCGACGTCTTCGCCCCCGACCACGAGGTGACGCGCGCGGCCCTCGCCGCCCGCCTCTCCTGGCTGCGCCGCATCCTGCACCTGTGAGCGGTGGCCGCGGTTCGTATGCTGTGGGCTCGGGAAAGGGGCGGCATCATGCGCGAGCGACGGAGACGTACGGCCTGGTCGATCACCTACGTCCTGCTGGGCGCCGTGTGCCTGCTGGTCGCCGTGACGATGGCGGCGGGCTTCGTGAAGCAGTGGCCCCGGGCGGAGGTGGGCATCCTCGTCCCGGTCCTGCTCCTCGGCGTGCCGGGCGCGGTGATGACGTTCCGGGCGCCGGTGTTCGGCGTCTCCTACGGGCCCGCCGGGGTCCGGTACACCGGGCTGCTCGGGTCGCGCTCCTACGCGTGGGCGGAGATCCGCGAGGTGCGCGTCGCCGTCCTGAAGGGCAAGGTCTACACCTCCGACGTCCCGGAACTGGTCCTGGCCTCCGGCGGCACGGACCAGCTCCTCATGCTGGCGGGCCACAGCTCGGGCAGGAGCAACCGGCGCGTAGGGCGCCTGGTCGCCGACCTGGAATCGGCCCGCGCCGCCGCGTCCTGACGCGGGCCGCGCCCGGAGCGGGTCAGGCGACGGTGGCCGCGAGCCGGGCGGCGGCGCTGGCGGGGTCCGTGCGGGGGAACAGCGGGGCGAGGTCGGTGAGGAGGTGGTGCAGGCGCGTGCGGACCGGGCCGGGGGAGGTGGCGACGGAACCGGCGAGGACGAAGGGCTCGCCCGGGCGGGCGGTGGCGCGGGCGAGGGCCGCGAGGTGGTCGGCGGCGGCGTCGGTGATCGCGAGGGCGGCCGGGTCGCCCTCGGCGGCGAGGCGGCAGACCGGTGCGGCGAGCGCGGCCAGTCGGCGGGGCGGCCCGGCGTAGGCCCAGCGCACCAGGTCGTCGGGGGTGGCTGCGCCGCAGTGGGCGCGGACGGTGCGGCCGAGCGCGTCGCCGGGCGCCGCGTGGGCGTGGCGGACGGCCTCCCGGCCGATCCACAGGCCGCTGCCCTCGTCGCCGAGCAGCCAGCCGAGCCCGCCGCTGGTCGTGACGGCGCGCAGGCCGGCGATCCGTACGCAGATCGCGCCGGTTCCGGCGATCAGGACGGTGCCCTCGCGGCCGTCCGTGCCGCAGGCGAGCGCCGGAACGGCGTCCGGGACGAGCAGCACCGGGCCGTCGAGGCGCAGCGTCCGCCGGAACCCGGCGGCGAAGGCGTCGGGGTCGGGCAGGGCCCGGTGCCCGGCGAGGCCGATCAGGCAGGCGGCGACCAGGCCGGGTGGCCGTCCGCCGAGCGCGGCGGAGGCGGTGGCGGCGAGGGTGGCGCCGGCCGCGCCCGGCGCCGTACCGGCGGGGTTGGCGCCGGGGCCCTCGGCACGGCCGACGGTCGCGCCGTCGGCGTCGAGCAGGACGGCCCGGGTATGGCTGCCGCCGGCGTCGATCCCCAGGTGGAGGGTCACCGCGGCTCACCGGCCAGGGCGCGGACGGCGGCGAACGGGCGCCCGCCCTGGGCGGCGAGGGCGGCGCGGGCCCGTTCGGGAGCGGCGCCGGTGCTGAGGGCGACGAGGGCGGTGGCGGTCTCCCCGGCGCAGCGTTCCAGACAGTCGGCGGCCTGCTCCTCCGTGACCTGGCAGGCCGTCACCAGGGTGCGCACCGCGCGGGAGCGCAGCTTCCCGTTGCGGGCGGAGGCGGCGACCATCAGGTTGGACCAGGTGCGGCCGGTGCGGACCATCAGCGCGGTGGAGAAGGCGTTGAGCGCGAGCTTCTGGGCCGTTCCGGCCTTCATCCGGGTGGAGCCGGTGACGACCTCCGGCCCGGTGTCGAGCACCACGTGCAGGTCGGCGTGGGCGGCGGCGGGCGCGGCCGGATCACCGGAGAGCAGGGCGGTGACGGCCCCGGCGGCCCGGGCGCGGGCGAGGGCGGCGAGGACGTACGGGGTGCGGCCGCTCGCGGTGACGCCGATGACGAGGTCCCCCGCGACGGGCGGCTCCTCCTCGGCCGGGTCGGGGGCGGTGTCCTCGGCGTGCTCGGCGGCCCGGGCGGCGGCCTGCGGGCCCCCGGCCAGGTGGGCGAGGACCGTCTCCGGGCCGATGCCGTAGGTCGGGCCGAGCTCCAGGGCGTCGCCGAGGGCGATCCGGCCGCCGGCCCCCGCGCCGTAGTAGTGGACCCTCCGGCCGTGCGACAGCGCCCGGACTCCGGCCTCGACCAGCTGCGCGAGCTGCGGCAGCGCGGCCCGTACGGCGTCGGCGACGGTGGCGTCCTGGTCGTTGATCAGCCGCAGCAGCGCCGGGGTGTCGAGGGTGTCGAGCGCCGTGCTGAGCGGGTTGCGCGCCTCGGTGGGCGGCAGGTGCGCGGCGCCGGGGGCCCGGTCAGACGTCGTACGCATCGAGGCTCCAGAGCGAGTAGGCGTAGGCGGTGCCCCGGGCGGTCAGGTTCAGGCGCAGGTAGCGGCCGCTGCCGTGCAGCCCGGTGAGGTACTCGACGCCGCCGGTGCCGGTGGTGGTGGCGTACGCGGTGGTCCAGTCGGTGCCGTCCTCGGAGAGCTGGACCTGGTACGCGCTGCCGTAGCCGGTGTTCCACACCAGCCGCAGGCCCGCGAGGGACCGGGTGGCGCCGAGGTCCACGGTGAAGGTCTGCGGGTCGGCGTAGGCGCTGGCCCAGCGGGTGGACGGGTCGCCGTCCACGGCGTTGCCGGGCTGGAGGGCGGAGCTGTAGCTGCTGGAGGCGGTGGCCGGGCGGCCGAGGGCGAGGTCGGGGGCGGCGGCCTCGGGGGAGGCGGACCAGTCGAGGAACGTCTGGGTGGCGGGCAGCCAGCCCTGGCTCCCGGCGGTGCTCTGGCAGGTGCTGTCGCAGACGGCCGGGTTGCCGCCGCCCCAGATGACGGCGCCGGACAGGCCGAGGTCGTGCAGGGTGGCGAGTTCGAAGCCGAACTGCGCGGCGGGGACCCAGGTGAGGGAGAGGGCGCCGGTGCCGTCGTGGTACTGCGGCCAGACGTACGGCAGCACGGGCACGGCCGGGTCGATCTGCGCGGCGGTGGCGAGGTTGGCCTTCAGGGTGGCGAGCCAGCTGTCGTAGCCGGTGGCGTAGGTGTACGCGGAGGGGAAGAAGGCGGTGTTGCGGTCCTGGGCGATCAGCTGCCGGTAGAGCCCCTGGTTGGCGGCGCTGGTGTTGCCCAGCAGGCCGTACCAGCCGATGAGTTGGGTGGGGGCGGCCTGCCGGGCCCAGCTCTGGAGCTGGGCGAGGCGGGCGAGGTGGTCGGCGGCGGTGGCGGCGTCGCCGGTGAGGTAGAGGCTCTCGCAGTCGAGGACCAACGGGGCGTCGGGGTGGGTGTCGTACTGCAGGACGAGGGCGGTCCACTGCGCCTGGGTGGGCATGGCGCCGCCGGTGACGAGCGGGGTGCAGATCCGGTTGGGCACCAGGTTGGCCGCGACGGCGCCGTGGCCGATGCTCGCGGAGGCGTAGGCGGTGTCGTCGTAGAGGGTGAATCCGGCGGAGGTGGGGGCAGGGGTGGCGTTCGCGGTGGCGGGGAGCGGCAGCAGGGCGGCGGTGGCGGCCAGGAGGAGCGTCAGGAGGCTTCGCAGCAGGGCGGGTCGGCGTGGAGAGGCGGGCACGGGCGGGCTCCGTTCGTCGGTACGGGTGCTCAGCGGGGGCGGCGCAGGCTGTGGCGGCGGACGGCGTCGTGGGCGCGTTCGAGGCCGTCGAGGATGCGGGCGTGGTCGTGCTGGGCGAGGGTGACGTAGAGGGCGTCCACGACGGTGAGTTGGGCCGTCCGGGAGGCCGTCCCGCCGCTGCGGAAGGCGGTGTCCCGGGCGGCGGTGAGCAGCACCAGCTCGGCGGTGGCCGCCACGGGGGAGCGGTGGCCGCTGGTGACGGCGGCGGTGCCGGCCCGCGCGGTGCGGGCCTCCTCCAGGACCTCGACGACCTCCCTGGCCCGGCCGGAGTGGGTGAAGCCGATGGCGAGGTCCTCGGGTTCGAGGAGCGCGGCGATCATCAGGGCGGCGTGCACGTCGCTGGCGAACACCGCGCCGTAGCCGAGCCGTTGGAGCTTCTGGGTGGCGTCCAGGGCGGCCAGGGCGCTGGAGCCGACGCCGACCACCAGGATGCGGCGGGCCCGGCGGACGCGGTCGCCGAGCGCGGCGAGCACGTCGAGGTCGAGCCCGGCGGCGGTCTCCTCGGCGGCCCGGGCGTTGGCCCAGCCGACCTTGCGGACCAGTTGGGCCGGGGTGTCCTCGGGGTCGAGGTCGCTGGAGAGGTCGAGGTCGGCGCGGTCGTCGGCGCGCAGGCGTTCGGCCTCGGCGGCGAGGGCGAGCCGGAGCTGGGCGTAGCCGCGCAGGTCGAGGCTGCGGCAGAAGCGGTGCACGGTGGTCTCGGAGGTGCCGGCGGCGCGCGCGAGTTCGGTGATGGTCCGTTCGGCGGCGAGGCCCGGGTCGGCGGTGACCAGGTCGGCGATGCCGCGTTCGGCGGGCGGCAGTTGGTCGCGGCGGTGGCGGATGCGGGCGAGCAGGTCATCGGGCACGGCGTGGTCCTTCCAGCGGGTGGTGCGGCGGCCGGTGGCGGGCGAGGCGGTCGCCCAGCAGGGTCCAGCGGTCGGGGTCGAGGCCTTCGGCGGGGAACAGGCAGATGCCGCCCGATCCGGCGTCCAGTGTGGTGTCGAGCAGGGCGGCGAACGCGGAGTCGTCGATCGCGGGCCCCCAGTCGGGTGCGGGGCCGGGGGTGCGGGGGAGGACGGCGGCGGCGTCCGCGGTGGTCTGGACGACGGGGACGACGGTGGCGGGGGCGGCGTCGGAGGCGAGGGTGCGGGTGAGCCGGGCGGGCCAACCGGTGTCGCGGTGCGCGATGGCGTGGTAGGTCATCGGCATCAACAGGTCGAGGACGTCGGCGAGTTGGCGCGCGTCCTGGCCGACGAGGGCACGGCGCTCGGCCTCGTCCGCCGCGGGGACGAGGAAGGCGCCGACGGCCGTCCCGGGCCGGGCCCGGCGGGCGGTGTCGGCGAGGAGGCGCGCCGCACCGGTGACGGCCGCGGTGCGGAAGGCCGTCCATTGCGGGGCGTGCCGCTCGGCGATCCAGCGTGCGGCCTCCGCGCCCGGGCCGGGCGGGCGCAGGCCGGTCCGCTCGGTGAACTGCCGCAGGGTGGCGGGGTCGTAGGAGGAGGAGCGGGGCCGGGCGCCGGGCCGCAGCTCCAGTTCCCAGTGCAGGGGCCAGCGCAGGAAGTCGAGCAGCAGCCCGTCCAGCGGCGCGTCCGGCGGCAGGGCGCGCAGTGCGGCGTCCAGTTCCGTGGCCAGCCGGGCGTTCCACGCGGGGTCGTTGGGCCGTACGCCGGTGTACCACTCCATCGGCTGCCACGCGTTCCCGTCCTGGTCGACGGCCTGCGGCCCCTGCGGCCCCCGGAAGCAGGCGAAGCTCCCGTACAGCCGCAGGCCGTGGTGGCGGACCTGGTCGAGGAGCGTCGGGGTCACCGAGCCGAGCTTGGCGACGACGGTGTCCAGGCCGGCCGCGCGGGCCCGGCCGAGGAGGCGGGGCAGCGACGGCCGGGCCGGGTCGAGGAGGTAGCAGGAGCGCACGGCAGTGACCCTAGCCACCGGCGCACTGTTCGTAAATAACTTTCGTCATCGCCATCGAGATCCCATGTAATGCGGCATCAGGGCGCAACACGGCGCAATATTGCGGCAATTCAGGGGTCAAAATGGAAAGATATTTACGTGATTTCGTTGACAGTTCCCCGGCGCCGTGGCGAGCATGAGGCCACCTTCGATCCCCTGTTCACCCCCTCGTCCGGGAGCTTCGCCATGCCCACGTTCCGTCCGCCCGCCTCCGCCGCCCGAGCCGCAGGCGCCCTCGGCGCCGCCGCGCTCCTCACGGCGGTGCTGACCGGCTGCACCTCCGGCGCGGGCGGCAAGGCCTCGGCCGGGCCGGCCGTCGAGCCGCTGGCCACCTCCGTGCCCGCCGGCGTCACGCTGCGCATCGCCGACCAGAACGACCTGCTCAGAACCACGCTGCAGGCCTCCGGGCAGGACAAGGACCTGCCGTACGGGATCAGCTGGTCCTCCTTCCAGGGCGGCCCGGCCGTCCTGGAGGCGTTCCGGGCCGGCGCCGCGGACGTCGGCTTCGTCTCGGACGCCCCGGTCGTCTTCGCCCAGGCGCACGGCCAGGACGCCCGCGTCGTCGGCGTCGTGCAGAACAGCCCCGACGCAGTCCACCTGTGGACCTCGCCGGGCAGCGCGGCGAAGACCGTCGCCGACCTGAAGGGCAAGAAGGTCGCCTACGCCGAGGGCACCACCTTCCAGCCCGCCGTGCTGACCGCCCTGAAGAACGCCGGTCTCAAGCCCACCGACGTCACCCTGGTCAAGCTCAACCCGCCGGAGATCCCGGCCGCGCTCGCCGCCGGACAGGTCGACGCGGGCACACTCACCGAGCCGCTGGTCAGCAAGTACGGCAACGCCTACCAGGACAAGGGCGCCCACGAACTGGACGGCGACAAGGGCCTGACCAGCGGGCTGCAACTGCTCATCGCACCCGGCGCCGCCGTCACCGACCCTGCCAGGAGCGCGGCCCTCGCCGACCTGGCGGCCCGCTTCACCCGGGCCGAGCTGTGGATCACCGCGCACAAGGACGCCTGGGTGCAGTCCTACTACGTGACCTCGCAGAAGCTGCCCGCCTCCGTCGGCGAGGCCGTCGTCGCCAACAACGGCACCGCGACCATCCCCGACTACGCCACCGCGTCGGCCCGGCTGCAGCAGATCGCCGACGTGCTGGCGGCGGCCGGCGTCATCACCCGACAGGACGTGGGCACCGTCTTCGACCGCCGCTTCGACGCCGTCCAGTCCGCCGCCGCGAAGGGCTGAGCCGTGGCCACCACCACCCGCGCCTCCGCCCTGCGCCGCCCGCGCACCGCCCGCCCGCCGGGCCCGCGCGGCCGCAGGCTCCCCTTCGCCCGCGCGCTGGGCCCCCTCCTCCTGCTCGGCGTCTGGCAACTCGCCTCCGCCACCGGGGTGCTGGACCCGCAGACCCTCGCCCCGCCCGGCGACATCGGCGCGCGCGGCTGGGAGCTGCTGAGCAGCGGCGAGCTCGGCCACCACCTGTGGGTCTCGCTGCAACGCGCCGCCCTCGGGCTGGCCTTCGGCACCGCCGCCGCCGTGGCGCTCGCCCTGCTGGCCGGGCTCTCCCGGCTGGGCGAGGCCCTCATCGACGGCACCGCGCAGCTCTTCCGGGCCCTGCCGATCCTCGCCCTGGTGCCGCTGGCCATCCTGTGGTTCGGCATCGGGGAGGAGGTCAAGATCATCCTGGTCGCGCTCGGCACCTTCTTCCCCGTCTACCTCAACACCCACGCCGCGCTCACCGGCCTGGACGTCCGCTGGGCCGAACTGGCCCGCACCCTCGGGCTCGACCGGCTCCGGTTCCTGCGCCGGATCGTCCTGCCCGGCGCGGCCCCCGGCTTCTTCACCGGCCTGCGCATGGCCGTCACCGTCTCCTGGCTCGTCCTGGTGGTCAGCGAGCAGATCAACGCCGACAGCGGCATCGGCTACCTGATGGAGCAGGCCCGCACCTTCGGCGAGACCGACGTCATCGTGGTCGGCCTGGTCGTCTACGGGCTGCTGGGACTGACCTCCGACACCCTGGTCCGACTCCTGGAGAGGAAGGTGCTGCAGTGGCGCACGACCCTGGGCTGACACCCGCCGAGGACGGCGTGCGACTGCGCGCCCTGAGCCGCTCCTTCGACGGGCGCACCGTCCTGGACGGGATCGAACTCGACATCGCCCGGGGCGAGTTCACCGCCCTGCTCGGCCACAGCGGCTCCGGCAAGTCCACCCTGCTGCGCGCCGTGGCCGGACTGGACGAGGCGGTCGCGGGCGAGGGCCTCGTCCAGGTGCCCGAACCCAGCTCGGTGGTGTTCCAGGACGCCCGGCTGCTGCCCTGGAGCCGGGTCCTCGACAACGTCGTCCTCGGCCTGCGCGGCCCGCGCGCCGCCGCCCGTGAGCGCGGTCGCGCGGCCCTCGCGGAGGTCGGCCTCGCCGACAAGGAGAACGCCTGGCCCGCCACCCTGTCCGGCGGGGAGGCCGCCCGCGTAGCGCTCGCCCGGGCGCTGGTGCGCGAGCCCCGGCTCCTGCTGCTCGACGAGCCGTTCGGCGCCCTCGACGCCCTCACCCGCATGCGCATGCACGGCCTCCTGCGCGACCTGTGCGCCCGCCACCGGCCCGCCGTCCTGCTCGTCACCCACGACGTGGACGAGGCGCTGCTGCTCGCCGACCGCCTCCTCGTCCTCACCGACGGGCGCTTCTCGCTCGACCTGCGCCCGGACGGCCCCTCCGGCCCAGAGCGCCGCCGCCACCCCGGCCTCGCCGACCTGCGCGACCGGCTGCTGATCGCCCTCGGCGTCCCGGAGGAGGCCCGGGCCTGAGTGGGAGCGCCTGCGCCCGGTACCGGAGAACTCCGGTACCGGGCACAGGTGTTCGGCTCCCCGGCGGGGTCGCTCAGGTCATCGTGACGTCCGAGTACCTGTCGGCCGACGAGCTGTCCCACTCGACGCGGACCCGGCACCGCACCGCCTGGCCGGTGGGGGTGAGGCCGGCCGCCGCGATGGCGCCCGACGGGTCGGTCAGGGTGCTGAACAGGCCACCGGCGGGTGCGGCCCCGCCCCGGGTGAAGCCCAGGGTGGCCGGCGCGGCGGCGGTGGGGTAGAAGACGGCGTCCCCGGTGATCGTGTAGGAGCCCTGCGTGGTGTTGACGCGCTTCCTGCCCGGGATGATGGACGGCAGGCCGAAGGTGTCCTCCCCGCCGTCCGAGACGTTGCCCTGCGCGTCGACCTGCCACAGCTCCCAGTAGCGGCCCACCGTGGCGTTCACGGACGAGTTCTTCGCCGTGACGTAGCCGTCGATGGCCGTGTCCGGAAGGGCGACCCAGCCCTGGCCGTCCCACTCCTTCACGTCGAAGACGCGGGTGATCTCCTGGACGATCACCCCCTGCTGGGGCGGGTTGACGCTCAGGGCCCGGCGGCGTTCGAAGTAGCCGCACTCGCCCTCCAGGTCGTCCCCCGTCAGGTGCGTGAGGGCGACCTGCGAGGCGACCGGTGCGGCGGGCGTGCCCCCCGAGGGGGCGCGCTGGACCGACGCGTGCGCGTGGTCCGCCGTCCGGGCGCCCCCGAGCGCCGCCACCTCGGGCAGCGGGCGGCGCAGCGCGGCCGTGGCGTTCGCCTCGGCCGCGCGCTCGAAGCGGTCGGAGGGGTCCGACACCCGCAGCCCCGAGCCGCTGTCCGTGCCGGCCACCGGGCCCTGCCGCTGCTGGATCACGTGGCTGAGCTCGTGGGCGAGGGTGTGCTCGTCCGATCCGCCGTGGCCGATCACGACGTGGTCGCCCGAGGTGTAGGCGCGGGCGCCGATCTCGGCCGCGGACCGGGCCGCCGCCGCGTCGTCGTGGACGCGCACGGACCGGAAGTCCGCCCCCAGCCGCAACTCCATCTCGGTGCGCACCGGTTCGGCCAGCGGCCGGCCCGGGGAGCGCAGGACGTCGGGCACGGTGGAGCGCTGCACCGGGGCGTCCGCCGCCTGCCCGCCCCCGGCGGGCCGCTGCTGCCGGATCATCCGGGCGACCGCCGCGTTGCCGACGGTGGCCTGGAGGTGCAGGGCCGTGTCCGGCGTCATCGGCGCGTCCGCCCGGACCTCCTGCTCCGCGACGGACGGCCCGGTGCTGCTCCGGCGCTCGGGGGCCGTGCGCGGCGACGCCGTGGCGCTCCGCGGGTTCTTCGAGTGCTGGTGCACGAGCCCTCCCCGGCTACGGGCACCCGCCGCCTGCGGACGCCCGTAGCCAGACATACCAGGCACTCCGCCGACCGGACAGGCCCGCGCGTACACACCCGGGGGCACCCGCCCTGCCCCCGGGGCCGCGCTGCCACGGCTGAGGAGCCCCGTCCAGCGGCGGTACCGGATTCTTACGAGATTCTCACCGTCGGGGAGTGGAAGGGGAGTTGACGGGACATAGGGACCGATCAGAACTGTTGTTCCGGTGATCCTGGAGGACCACGCGTGCGCAAGAGACTGATCGTTTCCGCCGCCAGTGCCCTGTCCCTGCTCCTGGCCGTCCCCGCCTCCGCCTCCGGCCCCGGCCCGCAGCCGGGGGCGGAGGGCGTGGGGGACCCGTACTACCCGAACTTCGGCAACGGCGGGTACCGCGTCTCGCACTACGACATCCGGCTGAAGTACCAGCCCGCCACGGACGAGTTGGAGGGCACCACGACCGTCCTGGCCACGGCGACCCAGGACCTCTCCCGGTTCAACCTCGACTTCACGCTGAAGGTCTCCGAGGTCCGGGTCAACGGGCGGCTCGCGACCTTCGCCACCAGCGGCGAGCAGGAGCTGGAGATCACCCCGGCGCGGCCGCTCCTCAAGGGCAGCCCGATCACCGTGGTCGTGCGCTACAAGGACGTGCCGTCGACGGTGCAGCGGTACGGCGGCTACAGCGCCTGGCGCCGCACGCCGGACGGCGCGGTCGTGGCGAACGAGCCCCTGGCGGCGGCCTGGTGGTTCCCGAGCAACGACCACCCGAGCAACAAGGCGACCTTCGACGTCTCGGTGTTGGTGCCCAACGGCACCCAGGTGGTCAGCAACGGCGTGCTGACCGGCACCAGTTCGCAGATCGGCTGGACGCGCTACAACTGGCGCGAGGACAAGCCGCAGGCCACGTACCTGTCGATGCTGGGCATCGGGAAGTTCGACATCACCCAGGACACCACCGCGAGCGGGATACCGGTCTACAACGCGTACAGCAAGGACCTCGGTGCGAACGCCGGCGCCGCCCGCGCCAGCGTGGAGCGCACCGGCGAGCTGGTGGACTTCCTCAGCGGCTACTTCGGCGCGTACCCGTTCAGCTCGATCGGCGGCTTCGTGCCCAACATCCCGAGCAGCGGCGGCCTGGAGTCCCAGACCCGGATCATCTACGGGCCGGGGCAGTTCGATCGGGGGGCCAACACCTCGGTGGTCGTGCACGAGCTGGCCCACCAGTGGTACGGGGACAGCGTCTCGCTCGCCCGCTGGAAGGACATCTGGCTGAACGAGGGCTTCGCCTTCTACGCGCAGTACCTCTGGTCCGAGCACGAGAACGAGGGCACGGCCCAGGAGTTGGCCGACTACGCCTACGCCCGGTACCCGGCCGGGGACCCGTTCTGGAGCGTCGAGCCGGGCGACCCGGGCGCGGACGAGCCGCTCTCCTGGCCGGTCTACCTGCGCGGGGCGATGGCCATCCAGGCGCTGCGCGTCAAGCTCGGGGACGAGACCTTCTTCCGGATCCTCAAGGGCTGGCCGACCGAGCACCGCTACGGCAACGCCACCGTCGAGGACTTCGAGGCGTACGCGGAGAAGCTCTCCGGGCAGAAGCTCGGCGACTTCTTCACCACCTGGCTGTTCACCCCCTCCAAGCCGCCCGTCGGCCCGAGCGGGGCGAAGCCCGCCGCGTTGACCGCGCAGGGCAACGGCGCGGTGCCGGCGGAGCCGAAGTCCTGGAAGAAGATCCAGGAGACCGCCGCCGTCCACGCGAACCGGCGCTGACGGCCGCTTCTTGAGGCGGCGTCAACTCCGTGAACCCCCGCGCCGCTTGGGCCCGAGGCCCGGCGGCGGCGGGGCGGCCCACACTGGGGCGACCAGTGAGGGCCGTCGAGGGAGCCGCGGATGCCGACCGCCGAGAAGTCCACCGCCGACCGGGGCGCGCCCGCGGTGCAGCGGCTGAAGGCCGGGTCCGTCGGCCTGGCCGGGGTCGTCCTGATGGCCCTGGCCACGGCCGCGCCGATCACCGCGATGACCGGCAACCTGCCGGTGGTCATCGGCGGCGGCAACGGCACGCACGCGCCCGCCGCCTTCGCCTTCGTCACGGTGGTGCTGACGGTCTTCACCGTCGGGTACGTGGCCATGGCCCGGCACATCACCACGGCCGGGGCCTTCTACGGCTTCGTCTCCCACGGCCTCGGCCGGGTGGCCGGCATGGCCTCGGGGCTGCTCGCGGTGCTCGCGTACATGGTGTTCGAGGCCTCGGTCGTGGGGATCTTCGCGTACTTCGCCCAGCAGACCGTACGGGCGGAGTTCGGCGTCGGCTGCCCGTGGCAGGTGTTCGCGGTGGCGATGCTCGCCGTCACCGCGCTGCTCTCCTACTTCGACCTGGAGGTGGCCGCCCGGGTCCTCGGCGTCTTCCTCGTCGGTGAGGTGCTGATGCTGCTGCTGTTCGGCGGCGCGGTGCTGGCGGACGGCGGCGGGCCCGACGGCCTGGCCACGGCCTCGCTGAGCCCCGCCGGGGCGTTCGGCGGGGTGGACGCGGGCGTCGGGCTGTTCGCCTGCTTCTGGTCGTGGATCGGCTTCGAGTCGACGGCGATGTACGGGGAGGAGTCGCGCGACCCCCGGCGGATCATCCCCCGGGCCACGCTCGCGGTGGTGGTCGGCCTCGGCGTGCTCTACACCTTCACCGCCTGGGCGGTGGTCGCGGCCAACGGCGCCGGGGCGGTGGGGACGGCGGCCGGGCCCGGCCCGCTGGACCTCTTCCTCGCGCCCGCCCGGCTGCACCTCGGCGGCTGGGCGGTGACGGCCTTCCACTGGCTGATGTGCACCAGCGCCCTCGCCTGTGGCATGGCCTTCCACCAGTGCGCCTCCCGCTACCTGTACGCGATCGGCCGCGAGGGCTTCCTCCATCCGGCGCTGGGGCGCACCCACCCCCGGCACGGCTCGCCGTACGTCGCCTCCTTCGCCCAGAGCGCGATCGCCCTGGCCGTCGTCGGCGGGTTCTGGGCCGCCGGGCAGGACCCGTACACCGGCCTGTACACGCTCACCGCGATCCTCGGCACGATGGCGCTGCTGGTGGTGCAGACGCTCTGCTCCTTCGCCGTGATCGCGTACTTCCGCCGCCACCACCCCGGATCCCGGCACTGGTTCCGCACGTTCACGGCGCCGCTGCTCGGCGGGCTCGGCATGATCGCCGCGATCGTGCTGCTGGTGCTGAACCTGGACACGGCGGCGGGGGCCGCCTCGCAGGCGCTCTTCCTGACGCTGACCCCGTGGATCGTCGGCGCCGTCTTCGCGGGCGGGGTCGCCTTCGCGCTGTACACCCGGGCGCGCAGGCCCGACCGGTACGAGGTCATGGGCCGGCTGGTGCTGGAGAACACCCGGGAGCGCGAGGGCTGACGCATCCGGCCCCCGCGCTCCCCGGCGGTCACCGCGCCGTGAGGCGGGGGGTGCGGCCGGGCTCCGTACGGCGCTCGCCCGTCGCCTCGAAGGCCGCGGCGAGGGAGAGCAGGGCGTTGTCGTCGTAGGCGCGCCCGGCCAGGGTCAGGCCGACGGGCATGCCGATGTCGGCCATGGTGCCCATGGGCACGGTGACGGTCGGGATGCCGAGGTGGCGGGGGACGAGGTTGCCGTTGGCGACCCAGACGCCGTTGCGCCAGCCGAGGTCGGCGGAGGCCTCGTTCACGTCCATGTCGGCCGGGCCGACGTCGGCGACGGCCGGGAACACCACGGCGTCCAGGCCGAGGCCGTCCATCCACTCCTCCAGGTCGACCCGGCGGGTCTCCTCCAGCCCGCGCAGGCCCTCCTCCAGGTGCGGCAGGTCGGTGAGGGAGGTGCAGGGGCGCTCGCGCACGAAGCGCGGGTAGTCGCCGATCGTGTCGTCGAACCCCTGGTAGCGGCCCGGGAGTTCGCCCTCCTGCTCGGGCCAGATGCGGGTGCCGTCGACCTCGGTGAGGGTGTTCAGGGCCGGGTCGCCGTTGGCGCGCAGGAAGTCGTCCCAGGCGTGGGCGGAGAGGTCCTCGATCTCGACGGTGAGGAAGTCGCGGCCGACGAGGCCCCGGGTGTGCAGGGAGGGCGCGCCGGGGCGGTCGGACTCGTAGTTGGTCACCACGGGGAAGTCGACCTCGACGACCTCGGCGCCGGCCGCCTCCAGGTCCCGGCGGGCGGCCTCCCACAGGGCGATCACCGAGGGGCGGGTCTCGATCGGCTGCCCGGTCTGGCCGCCGATGCCGCCCTCGGGGTTGGTGCCCGCCTCGGGGTCGGCGTTGATGTACATGCGCGGCACGCCCAGGCGCTTGCCGGCCAGGGCGGCGCGGGCCGCGCCCGCGTCGGCCGGGGCCAGGGCCGGGTAGGAGGCGGGCCGGACCTCGGAGGCGGCGGGCAGCGGCACCCAGGGCTGGCTGCGCCACAGGTCGCCGCGGGTCTCCCGGTCGTCGGCCACGACGACGTCGAGCAGTTCGAGCAGGTCGGCCATGGTGCGGGTGTGCGGGACGACCACGTCCATGGTCGGCACGAGCGGCCAGTTGCCGCGCACCGAGATGACGCCCCGGCTGGGGGTGTAGGCGCACAGGGCGTTGTACGAGGCGGGGGCGCGGCCGGAGGACCAGGTCTCCTCGCCGAGGCCGAAGGCGCCGAAGGAGGCGGCCGTCGCCGTGCCGGAGCCGTTGGAGGAGCCGGAGCCGTAGGCGCTGGTCAGCCAGTCGGCGTCGTACGGGCTCTCGGCGCGGCCGTACACCCCGCGCTGCATGCCGCCGTTGGCCATCGGGGGCATGTTGGTCAGGCCGATGAGGACGGCGCCGCCCGCGCGCAGCCGCTCGATCGCGAAGGCGTCGCGCTGGGCGACGAGGTGCTCGAAGGCGGGGGAGCCGGCCGCCGCCGTGAGGCCCTTGGCGAGGTAGCTGTCCTTCGCGGTGTACGGGATGCCGTCCAGCGGGCCGAGGCTCTCGCCCCGGGCGCGGCGGGCGTCGGAGGCCTCGGCCTCGGCGCGGGCCCCGGGGTTCATCACGACCATCGCGTTGAGCGCGGTGGCGGTGCCGGGCCGGTCGTACGCCTCGATCCGGGCGAGGTAGGCGTCGAGCAGGGCGACCGCGGTGGTCCCGCCCTTCTCCAGCGCCGCGCGCAGCTCGGCGATACCGGTCTCCACAACGTCGAATCCACGCGTCATGCGGGTGGCTCCTGGGTGTTCGGGGCGGACGGGGACGGGCGTGCTGGAACGTTCCAGCGGGCGCATCCTAAGCACTGCTGGAACGTTCCAGCAAGGGATTGCCGACGGGCGCGGGGGAGCGTGGCGCGGCTGCGTCTAGAATTCCGGGCTGTGACCAGCCGCTCCGTGACCCTGATCGACGTGGCCCGGGCGGCCGGGGTGTCCAAGAGCACCGCCTCCAACGCGCTCGGCGGCTCCGGCCGCGTCTCCGAGGCCACCCGCGCGCACATCCAGGGCGTGGCCCGGGCGCTCGGCTACCGGCCGAACTCCGCCGCGCGCAGCCTGCGCCGGGCCAGCACCGGCGCGATCGGGCTGCACCTGCCGCGCACCGCGACCCGCCTCGACTACTACATGAACCTGGCGTTCGGCGCCGTCGAGCGGGCGCGGGAGGACGGGCTGGACCTCGTCCTGCTCGCCCCCGGCACGGCCGCCGGATCCGGGCTCGCCGCCCGGGTGGACGGCCTGCTGGTCATCGACCCCGAACTGGACGACCCCGAGGTCCCCGACCTGCTCGACGCCGGGGTCCCCGTGGTCACGGGCGAGCGCTACCTGGGCGGCGGCACCGCACCGAGCGGCGCCGTGGTGTGCGACAACGCCGCCTCGCTGGCGGCCCTGCTGGACCACCTCGCGCAGCGCGGCGCCCGCCGCCCCGCCCTGCTCGCCCCCGGCCCCGGCTCCGACTGGGCCGCCGCGCTCCGGGCGGCCGCCGAGGCCTGGGGCGGCCGCGAGGGCGTCGAGGTCGCCGTACGGACGGTGCCCTTCGCGGCCACGCCCGCCGAGGCGGAGACGGCCGCCGCCGACCTGCTCGCCGGGGCCGCCGCCCCCGACGCCGTGGTCTGCGCGCCGGACGGCGCCGTGCCCGGCGTGCTGGCCGCCGCCGCCCGTGCCGGCCGCCGCGTCGGCACGGACCTGCTGGTCGCCGCCTGCGTGGACGGCGCGGCGGCGCGCGGCTCGGCGCCCCGCGTCACCGCCGTCGACCTGCGCCCGGGGGAGTACGGGCGCGCCTGCGCGGCCCTGCTCAGCGACCTCCTCGCGGGCACGGCCGCGCCCGGGGCCGTCCGGCGCCACGACTGGGCGCTGAACGTCCGGGAGTCCACGGCCGGGTGTTAACCCACGGGCGCCCCCGTCTCCTCCAGCCGCCCCCCGGCCAGCCGGAGCCATCGGGTCACCCCGATCCCGGCGAGGAAGCGCTCGTCGTGGCTGACGACGAGGAACGCCCCCCGGTACGCGTTCAGGGCGCTCTCCAACTGCCCGGCGCTGACCAGGTCCAGGTTGTTGGTCGGCTCGTCGAGCAGCAGCAGTTGAGGGGCGGGCTCCGCGCACAGCACGCAGGCCAGGGTGGCGCGCAGCCGCTCGCCGCCGGAGAGGACCCCGACCGGCAGGTGGGCGCGGGCGCCGCGGAACAGGAAGCGGGCGAGCAGGTTCATCCGCTCCTTCTCGGGCCGCTCGGGGGCGAAGGCGGCGAAGTTCTCCGCCACGGAGCGGTCGAGGCCGAGCAGGTCCAGGCGCTGGGAGAGGTAGGCGATCCGGCCCTCGCCGCGCGTGATCTCCCCGCCGTCCGGGGCCAGTTCACCGGTGATCAGCTTGAGCAGCGTGCTCTTCCCCGCGCCGTTGGGCCCCGTCAGCGCGATGCGCTCGGGGCCGCGCACGCTTAGGTCGACCCCGCCGTCGGCGAACACCGGGGTTCCGTCGTGGCGGACCTGGAGGCCCTCGCCGAGCAGGAGGGTGCGCCCGGCGGGGACCTGGGTGTCGGGCAGTTCCAGCGCGAGGCGCTGATCCTCGCGCAGGGCGCGCCCGGCCTCGTCGAGGCGGGCCTTGGCCTCGCCGACCCGGGCGGCGTGCATCTGGCCCGCCCGGCCCGCGGACTCCTGGGCGCCGCGCTTCATGTTCCCGGCGAAGATGCGCGGCAGGCCGGCGCTCTTGAGGTTGCGGGCGGCGTTGCTCTGGCGGCGGTCGGCGCGCTCGCGGGCCTGCTGCATCTCCCGCTTCTCGCGCCTGAACTCCTGTTCGGCGTTGCGGACGTTCTTCTCGGCGACCTCGCGCCCGGCCCGGACGGCCTGCTCGTAGGAGGTGAAGTCGCCGCCGTAGAGGCGGAGTTCGTCGCTGCCCAGCTCGGCGATGGAGTCCATCCGGTCCAGCAGCGCGCGGTCGTGGCTGACCAGCAGCAGGCAGCCGGTGAAGTCCGCGAGCGCGTCGTGGAGCCGGTGCCGGGCCTGGGCGTCGAGGTTGTTGGTCGGCTCGTCGAGCAGCAGCACGTCCGGGCGCTTGAGGAGTTGCGAGGCGAGGCCGAGGGAGACGATCTGGCCGCCGCTGAGCGTGCTCAGGCGCCGGTCCAGGGCGAGGTCGGCCAGGCCGAGGCGGTCGAGCTGGGCGCGGGTGCGCTCCTCGACGTCCCAGTCCTCGCCGATGACGGTGAAGTGCCTCTCGTCGACGTCCCCGGACTCGACGGCGTCGATGGCGCGGATGACGTCGGCGACGCCGAGCACCTCGGCGACGGTGAGGCCGGAGCTCAGCGGCAGGCTCTGGGGGAGGTGGCCGAGCCTGCCGGTGACCGTCACCGAGCCGGTGGCGGGCCGGAGTTCACCGGCGATCAGGTTGAGCAGGGTGCTCTTGCCGGAGCCGTTGGGGGCGACGAGGCCGGTGCGGCCGGGGGCGAGGGCGAAGGACAGGCCCCGGAAGACCGGGGTGTCGTCGGGCCAGGAGAAGGACAGGTGGGAGCAGACGACGGCGGCGTCGGACACGGGGGACCTCGGAGGAGGGCGGGGGCAGGAGGACAGAGCTCTGCCCCGGGCAGACGGGGGAAAGGGGCACGACGATGAGGGCCACCTCGGCTGCGGCGCTCGTCGAGCACCGGCCGGCGGCCGTCAAGTCCGGATCTCACCCGGAGATGTCGTCGTCACCCGCCACGTCTGCCACTCCTCGATCACACGGCTACAAGTCCCGGGGACTGTAGCAGCGACCGTGCTGCGGGGGCGAACGATTTGATTCGGGGCAGTCTGCCCGATCCGGGGAACGCAGGCGCCCGGTGGCGCCTGCGGGGGCGCCACCGGGCACGGTCGGCCGGTCCGCTGCCATCGGTGCACGGCCGTGGTCCCGGAGGGCGATCGGGCTGCTGCCGGGAGGGCGTCACCCAATCTGGTGCCCCCGGCGGCGGCCGGTCCCGGTCGCGACGGCCGGGGGCCGGACGCGGCGCCCGTCCCGCCGTGGGCGCGCGGGCCCGCCGGGGCCCGGGCCGGCGCGGACGGGCCGGAGACACCGAGAGCAGCAGTGCCGTGCGCTCCCGGCGTGGGAGCACGACGGGAGCACACGGAGGCTGTTCCCCCGGCCGGGACCGGGGCCGCTCAGCCGGCGTGTACACGCGCCGTCTACGCGGTGTGTATCGGACTGCCGGAGCGTGTCCGGTAGGTCGGGACCAGCCCGGCCTCCCGGAAGGAGAACCGGTACGACATGACACGAGTACACCGCCTCGGCGCCACCGCCCTGCTGGCGGCCGGCGCCCTCCTCGTGGCAGCCGGCACGGCGTTCGCCGCGCCCGCCCTCGACGAGCACACCACCGGCGCCCGCATCACGGCGCAGGGGGCTCCCGCCCCCGCCGCACCGCTGCACCTCCCGCCGCCCCGCCTGGCCTCCGGGGACCAGGAGGTCCCGCTCCAGCCGCCGGCGCCGCTGAATTCGGACCTGAAGCCGAACTCCACGGCGGGCCCGGCCCCGAAGGCCGTCCAACCACGGGTCGGCAACCCGGTGACCGACATCATCTCGTCCGCCATCGACTTCTTCGAGAAGATCATCGACATCGTCCAGAAGGCGCTGGAGAAGCCGGACCGGGGATCCTTCGTCCAGGCGGTCGTCAACGACACCGCGGCACGCACCGGCGGCCACTACAACATCATGCTGGTCGCCGACGACGCCCACTTCGACGCCTCCTTCGCACACACCGTCTGGGACGGTCACATCAAGTACAAGGACGGCCAGCTCTTCCGCCTCTTCATCTTCGACTCGGGGCACTTCACCCTGAACAGCGACGGCGGGTGGAGCAACTGGGGCTTCTACGGCCGCTACAGCGGCTCCGGCTCGGGCGGGCTCACGTTCTACAAGTCCCCCGGCGACAGCATGAGGAGCGCCGCCAACGACTCGAAGTGCGTCGACGACCAGCAGGGCGGCCTGGGCAACGGCAACCCCGTCCAGGTCTACGACTGCAACACGACCGACTCGCAGTGGTGGTACCGCGACGGGCAGGCGCTCAAGGTCAGCATCAGCGGCGTCACCAAGTGCCTCGACGCGGGCGGCGGGGGCTGGACCGACAAGGTCCAGCTCTGGGACTGCAACGGCACCCCGCCGCAGCAGTGGTCCTACGACAACGGCTCGCTGCGCAACGCCAAGTGGCAGTACTGCCTCGACATCCCCAACAGCAACCTCGGCAACGGCAACCGGCTGCAGATGTACCCCTGCAACGGCACCGGCACGCAGCGCTTCACCCTGCCCTGACGAGGGCCCACCACCACCGACTTCGAACCTAGGTGCACCCCCATGAAGAGAACCCTCCTGGGCTCCGCCCTGCTGCTCGCCGCGGGAACCGCCCTCGCCCTCGGGCCGGCCGCGGCCGCGCAGTCACCGGACCGGGCACCGTTGCCCGCGATCGCCGCCGCGAGCGACCAGGGCAGCATCCCGCTCGCCGCACCCACCGCTCACCCATCCGCGTCCCCGTCCGCGTCCACTCCCGCGCACGCGGCGCCGCGCGCGCAACTCGCCTCCTCCGGCGTCCAGATCACCAAGGACGACATCTCGGTGGGCGGCGCCATCCAGTCCCTGTTCGACCAGTACCCGTCCTACATCTTTCCGCCGGACGCACTCGTCAAGGGCTTCGTGGCACACGGCGCCGACCTGACCGGCGGTCACTACAACCTGCTCCTGGTCCGCGCCGACGCCCAGTTCTCCATGAACTTCAGCACGGTCCGGGCCTCCGCGATCCTCACCCACAGCAGCGGCATCCGCTACAACCTCTGGATCTTCGACCAGGGCACGTTCACGCTGCGCAGCGACGGCGGATGGACGAACTGGGGCTTCTACGGACGCTTCAACAGCTCCGGGGGCAACGTCAACTTCTACCGCCTGCCCGGCGGGCCGGTCGTCGGCAAGGACGGCAAGTGCCTGGACGTCCGCGCGGGCGGCACGGGCAACGGGACGCCCGTCCAGATCTACCACTGCAACAACACCAACGCCCAGTGGTGGAACCGGGACGGGCTCGCCCTGAAGGCCCTCGGCAAGTGCCTCGACGCCAACGGCGCCTCGACCGGCGCCCTGGTGTGGCTGTGGGACTGCAACGGCAGCCTCCCGCAGCAGTGGTACTACGAGAACGGGCAGCTGCGGAACGCGCAGTGGTCGTACTGCCTGGACATCCCGAACGGTGACACCACCGACCAGCGGCAGCTGCAGATGTACGCGTGCAACGGTGGCGACGCGCAGCGCTTCAGCGCCCCCGGCGACTGAGCACTGCCGCGACACCGCCCGACGAGCCGCCGGCCGCACCTCCCCGGGTACGGCCGGCGGCGCGCGTCCGGGGGCGGTCGGCTGCCGGGGCGCCGATTCGGCGGACGCGGCCTCCATGGGATCTCCATGCGTCCTCAATTCGCTGGCCATGCGGGACGGTTGAGTGGTCGCATACGCACTCGAGCGGCCTTCTGGTGCTCGGTTTCCGTGCCCAACTCGCTGGCGGTGGGAGGGTCTTCGGGTCGATAGAGTTCTCCGCAGTGCGTTCGGGGTGGAGGGCAGGGGTTTCGGATGGGGCGAGACGGCGGCGAACAGCGGTCACCCGTTGAGGAGTTGAAGGAGCGGCTTCGCCGGGCGCGGTTCGAGCGCCAGATCACCGTGGATGGGCTGAGCCGCCGGGCCGGGCTCGGCCGGACCACCGTCAGCCGGGCGCTGAACGGGCCCACGATGCCGAGCGGAGTCACCGTCGTTCTGCTCGCCCGTGCTCTGGGGCTGGCGCCGGACCCGCTGTTGGCCCTGGCCGCGGCGCCCGTAGCTGTGGAGCTCACGCCCGACGAGGCGTTCGAGAAGCGGTACCGCCAGTACATGGTCGAGCGGCACGCCCGGCTCTCCGTGGTGGGCCTGGACCTCTCCCGATCGGAGAGTTCCTGCTGGCCGCTGGACGCCGCCTACCTCAGCCTGGAACTGTCATCCTCGAACGTCGACCCGCACGCGGCGGCCTTCGACGGAAGGGCATCGGTGGTCGCGGTCGTGAGCCGGGCCGAACAGGCCCTGTTCGGCCTCCGGCGGACCCTGGTGCGGGGCCTGGCCGGCAGCGGGAAGACCACCCTGCTGCAGTGGTTGGCGGTGTCCACCGCGCGAGGCACGCTGCCCGCGTCGATGGAGCACCTGAACCGGTGCGTGCCGTTCGTCCTGCCGCTGCGCTCGCTCGTCCGGCTCGGTCAACTGCCCGGCCCCGAGGACCTCCTGGCCTCGGTGGCTCGCCCGCTGGTGTCCGTTCAACCCGCCGGCTGGGCGGACCGTGTCCTGCTGAGCGGGCGGGCGCTGCTCCTGGTCGACGGACTGGACGAGGTGCCGCAGGAACAGCGGGCGCGCGCCCGGGAGTGGCTGGCGGAGCTGTTGGCCGCGTATCCGCACGCCCGCGTGCTGGCCACGACCCGCCCGTCGGCCGTTCCGGAGGGCTGGCTCGCGGACTACGAGTTCGACGAGTTGACGGTTCGTCCGATGAGCACCAAGGATGTCGGGGTCTTCGTCCGCCGCTGGCATGCTGCTGCGGAGGCCACCGCGTGGAGCGATCACGAACGGTCCCAACTGGCCGGGTTGGGCGAGACCCTGACCGACACCATCCGCTCCCAGCGTCCTCTGGCGCAGCTGACCACCACACCGCTGCTGTGCGCCCTGGTCTGTGCGCTGAACCGGGACCGCCACGGCCACCTCCCCCAGGGGCGGATGGAGTTGTACGCGGCCGCGCTGTCGATGCTGCTGGTGCGCCGCGACCGGGAGCGGGGGATCGAATGCCCCGAGGGGATCGTGCTCTCCGAGCATCAGAGCATCCAGCTGCTGCAGCAACTGGCCTACTGGCTGGTCGTGAATCGTCAGACCGAGATGGACCGCGAGACGGCGCTCGCGCAGATCTCCAACCTCCTGCCGGCCATGCCCGAGGTCGGGGCGCAGGGGGATTCCGCCGCAGTGCTGAACCATCTCGTGAGCCGGAGCGGTCTGCTGCGCGCGCCGGCTGCGGACACGATCGACTTCGTGCACCGCACGTTCCAGGACTACCTGGGTGCCAAGGCCGCCATCGAGAAGATGGACTTCCCGCTGCTGGTGCGCAACGCCCACGACGACCAGTGGGAGGACGTTCTGAGGATGGCGGTCGGCCACGCCCGTCCGCAGGAGCGCGCCAAGTTGCTGAGGGGACTGGTCAACCGGGGGAAGCGCGGTCGGCGCCACCGGGTCCGGCTGTACCTGCTCGCGATGGCCTGCCTGGAGAACGCCACGGAACTGGACCCTGACGTGCGGGATGAGGTGACGGAACACGCTGCGGCACTCCTGCCGCCGAGGAACAAGGAGGAGGCCGAGGCTCTCGCTGCGGCGGGGCCGGTCATCCTCGACCTGCTGCCCGGCCCCGATGGGCTGGATGACGACGAGGCGGCCGCTGTGGTGCACACCGCAGCGCTGATCGGTGGCGAGGCGGCGATGGGGGTGATGAAGCGGTTCCGGCTGTCCACGTCGGACGATATGTCGTGGGAACTTGAGGCGGCCTGGGGCCGGTTCGATGCCGAGGACTACGCCGTGGAGGTCCTCCGGCACTGCCCCAAACGAAAGCTGGCGCTGATCACGACGACCGAGCAGCTAGCCGCGATGCGATCGGCGGGAACGGTGCCTCAGGTCATCGTCACCGGCTCCTTCACGGAGGGTGAGCTAGCCAGGGGCCTCGCTCCGGAAGGACTGGAGAACCTTGCGATCCAGAACAATCCGGTCCTGACCAACGTCGGTTTCCTCTCCGAGTTCACCGAACTGAGCAGGCTCCGCCTGGTCGGTTGTGACGCCGTCCGCGACCTCGAAGCACTGGCCGGTTCCGCCGTGACGGATCTGGCGCTCAACGTCTCCGCGCCGGCGCTCGACGGCCTCGCTGCGCTCACTCGACTGCGCCTTCTGAGCCTCTACATGCCGCTCGGTCTCCGGAGCGTCGAGGCTCTGCCTGTGACGGCGGAACTGAGGAGCCTGTCCCTCGCGTCCACGGCGACCAAAGGTCTTTCACTGACCGGAATCACTCGCTGGCCGCAACTGGAGGTCCTGGATGTCGGCGGATGGGTGGAGGGCTTCTCCGCTGTCGAGCATCTTGCTGATCTGCGACTTCTGTCGCTGTGCGACGGCGGGTTCGTCAACCTGTGCGGCGGAAAGCTGCCGCCCCTTCCCCAGGTGGCGGCCCTGGACCTCGGCTGCAGTTCGTACTGGGGCCGGGAGGATCCGCTGGCTGCCGTGCCGTCCCTCCTCCCGAAGCTGAGCCGGATCAGCTTCTCCGGCCTGACCAGAGGCGAGCGGAGGATCGACCTCACACCGCTCGCCGGCCTCGCCGACCTCACCGAGATCCACCTCTACGGCACCCATGAGGTCGATGGCGCCGAACTCTTCCCCGTAGGGACGATCACTGGCCTGCCCCACTTCTGACCCACCGCTCACAGCACCACCGCAGCCGCCGTCCGGTCGCATTGAGTACGGTCTGCGGTATGACGATTGAGGAACCCCAGCCTCCATCACCCCGGGCGCAGCTCGTGATCGGCATCGTCCGCAGGGGCGGCGAGGTCCTGCTCGTGCGGGAGAGTCTCGGCGTCGACGGCGAGGTGCTCTGGTCGCTGCCCGGGGGTGGGGTCGAGGACGGCGAGCTGCTGCACGAGGCGCTGCGGCGGGAGATGCGGGAGGAGACCGGCTTGCTGGTGGGCGACCCGGTGCGGACGGCCTTCCTGGTGAACGTCGACTCCCGGCGGTACCCGTCGGCGTTGGCCGTCGCTTTCGAGGTCGGCGTGTGGTCCGGGAGCGTGCGACCGGAGGACGGTGACATCGAACAGGCGGCCTTCTTCCCGTTGCCCGACGCCCTGAAGCTGCTCGGGCAGCTCGACAGCGCGGCGCAGCGGGAGCCCATCGTCGGTTACCTGTCCGGGGAGGTCGCGCCGGGAACCACCTGGCTGTACCGCCGTCGGGGAGGGGAGGAGACGCTCGTCGCCCGCTGGTGACGGCCGGTCAGCCGAGGTGGAGGCGGCGGCGGGCCTCGGTGAGGGCGGAGTCCTGGAGGGTGGCCAGCTCCTCGGGGGTGAAGACCGGTGTGCGGACATCCGGAGGGATGCCCGGGCCGTCGAACGTGGTCCCGGCAGGCGTGAGGAACTCCTCGTTGGGGAGCAGCAGGACGAGGTCGGCGGAGAGGCGGCGCGGGAGCCCGTCGGAGAAGACGCCCTGGGTGTTGTCGCCGATGCGGGTGGTGTGCGGGGTGCGGCCCGTGGTCGCCTGGGTGAAGGTCTCGCCCGCGCTGACCGTGGAGCCCGAGGTGAGCAGCGCCACCGGGCCGGTGAAGCGTGAAGTCCCGGGAGCGGGGCGGACGGTGACGGGTTGGGGATGGGTGAAGGCAGCGGGGTCGGCGGGGTCGTTGCGGGCGATCTTGCAGTAGGCGAGGTACGGCCGGTCGGTGAACCGCGACGCGAGGCGGACGGCGAGCGCGTCCGAGCCGCCCGCGTTGACCCGTACGTCGATCACCACTCCGGTGCGCGGCCGGTCGAGCAACGCGTCGACGGCCCGGTCGAGTTCGGCCTCCTGGGCTTGTGGGCCGCCGCCGTCGACGTAGTCGCCGAACGCGTTCACCCGCAGGTAGCCGAGGCCGTCCGGGAGTTCGCCCACGCCGAGCAGGCCGTTGCCGAACCGCCGCTCGGGAGATGAGAGTTGGGCGCGGATGGGTGGCAGGACGCGGGAGAGCAGCTGCGCGGTCGGCGCCTCCGTGCCCGCGCGCATCTCGCGGAAGAAGGTGGTGTACCCGCCGTCGGGCTTCGCGCGCAGCAGGGCGACGTGCGAGTCCTGGAGCGGCGCGACCATGGCGGTGAGCGTGTCCACCAGGTTCGCCGCCGTGACCTGCGGGCGGTACTTCGCCCGTACGGCCTGCCAGTCGACGCCCTTGGCGGCGAAGAAGGGGTAGTTCTCCTCGAAGGCGTCCCAGAACCGGTCGAACACGGCGAGCGGTTCGTCCGAGACGGGCAGCGTGCAGGCGGCGGGCAGCCCGCCGGGGAGGCGGGCGAGGGTGCGGGTGCCGGTGCTCTGGTCCTTGGCGTACACGGCCCGGTGGCGCCCGTGCGGGGTGACGGTCAGCTCGGCGTAGGGCTGCCCGGGTGTGCCGTAGCGGACGGCGCCGCCGGGGAGGGGCGCGCCGAACTGCGCGGCGGTGGTCACGCCGGGGGTGCAGCCGTGCCGGGTGAGGTCGTACGTGGTGAGCGCACCGCCGTGGATCTGGACGATCGTCCCGTACCCGTCCATCCGCCAGGCGCCCTCCAGCCGGTCCGTTCCGCTCGCGTTGGCCGTCCCCGCCGCCGCCCCGGCCGCGAGGGCCAGGGAGAGCGCCGTGACGACCGCCGCCCGAGCCGCCGAACTTCCTTGTGTCATACGCATGGTGACTCCGTGCTCTTCCGTTCGGAACCGCTTCACGGCCCGACCGTACGGACCGGTCCGGCCGCCGCACGTCCGTCTGAGGAGCGGTCCCCAGGCCGACTGCGGGAGGAGATGGGCCCGACCGCGCTCCGACCTGCGGCGTACATTCGCAGATCGGACGATCAACCACCGTGCAGCACAGTCAAGTTGACGTAAAGACTCCGGGAACGGCCCGCCCGCCCGGATCGTTCTGCCGAGCAGAGGACAAGCCTGGCCATGCATCTGCCATCACCGAGGAGACGCCATGACCGCTCCACGCCGCCGCCGAGCCGCGGCCGCCACTCTCGCCCTCACCGCCTGCCTGACCGTCGCCGCCGCCCTACCCGCGCAAGCCGCCGACGGCCCCCAGGGCCTCGACCGCTACCACCACCAGCCCCTCGCCTGGCACGGCTGCGCCCAAGGCCCGCAGGACGCCGACGGCACGGCGCTCGACCAGGCCGGCGCCCGCTGTACGGAGGTCACGGTGCCGGTCGACTACGGCGACCCCGGCGGGCGCACCGTCACCCTCGCGCTCTCCCGGATCAAGGCCACCGACACCCGCCACCGGATCGGCACGCTGCTGCTGAACGACGGTGGCCCCGGCAGTCCGACGCTCGCCTCGCCGCTCCGGGTGCACGCCGCGCTCAAGGAGACCGCCGCCCGCTACGACATCGTCGGGCTGGACCCGCGCTTCACCGGCCGGAGCGCCCCGATCGACTGCCGCTGGTCCGTCGGCTTCAGCCTCCAGTCCTCCGGGACGGGCCGGGCCGGCTTCGAGCGCCAGGTCGCCCTCCAGCGGGACCTCGCGGCCACGTGCCGCTCGGCGGCCGGCGATCTGCTGCCGTACACGAGCACCCGTGACACGGCCCGGGACCTGGACGTGGTCCGGGCCGCGCTCGGCGAGCGGAGGATCTCCTACCTCGGCCTGTCCTACGGCACGTACCTCGGCACGGTGTACTCCCAGATGTTCCCCGGCCGCGTCGACCGGATGGTCCTGGACAGCGCGGTGGACCCGCGCCATGCCGGGCCGGCGCTCATCCCGAGCCAACTGCCCGGGCTGGAAAAGGCCTTCGACGACTGGGCGGACTGGGCGGCGGCCCGCAACGGCACGTACGGGCTCGGCCGCACCCGCGCGGAGGTGACCGCCGGAATCCTGCGCACCGTGGAGGCGGCCGCGAAGCGCCCGCTGGTCCTCGGCAGCGGCGCCGACGCCTTCTCGCTCGACGACTCGCTGGCGCCGATGATGCTCTTCGCGGGGCTCCAGGGCGACTCCGAGCCCGAACGGGCCTCCCTCGCGGGGCAGGTGGCGATGCTCGCCGAAGCCGCGGCGGGCCGCCCGGTCACGCCGGACGCGGGGACCGTCGGCCTGCTGCAGTTCCTGTTCGGCCCGCAGGGGTCGCCGGCCGGCAGCGCCATGCAGCTCATCGCGTGCGCGGACGGCCCCGCCTCCCACGACCCCGAGCACTACTGGCGCGAGATCGAGCGCAGCCGCGCCGGGCACCCGCTGTTCGGCCCGCTGCTCGACAACATCGGCCCCTGCGCCTTCTGGGCCCGCCCGCGCGAGGCGCCCACCCAGGTGCGCCGCGACGCCCGGGCGCTGATCGTCGCCGCGACCGGCGACCCCCGCACCCCGTACGGCGGCGGCGTCGCCCTGCACGGGCTGCTGCCCGGCTCCCGGCTGCTGACCCTGCAAGGCGCCAACCAGCACGGGCTGTACGGGATCTACGGCAACGCCTGCGTGGACGACACCGTCAACGCCTACCTGGCCGGGGGCCGCCTGCCGTCGGAGGACCGGACCTGCGTGAAGCCCTGACCGGAATCACGCCCTACCGGACCCGGCGCACCCACAGGAAGGCGAAGCCGACGAGCAACGCGCCGGCCAGCAGGGCGAGCCCGGTCTGCGTCCACAGCATCGGCCACTGGTCGCCCGGCGGGTGGTAGGTGGTGTACGCCTGGACGACGTCGGGGTGGGCCCGGCAGGCGTCGGTGGGGCAGAGGATGCGGCCGTCGGCGAGGGTGGTGGTCCAGTCGCTGGGGAGCGGCAGGCGGTGGCCGTCGGAGCTGACCAGGCCGTTCTCCAGGATGTACGACTCCAGCGGGGTGCCGGTGTTGAGGTGGCCGCTCTCGAACATCGTCGCGCCGGACCCGCCGGAGTCGATCGCCATCCTCGCGGGGGCGAACGCGTCCCGGGCCGGGGTGAACAGGAAGCCCAGCGCGTCGATCGCCAGGCGCAGCCCCAGCATCAGCACGGCCGTGACGGCCATCGAGGCCACCACCCGCCGCACCACCAGGCCCACGGCCGCGCCGAGGGCGACGCCGAGCAGGCAGTAGCCGACGACGGCCGGGCCGGTGGTGGCGCGGCTCAGCCAGGTGAACCAGTGGTAGTACCCGGGGACGGAGAAGCGCCCCTCGATCACGCCGACCCACCAGGTGGAGACCGCCGCGAGGACGGTCGAGCCCAGCAGCGTGGCCGCGAGCGGCACGCCGAGCCGGGCGGCGAGCCAGCGGCGGCGGGAGACGGACTGCGTCCAGGCCAGCCGGTAGGTGCCCGACTCGAACTCGCGGGCCAGCAGGGGCGCGCCGAGGAACAGCCCGAGGGCGGGCGGCAGGGCGAACAGCAGCCAGCCGGTGATCCAGACGGCCGGCTGGAACCTCTCCTCGAGCACGGGGGCGTAGCCGGAGGAGGGTCCGTCCCTGCACTCGGGCGGGAAGTACACGAGGTTGCAGCCCTCGATGTGGTGGGCGCTCACGTAGCTGCTGATCATGCCGCCGAGGACGAGCAGCCAGAGGCAGACGGCCAGCAGGACGGCGCCGCCGACGAGGAAGGAGGTGCGTTCCTGGCGGCCGCTCAGCCAGGCGGGGCCGCGCAGGCCGAAGCGGCGGCGGGGGAGGGCGAAGGCGCTCGCGGCCATCAGGCGGCCACCTCCGCGGCGAGGGGCGCGGCCTCGGCGAGCAGCAGCGGGGCGGCGTCGGGGGAGCGCAGGTAGGAGAGCAGGAGGTCCTCCAGGGTCGGGACGCTCGGCTCCCAGTGCGGGGCGAGCGGGGTCGTGGGCCGCAGCAGGGCGGTGAACTGGCGGCCGGTGCGCCGCAGTTCGACGACCGGGTGGCCGGCGAGCCCGTCGGGGAGGCCCTCGCCCTCGTGGGCGCCGACGACCAGGCGGTGGGCGGCGCGCAGTTCGTCCACGTCCCCGGCGAGGCGGACCCGGCCGTCGCCGAGGAGGAGGACGAAGTCGCAGACGCCGTCCAGTTCGGCGAGCACGTGGGAGGAGATGAGGACGGTGGTGCCGTGCTCGGCGGCCTCGGACATCAGCAGGCCGGTGAGCTCCTGGCGGGCGACCGGGTCGACGTCCGAGAGCGGTTCGTCGAGGAGCAGCAGGTCGGGCCGCTTGCCGAGGGCGAGCGCGAGGGCGACGCGGGTGCGCTGGCCGCCGGTGAGGGTGGCGATGCGCGCCCTGGGGTCGAGCCCGCCGAGGGTGACGATCCGTTCGGCGACGGCCTGGTCCCAGCCGGGGTTGAGCTCCAGGCCGGCGCGCAGGGTCTCGGCGACGGTGAGCCGGGGGTAGAGCGGCTTGTCCTGGCCGAGGAAGGCGACGCGGCGGCGGGAGGCGTCGGAGCCGGCGGGCAGGCCGAAGACGGTGGCGGCGCCGGTGGTCGGCGTGAGCAGGCCGGCGGCCAGGCCGAGCAGGGTGGACTTGCCCGCGCCGTTGGGGCCGACCAGGGCGCAGATCCGCCCGGCCGGGAGTCGGACGTCGCAGTCGCGCAGGGCCCAGGCCCTGCGGTACTTCAAACCCAGGCCGGTGGCGGTCAGGGCCGTCCCGTCGGCGGGTGCGGCGGATACGGGTCGGGGTATGGGGTGGCTCACCCGGGCTCCTCGTGGGTGGTGCTGGGTCGTGCTACTCGGTTGTGCCGGTCCGGCCGTGCCAGCCGGTCGGCTCCTCGGCAAGGCCAGAGGGGGAGGCGGAGGCGGAGAAGGCGGCGTCCACGGCCGTGGTGACCAGGGCGTCGACGTCCTCGCGGTCCAGCCCGGCCTCGCGGGCGCGGCGGACCCAGTCGGCGAGCTCGGCGTGCAGCGCCGAGTCCGCGACGGTCTGCGGTTTGGCGAGCGAGCGGCGCACGAAGGTGCCGACGCCCCGGCGGCTGTCGACCAGCCCCTCGCGTTCGAGCTCGCGGTAGGCCTTGAGCACGGTGTTGGGGTTGATCGCGGTGGCCTCCACCACCTCGCGTGCGGTGGGCAGCTGGTCTCCCGGACGCAGCACGCCCAGCCGCAGGGCGCGCTTGGTCTGCTCCACGATCTGGAGGTACGGGGAGAGCCCGCTGTGTCGGTCGATGAGGTACTCGACCACGCTGGACCGCCATTTCACTAGTTATCTAGGGGAATCCTGCCCAGTCGGCCGGTCCCGCGTCAAGTCTGGCCCATTAACCCTTCTTGACAAGGCGTTCGACGCTGTGAACACCATTCCACTAGTTAACTAGTGGAATGGTGTTCAGGCAATGATCGACACCCTGCCGGCCCGTCCGGCGCCCCTCCCCCCGGCCTCCGCCCGCCCGGCGCCGCTGCTGACCCGGCTGCCCGGGCCCAACGGGCTCGGACTGGCCGTCGGCGGGCTGTTCCTCGCCCTGTACACGCTGCTGTCGATCAGTCGGCACGCGCGGATGCTCAGCGCCGCCTACGACCTCGGGATCTTCGAACAGGCCGTGCGCGCGTACGCCCACGGCCGGCTGCCGGTCGTCCCGCTCAAGGGCCCCGGCTACGACCTGCTCGGGGACCACTTCCACCCCGTCCTGGCCCTGCTCGCCCCCGCCTACCGGCTCTTCCCGACCCCGGTCACGCTCCTCGTCGCCCAGGCCGCCCTGATGGCGCTCGCCTGCGTGCCGATCACCCGCTGGGCGTACCGGACGGCCGGGCCCGGGGCCGCCCTGGTGCTCGGCGCGGCCTTCGGCTGCTCCTGGGGGATCGTCTCGGCGGTCGCGTACGACTTCCACGAGATCTGCTTCGCCGTGCCGCTGCTCGCCTTCTCCGTGGAGGCGCTGGCCGCGCGCCGCTGGCGGGCGGGCGTGCTGTGGGCGCTGCCGCTGGTGCTGGTCAAGGAGGACCTCGGGCTCACCGTCGCCGCGATCGGCCTGTACGTCGCGCTGCGGGGCGGGGGCCGCGCGCGGGGGCTGGCCGTGGCGGTGTTCGGGCTCGGGGCGACGGCGGTCGAGATGGCGGTGCTGCTGCCGCTGGCCAATCCGCAGGGGGTCTTCGACTACTGGCACCAGGTGCCCGGTGGCCCCGCCTCGTCCCTGCCGCTGGCGGCGCTGAAGCTCGGCTGGCCGCCGGTGAAGTGGCTGCTGCTGGGGATGCTGGCCGCGCCCGTGGCCTTCGTCGGCCTGCGCTCGCCGCTCGCGCTGCTCTGCCTGCCCACCCTCGCCTGGCGGCTGGCCGCCTCCAACGAGCACTACTGGCAGCCGGGTTACCACTACAGCGCGATCCTGATGCCGCTGCTCTTCGGGGCCCTGCTGGACGTGCTCGGGCGGCGCCCCGGCCTGCGGCGGCGGGCGCTGGCCTGGTGCGCGGCCTTCGCGGTGGTGACGGTCGCGGTGTACCCGATGCGGGACTTGGCGCTGCCCGGCGGCTGGCGGCAGAACGCGCACGTCCGGACGGCGCACCGGCTGCTCGCCGTCGTCCCCGACGGCGCGCGGGTCGCCTCGACCAACCGGCTGGCGCCGCTGCTGGTCGCCCGCTCCGAGGCCGTCAGCCTGGTCTGCCAGCCGCCCGGCCCGCTCGCGGCCGAGCCGCCCGAGTGGGTCGTCGCGGACGCCACCGACCCGACGGTGAAGTCCCCCTGCGCCGAGGCCGCGACGGAGGCCGCCCTCGCCTCGTACCGCGCCGAGGGGTACCGGACGGTGGCGCAGGAGGACGGGATCGTCGTCCTGCGCCGCTGACCGGCCGCGCGTCACGCCTGCCCGGCGAAGGCCTCCTGGTACGACCGCCCGGTGATGGGCCGGGCCTCGTGGAAGGCCTCGGGCAGGTCGAAGGCCTCCACCAGCGCCGGCGCCTGCCCGGCCAGCCGCCCGATGGATCGTTCCTGCAGGTCGGGCAGGGCGGCGGCCTGCTCCGCCGTCAGCTCCCCGGCGCCGAGCAGCAGGGCCCCGTAGGCCTCGATCCGGCGCAGGGTGAACAGCCGGTGCAGGTCCTCCAGCGCCGCCCGGGCATCGTCGTCGCGGGCGTCGCCGGCCCAGGCGAGCAGGGCGTCGCCGGCCTCCTGCTCGGCCCGCGCGGTGACGGCGGCCAGGGCGTCGGGCGCCGCCGCGTTCCAGCGCCGCAGGCCGTCCCGGGCGGGGGCCTCGCGCAGCCGGGTGCGGGCGCGGACCAGCCGCAGCCGTACGACGGCGCGCAGCAGGCCCTGCCGGACGGCCGGGTCGTCGAGGCGCCCGCCCGGGACGGCCCGCGCTGCGGGGTCCAACGGGTCGGACTCCAGGAGGAGTTCGGCGCCCGCCTTGGCCCAGAGGGCGAGGTTGTCCCCCTCGGCGGTGATGGTGCCCTCGATGTCGGCCGCGTAGGCGGTGATGCCGTTCACCGGCAACAGCCCCTGGGCGCCGCAGCGTTCGCGGGCCTCGATGATCAGATCGCGGGCCCGCCAGGTCGTCCAGCCCTTGGCGACGGCGACCCGGCGTTCGGCGGCGGCCGCGGCCGCGGGGTCGGCCCGGTCGTGGTCGGCCCAGTGTTCGACGGCCGCGCGGTGCAGGGCGGTCATCGCGTACACGGTGGCCAGCCCCTCCAGCAGTGGCCCGTGGTGGGTGCGGTGCTCCCACACCGGGACGCGGCGGTCGGGGCGGGAGCCCGTGACCTCGCGGTGCCCCGCGTACCGGACGGCGGTGGTGAGGGCGGCCCGGGCCCCGCCGACGGCGCTGGCGCTCATGCACAGCTTGCCGGTGGTGACCCGGCCGATCGCGCGGAGGAGCCGCTTCCGCCTGCTGCCGAGCGCGCTGGTGAGCGTGCCGTCGTCGGCGAGCCGGCCGTGTGCGCCCGTCAGCAGGGCCTCGTACGGCAGCCGGACCCGGTCGAAGGAGGTGACGCAGTGGTCGACCGGGCTGCCCGGGCGCTGCGGCAGCGGGTGGACGGCGATCCCGGGCAGCGGGCCGCCGTCCTCGTCGGTGAGCGGGGCGAGGAAGAGGAACACCCCGTGGTCGCGGCCCTCCACCCGCAGCCGGGCGGCGACCACGGCGGATTTGGGCCCGCCGGCGGGGCCGGTGTTCGGCATGAACTTGTGGGCGGAGGGCCCGGGGGAGTGGAGGGTGAAGGAGCGGTCGGTGCGGTCGTAGTCGGCGACGGTCTCCAGGGCGGCGGCGTCGTTGCCGTGGCCCAGCTCGGTGCACAGGAAGGTGCCGGTCCGCTCCATCCGCAGGAACTCGTCCAACGGGCGCTTGGGCGACGGGTCGTGGTCGAGCAGGGTACCGAGGAAGAGGTTGTAGTGGATGCCGGCGAGGACGGTCAGCCCGCCGTCGACGACGGCCGTCCACTCGTGCAGGGCGGCGAGCGCGCGGGGGTCGGCGGCCAGTGCGGCCGGGTCGGCGAGGGTGTTGAGCCGCTGTAACCGCCGGTAGGAGGCGTCGATCTGATCGGACGTCGGGTCCGTGGGGCGGCGGTGCATCGAGGGGTCGGCGGCGAGCGCGCGCCAGGGGCCGTGGACGCGATGGCGGTCGGGGCCGAAGAGGAGCCGGGCGAGGTCGCTGCTCATTGGCGTCATACCCATCTCAAAGCCCGCGGGGTCGGGAGGTCACGGCCTTGTGATCAAGCTCACCGCCCGTCGTGGCGCCGGGGCCTCGGAGGGGCGGCGGGTGGTGCGCAGGAGGATGCGGTGGACGATGACGTACTCCGCGACCAGCACGTTGCCGAGCAGGGCCGCCCAGCCCGACGCGGTGTACACGTCGCGGAACGGCAGGGACGGGACGAGCTTCATCAGGCCCAGCCCGGCGAGGAGGTAGAGGCGCAGGGTGACGGCGGCGAAGGTCAGGGCGTAGTTGCGGATCATCCAGACGCGGTGCAGCTGCACCTCTCCGCGCCGGATCGTGCGGTAGGCCTGGGCGGCGGTGAACAGCCAGGCGGCCGTCAGCAGGAAGAAGGCGACCTGGAGGGGGAAGCCGCTGGGTGTCACGGCGGCGGCGTAGAGGGCCGCGGCGGAGGCGGCCACCACGGAGACGAGGTAGACCCGGCCCGCGAGGCGGTGCAGCCGGGGGTACCTGGCGCGCAGCCGGGGCACGAACTGCAGCGGCCCGATGACCAGCGTCAGCCCGGCCGGGCCCGCGTGGGCGACCAGGCTCGCGTAGTAGCCGGCGATGTGCCGGTCGATGGGGACGACGGAGGAGCCCGTCAGGTACGGCGGGACGTAGACGGCCGCGATGCCGGTGGCCAGCAGCGCCATCAGGCCCCACAGGAGCCGGCGCCAACGGCGCCGGGCGGTGCGGGAGACGATCGGGTCGGGCATGGTCGGATCTCCGGTTCCTCTGCGGGGTGGGGGAGTTCAGCGGACGATGACGACCTTGCCCGCGACGGTGCGCGACTCGGCCAGGGCGAGCGCGGCCGCGGCCTCGTCGAGCGGGAACTCGGCGGCGACCTGGGCGCTGAGCGTGCCGTCGGCGAGCAGGGCCAGCACCCGGGTGAGGTCCTCGCGCAGCCGGGCGCGGAAGACCGCCGGGCGGCGCCGGCCCGCCCAGAAGTTGTAGAACCTCGCGGAGCGGCCGTTGGGGAGCAGGTTCCACAGCGCCAGCCGGGCGAACAGCTGCAGCACGGGCAGCCGGGAGTTCCCCGCCTCGTCCTTGGTGGCGGCGGTGCCGTACGAGACCAGGACCCCGCCGCGCCGCAGCAGCCGCCAGGACTCCGCGAGCCCGGCGCCGCCGACGTGGTCGAACACCGCGTCGACGCCGTCGGGTGCCAGCTCCCGGATGCGCCGGTAGGCGCCCGGGTCGCGGTAGTCGACCGGGGCGGCGCCGAGGGCGCGGAGGGTGTCGTGGTGGCGGGCGGAGGCCGTGCCGATCACGGTGATCCCGGCGTGGCGGGCCAGTTGGACGAGGGTCGAGCCGACGCCGCCGTTGGCGCCGAGCACGACGACCGTCCCGCCCCGGGGCGTCCTCGCGGTGCGGTGGAGCATCTGCCAGGCGGTGACGCCGTTGACGACCACGGTCTCCGCGTCGGCGGCGCTCACGCCCTCCGGCACGGGGACGGCGTCGGCGGCGTCGAGCAGCAGGTGGCTGGCCCAGGCGCCGGTCTTGGTGACGGCGGCGAAGCGGCGCCCGGCCATGGCCGGGTCGACCCCGGGGCCGGTGGCGACCACCGTGCCGACCACGTCGTAGCCGGGCACGAAGGGGAAGGGCGGCTGGTCGTAGTACTTGCCGCGGCGCATCTGCTGCTCGGCGAAGGAGACGCCGGTGGCGTCCATCCGCAGCAGGACCTGGCCCTGGGCGGGCGGCGGGAGGTCGCGGGTGCGCAGCCGCAGGCCGTCCGGCTCGACCTGGCCGGGCAGGACGACTTCGGTCGCGAGGGTGTTCGTCATGGCGTGCTCCGTGGGGCTCGATGCCGTGCTTACGTTCGTAAAGTTACACACGTAAGCTCACGGCGCACAAGAACTTCCGGCTGTAAGTTCTCAGCTGTAAGCTCACGCCATGGGAAACGAACCGAGCACCCTCTCCGCCCGCCCCCGCAACCGCCGCGGGGAGGGCGCCCGCCTGCGCGAGGACATCGTGGCCGCCGCGGTCGAACTGCTCGACGAGACCGGCACGGAGACCGCCGTCACCCTGCGCGCCGTCGCCCGCCGGGTGGGGATCGCCGCCCCCTCGATCTACCGCCACTTCCCCGACCAGCCGGCCATCATGCTGGCCGTGGTCCAGCAGGCCTTCGACGAACTGGAGGCACGGCTGCGCGCCGCCCTGGACGAGGCCGAGGACGGCCCCCGGCAGCGGCTGTTCGCCTACTGCCACGCCTACCTGGGCTTCTCCGAGGACCATCCGGAGCGCTACCGCACGATGTTCGCCGGTGTCTGGGTGCCCGTCCTCCAGGACACCGCCGTGACGGAGGAGGACATGCTGACCCTCGGCATGGGCTCCCTCCACCTGCTCGCCGACCTCCTCGCCGCGTGCGCCGCCGCCGGCCTGGCCGCCGTCGACGACCCCTGGGCGGACGCCGTCGCCCTCTGGCTCGGCCTGCACGGGCTGGCCCACCAGCGCGCCGTCACGGTCGCCTTCCCCTGGCCGGAGGGCATCGCCGAGCGGCTGATCACCGCGCTGGCGCACCTCGGGGCGGGGTCCGGGCCCGTGGAACAGGTCGTCTAGGCTGACGAGATGACCGGGGATCAGGAGCGGGTGCAGCCGTCGGGAGTCTGGGCCACGGCGGTGGGGGTGGCCCGGGTGCGGGCACTGGAGAGCGACCGGGACGACGCGCTGTTCCGCGACCCGCTCGCGCGGGCCTTCGCCGCCGCCGGCGGGCTGTGGTCCTCCCCCGCACCGCTGCCGGACGAGGAGGGAGCGCGACTGCGCCGCCTCGCCGTGGCCATCTCCATCGTCATCAGGACCCGGTTCCTCGACGACCTCCTCGACGAGGCCTGCGCGGCCGGGGTCCGGCAGGTCGTCCTGCTCGGCGCGGGCATGGACAGCCGCGCCTTCCGCATGGACTGGCCCGAGGGCACCCGGCTCTTCGAGGTCGACACCGCCGAGCCGCTGGACTTCAAGGCCGCGGTGCTGCGCGAGGAGCGGGCCACCGCCCGCTGCGAGCGGATCACCGTCGCGGTGGACCTGCGGGAGGACTGGCCCGCCGCCCTGGCCGCCGCCGGTCACGACCCCGCCGCGCCGACCGCGTGGATCGCCGAGGGCCTGCTGATCTACCTGCCCGAGGAGGCGGTGGAGCTGCTCCTCACCCGGATCGGTGCCCGATCGGCGCCGGGCAGCCGGATGGGCCTCACCCTGGGCTCGCGCGGCGTGATCGACCGCTTCGCCGCCGACGCCGCACCGGGATCGGCCGCCTCCCTCTGGGTCTCCGAGATGCCCGAGGACCCGGTCGCCTGGCTCGCCGCCCACGGCTGGCAGGCCGAGACCCACACCATCCGCGAGCGCGCCGCCGCCTACGGCCGACCGGTGGCGATCCCGCCCCGCCGGGAGGAGGGGCCGGGCGGACTGGTCTCGGCGGTCCGCCGGTAGGGCGGTCGCACCCGGGCGAAACGCTGCACAAGCGCTGCGACTGGCTTCTGGGGGGAAACCGGACCAAGGTCGAGGTGTGACACCGCGGACCAGCACCGACGCCCGTACGGGCCCCACACCACGCCCGGCCTCCGCCCGGAGGGGGAACGTGCGATGGTGACGGCACCCGGACAGGAGGCGGGCCTGCCGACCGGAGGCGTGGCCAGGCGGCTCGGCGTGTCCCCCACCACCGTCCGCTCCTGGGAACGCCGCTACGGCATCGGCCCGGCCGACCGGGAGCCCGGGCACCACCGCCGCTGGAGCCCGCAGGACATCGCCGTCCTGGAGGCCATGTGCCGCCTGACGGCCCGAGGGGTGCCCCCGGGCGAAGCCGCCCGGGCCGCCCTGGCCGGTCACGAGGACGCCCCGTGGCCACCGGCGGACCGGCAGGACGGCCCGCGCCCCGGCGGGAGCCGGGCCCTGAGGGTCGGCACGGTGCGCCCCGAGTGCCGAGGCCTGGCCCGTGCGGCCGTGCGCCTCGACGCGCCGGAGGTCGACACGATCCTGCGGGAGGCGGTCGGCGCGCTCGGGGTGGTCGACGCCTGGACGGAGGTCATGATGCCCGCGCTCCGGGCCGTGGGCCGCAAGTGGGCCGCGGACGGCGAGCAGTACGTCGAGGTCGAGCACCTGCTCTCCTGGCACGTCTCCGGCGCCCTGCGGTGCGCGCCGACGGCCCCGGCCGCCATCCGGCCCCTGCGGCCCGTCCTCCTGGCCGCCGCACCCGGTGAGCAGCACACCCTCCCGCTGGAGGCCACCGCCGCCGCGCTGACCGGGCGCGGGCTCCCGTTCCGCATGCTCGGGGCTGCCGTCCCGCCCCGCGCCCTGCTCGACGCCGCCCACCGGCTCGGCCCGCCCGCCGTCGTGCTCTGGTCCCAGGGCCCGCACACCGCGGACCGCGAACTCCTGCGCAGGGTCGCCTCCGGCGCCTGGGGACCGCGCGGCGCCCGTACCGGGCCCGTGGTCCTCGCCGCCGGCCCGGGCTGGGCCAGGGGCGGGCTCCCGGCCGGCACCGCCGCCCCGCGCTCCCTCGCGGGCGCCCTCGACCTGCTCGAACGGACGGCCACGGGCTGAGGCTCCCGGCCGCGACTCCGAACAGCGGGCGCCACCCGAGAGCCCGCACCGCACAGCCCGAAGGGCCCCACCGATGACCATCTCCATCGCCCTGTTCACCCAGGACCTGCGCCTGCACGACAACCCCGTGCTGCACGCCGCCCGCGCCGACGGTGGCCAGGTCGTGCCCCTGTTCGTCCTGGACCCGGCGGTGGAGGCCGCGGGCTTCGCCGCGCCCAACCGGCAGGCCTTCCTGGCCGACTGCCTCACGGACCTCGACGCCTCGCTGCGCCGGATCGGCTCCCGGCTGACCGTCCGCAAGGGCGAACCGGCGGAACAGGCGGCCCGGGTCGCCGCCGAGACGGGCGCCGCCTCCGTCCACGTGGCGGCGGGTGTCACGGCCTTCGCCCGGCGCCGTGAGACACGGCTGCGGAAGGCCTTCGGCGACCGGCTGCGCGTGCACGAGGCCTCGCTGACGGTCGTCCCGCCCGGACGGGTCACCCCGGCGGGCCGGGACCACTACGCGGTGTTCACCCCGTACCATCGCGCCTGGCAGGCGGCGCCCCGGCGCGGCGTGCTGGGCGCGCCCCGCACGCTCGACACCCCGGAGGGCGTCGGCAGCGAGACCCTCGCGCTCGCGGGCCCGTTCTCGCCGGGGCTGCCGCGCGGGGGAGAGGCGCGGGCGCGGGCGCGGTGGCGGCGCTGGGGCGTCGACGCGTACGCCGAGATCCACGACGACCTCGCCGGTGACGGCACCTCCCGGCTCTCCCCGTACCTGCACTTCGGCTGCCTGTCGCCCACCGAACTCGCCACCCGTGCCGGGGAACACGACGGGGAGGGCGCGCGGGCCTTCGTCCGGCAGCTCGCCTGGCGCGACTTCCACCACCAGGTCCTCGCCGCCCGCCCCGACGCCGCGCACCGCGACTACCGCAGCCGGGACGACCACTGGCACCGGGACGAGGAGGAGGCCGAGGCCTGGCGGCACGGCCTCACCGGCTACCCGATCGTCGACGCTGGGATGCGTCAACTCGCCCACGAGGGCTGGATGCACAACCGCGCCCGGCTGCTCACGGCGAGCTTCCTCACCAAGACCCTCCGCCTGGACTGGCGCATCGGCGCCGCCCACTTCCTCTCCCTGCTCGTCGACGGCGACATCGCCAACAACCAGCTCAACTGGCAGTGGGTCGCGGGCACCGGCACCGACACCCGCCCCAACCGCGTCCTCAACCCCCTGCGCCAGGCGGACCGTTACGACCCCGAGGGCGCGTACGTCCGCCGCTGGGTGCCCGAACTCGCGCACCTGCCCGGCCCGACCGTCCACCGGCCCTGGCTGTTCCCCGCCCCCGACTACCCGGCGCCGATCCTCGCACCCGAGGACCTGGCCGCGCGGCTGCGGCACGGCCGCCCCTGAGGCTCCGGCAGAGAGGAGCACCCGTGAACACGTCGCGCCCCGCCCCGAAGCGCTGCCTGGTGACCGGCGCCAGCGGCTACATCGGCGGCCGCCTGGTGCCGGAACTGCTCCGGCGCGGACACGCCGTCCGCTGCCTGGTGCGGGACCCGGACCGGCTGCGGGACCAGCCGTGGCGGGCGCGCGTCGAAACCGCCGCCGGTGACGTGACCCGGCCCGAGAGCCTGGCCGGGGCGTTCGACGGCGTCGACGTCGCCTACTACCTGGTGCACTCGCTCGGCACAGGCCCGGACTTCGAGGCCACCGACCGCGAGGCCGCCCGCGCCTTCGGGGCCGCCTCGGCGGCCGCCGGCGTCACCCGGATCGTCTACCTCGGCGGCCTCGTCCCCGCCGGGGTGCCCGAGGCTGACCTCTCGCCGCACCTGCGCTCCCGCGCCGAGGTCGGCCGGATGCTGCGCGGCAGCGGCGTCCCCACGGCGGAACTGCGGGCCGCCGTGATCATCGGATCGGGCAGCGCCTCGTTCGAGATGCTCCGCCACCTCACCGAACGCCTGCCCGTGATGGTCACGCCGCGCTGGGTCTCCACCCGGATCCAGCCGATCGCCGTCCGGGACGTTCTGCGCCACCTGGCCGCCGCCGCCGGCCTGCCGCCCGAGGTGAACCGCACCTTCGACATCGGCGGGCCCGAAGTCCTCACCTACGCCGAGATGATGCACCGCTACGCCCGGATCTCCGGACTGCGACGGCGCCTCATCCTCCCCGTACCGGTCCTCACCCCCGGACTGTCCGGCCACTGGGTCGGCCTGGTGACCCCGGTGCCGAACTCCATCGCCCGGCCGCTCGTCGAGTCCCTGCGCCACGAGGTGGTCTGCGGCGAGCACGACCTCGCCCGGTGGTCGCCCGACCCGCCGGAGGGGCCGACCGGCTTCGACCGGGCGGTGGCCCTCGCCCTGCGGCGGATCAAGGACGCGGACGTCGCCACCCGCTGGTCCTCCGCCTCGGTGCCGGGCGCCCCCAGCGACCCGCTGCCCACCGACCCCGACTGGGCCGGCGGCAGCCTCTACCAGGACGTCCGCGAACGCACCGTGACCGCGCCGCCGGACGCCCTCTGGCGGGTGATCGAGGGCATCGGCGGCGACAACGGCTGGTACTCCTTCCCGCTCGCCTGGGCCCTGCGGGGCCGGCTGGACCGCCTGGTCGGCGGCGTCGGCCTGCGCCGGGGCCGCCGCGACCCCGCCCGGCTGCGGGTCGGCGACTCCCTCGACTTCTGGCGGGTAGAGGAGATCCGGCCGGGCCGGCTGCTCCGGCTCCGGGCCGAGATGCGCCTGCCCGGCCTGGCCTGGCTCGAACTGTCCGTCACACCGGAGGGCGACCACCGGGCCCGCTACCGGCAGCGGGCCCTCTTCCACCCGCACGGCCTGGCGGGGCACGCCTACTGGTGGTCCGTCTCGCCGTTCCACACGGTGGTGTTCGGGGGGATGGCCCGCAACATCACCGAACGCGCGCGCCGGGGTGCGGCGGCGCGGTGAACGCCGGGACCGCTCGTTGGCGCAGGGGCCCGGGAGCGGCGGGCGGCGGCCACGCCCGGACCCCGTACCCGGTCAGGCCGTGTGCGCCGCCGGGCGCTCCGGGGAGGCCTCGGCGAGGGCCCGGGTGACGGCGTCGACGCCCTCGCGCAGCCCGTACACCGGGGTGCCGGGCTGCTGGCGCCAGGAGTCGTCGATGCCGCCCGCGTCGACCGTGTCGAAGCCCAGCTCGTCGATCAGGGCGCGGACCACGCGCTTGGCGTCCTCGTCGTCCGCCGCGACGGGCAGGGCCAGGCGGCCCGGGTCGCCCGCCGGGAGCGGGCGGTCGAGGATGTCCTGGGCGTAGGTGCCGTTGAAGGCCTTCACCACCGGGTGGCCCAGGTGGCGCTCCGTCCAGCGGCTCTCGGTGACGCCGTCGTCCTCGATCGCGTCGATGCGGCCGTCGCGCTCGCGCGGGTAGTAGTTGCCGGTGTCGATCACCACGGCGCCCTCGGCCGCCTCGTCGAACAGTCCGGCCGGGAGGTCCGGCACCGCCTTCAGCGGCACCGTCACCACCACGACCTGCGCGCCCCGGGCGGCCTGCTCCGCCGGGACGGCCGTCGCGCCGGTCTCCTCCACCAGCGCCGTGAGCGACTCCGGCCCTCGGGAGTTGGCCACCGCGACCTCGTGGCCGAGGGCGGTGAGCCGCCTGGTCAGGTTGCCGCCGATGTTGCCCGCGCCGATGATGCCGATCTTCATGGGAAGCCCCTCGTCTGCGAGTGGTGCGAGTGCTGCGTGTCGTCCGCAGGGGCCCAACCGGCCGGTCGGCGATTCTGTTCCCGGTGTCACTCGAAGCGGGAGGGGTCCCCGGCGCCGTAGCGGACGATCTCTGCCTCGCCGCTGGAGAAGTCGACGACGGTGGTCGGCTCCGTTCCGCAGTCCCCCGAGTCGACCACGGCGTCCAGGACGTGGTCGAGCCGCTCCTTGATCTCCCAGCCCTGCGTCATCGGCTCCTCCTCGTCGGGGAGGATCAGGGTGCTGGAGAGCAGCGGCTCGCCGAGGGCGGAGAGCAGGGCCCGGGTGACGGTGTGGTCCGGGATGCGCACGCCCACCGTCTTCTTCTTCGGGTGCATCAGGCGGCGCGGCACCTCCTTCGTCGCGGGGAGGATGAAGGTGTAGCTGCCCGGGGTCGCGGCCTTGACGGCGCGGAAGACGGCGTTGTCGAGCTGGACGAACTGCCCCAGCTGCGCGAAGTCCTCGCACACCAGCGTGAAGTGGTGGCGGTCGTCGAGGCGCCGGATCGACCGGATGCGGTCGAGCCCCTCGCGGTTGTCCAGCCGGCAGCCGAGGGCGAAGCAGGAGTCCGTCGGGTAGGCGATGAGCGCTCCGGAGCGGAGGCTGTCGGCCACGGTGCCGATGGTGCGCGGCTGGGGCGATTCGGGGTGCACGTCGAAGTACTTGGCCATTGGCCGACCCTACGGCATCCCCGGCGCCCGGCCGGGCGTCCGGCCGGGCGGAGGACGCGTGCCGCCGTCGTCCACCCCGGGCCGGTGGGTCAGGAGGTGGCGGCCGGGCAGAACTCGGCGTTCAGCTCGGCGGTGAAGACGCCGATCGGGGAGCCCAGCGGGCCCTTGGCCCAGTCGCCGTTCACCTCGGTGGAGAGCATGTGGCGGCCGTCGCGGCTGCCGAAGGTGTACGACCAGGAGCCGTCGATCGCGCCGCCCATGCCCCACACCGTGGCGCCGCAGGCGAGCTTCTGCGAGGACACGCCCAGGCCGTACTCGGAGCCGTCGATCCAGTGGCCCTGCGGGTCGACGAGGGTGAACATCTCGTTCTGCTGGGCCTGCGGCAGCAGTCGGCCCTGGAGGAGGGCGCGGAAGAAGGTGTTGAGGTCGCCGCTGGTGGAGATCATGTCGCCCGAGGCGTACCCCCAGGAGGGGTTGAGGTCGGTCACGTCGTAGACCGGCGCCGTGTCGACGTCCTTCTCCATCAGCTGGGAGTAGTGGCGGCCGTGCGGGCCGTGGATGCGCATGTCGTTGCGGGCCGGCTCGTAGGTGTTCCTCAGGTGCAGCGGCTCGATGACGCGCTCGGTCAGCTCCTGGGAGAGGCTGCGCCCGGTGGCCTGCTCGACGATCATCCCGGCGAGCGCGTAGTTGGTGTCGGAGTAGGCGAACCCGGTGCCCGGGGCGAACACCGGCCCGTAGACGACGGCGGCCTCGACGAGCTGGCGCGGGGTGAAGTCGTCGAAGCGGTGCTGCAGGAACGGCGTGCCGACGAAGTCGGCGCCCAGCTTCGGGGACTGGGCGTAGTTGTACACGCCGCTGGTGTGGTTGAGCAGCTGACGGATCGTGATCTTCGAGCCGTCGTAGCCGTGGTCGTCCAGCAGGCCGGGGAGCCAGTGCTCGACGCTGTCGTCCAGGCTGAGCTTCTGCTCGGCCGCGAGCTGGAGGACGACGGTGGAGACGAAGGTCTTGGTGGTGCTGCCGATCCGGAAGCGGTCCTGGGGCTTCATCGCCCGGCCGGTCCTCAGGTCGGCGGCGCCGGCGGTGCCGAACCAGACCGAGTCGCCGTCGCGGACCTCGACCCGCGCCCCGGGCAGGCCGGCCTCGGTCACCGCGCGGTCGAGCACGGCCTGGACGGCGGCGTGGTCACCCTTGGACGTCGAGGCGTCGGCGGCGAGGGCCGCCGGGGCGGCGACGCCGGCGAGCAGGGCGGCGGCGATCGCGGTGGTGAGGGTGGTGCGGGCGGTGGTGCGGGCGATGGCGCGGGCGGTGGTCTTCATCGTGGTCTCCCCGTTGGTGCGTTCCGTTTCCTTCTGGGGAAAACACTAGGGGTGTGTTCGCGAAGCCATCAATGCCCTGCCGGTTCGTCAGGTGCGAAATCGCAGGTGAGAAGCGGTAATTCCTTGCAATGACCCTGTCGTCTAATGCAATCGGATCCACGTCCGCCTGTTGCAATGGAATCGGAGCGGCCACATACTCGGCGGTGACGAGAGGAGGGCTCGTGCCAGGAGCCAGACTGACCCAGGAGGAGCGGCGCCTGATCGCCGCCGGGCTGACCGCGGGGCTGGGCTACGGGGAGATCGCGCGGCAGCTCGCCCGCCCGACCTCCACCGTCACCCGCGAGATCGCCCGCAACGGCGGCCCGTCCGGCTACCGCGCGGACAACGCGCAGCGCGCCACCGTACGGCGCTCCCGGCGCAGCAGGGCCGTGCCGCCCCGGGTGGCGGAGGGCAGCGCCCGGGCGGGCGAGGGGGAGGGCGACGGGCGCGACCCGGCGGCGGTGGAGGCGTACGCGACACAACTCGCCGAGCTGCTGGCGCACTTGGGCATGCCCCGGATGGTCGGCCGGGTCCTCGCCTGCCTCTACCTCACCGACGCCGGCAGCCTCACCGCCGCCGATCTGGTGCAGCGCCTCGGGGTGAGCCCGGCCTCCGTCTCCAAGGCGATCGGGTACCTGGAGGGGCAGGACCTCGTACGGCGCGAGCGGCCCGGGGACGGCCACCGCGAGCGGTACGTCGTCGACGACGACATCTGGTACCGGGCGATGCTCGCCAGCGCCCAACGCAACACCGCCCTGGCCGAGTTCACCCGCAACGGTGCCGACCTCCTCGGCCCCGCCACCCCCGCCGGGGCGCGGATGGCGCAGGCCTCGCAGTTCCTGGAGTTCGTGGGGACGGACATCCTCCAGGCCGTCCAGCGCAGGCGGCGGGCGGCCGAGTTCAGCCCGTGAGGCGGATCGTGGTCCGGGTGGAGACCAAGTCGCCGGAGACGCCGGTGAGTTCGGCCAGCACGGAGTACGTGCCGATGGGAGCGGGGGTCTGCGCCGCCTGTGCGCACTGCGGCCGGCTGCGGCTGCGGTCCCAGGTGAAGGTCTCGTTCTGGGAGGAGCCGGCCGGGATCTGCGCCCAGAGGCTGCCCCGGTCGTTCGGGCAGTCCCCGGACGACCAGATCCGTTCGCCGAAGGCACTGTCCAGGGTGATCGCGGAGGAGGACCGGCCCAGGTCGACCCGGCAGTTCGCGTTCCCCGCGTTCCGGACGGTCAGGACGAGGGAGGGGCGCTCGCCCGCGGAGTAGGAGTTCGCCGAGCCGGCCACGGCCAGCGTGATCCCCGAGGACAGGCAGACGGGAAGCGCCATGATCTCGGGGGTGTTGACGGAGGGCGGCTGACCCGAGGCAGTCGGCCCGGTGCCCGTGGCGCCCGTCGACGGAGGGGCCGCAGGGCTGCTCCCGCTGCCCGTGCTCCCACCGCCCGCCGTGGTGTCGTGGCCGCCGGGGTCCGGGGACAGGAGCCAGGCGGCGGCGGCCATGACCGCGACGCCCGCGACGGCCGCCAGCGCGACGGAGGTCCGCCGGTTCCTGGGAGGCACGGGCTCCTCGCGGGCCTTCGGTGCCTCCGCCCGCTCCGGTCGCTCAGGCTGCTCCGGCCGCTCAGGCCGCTCCGGCCGCTCCGCGTCGGCCAGCGCCCGGTCCAGCTCCGCCGCCTCCGGCCGTCCGGCGGGGTCGCGGGCCAGCAGGCGCGCCAGCACCGGCGCCAGCGGGCCGGAGCGGGCGGGCGGCGGCAGCGGCTCGTCCAGGACGGCCGCGAGCGTGGCCAGCGGGGTGGACCGGCGCAGCGGGTGGCTGCCCTCGACCGCGACGTAGAGCAGCATGCCGAGCGACCAGAGGTCGGAGGCCGGGTTGCCCTCGGCGCCGCGGATGCGCTCGGGCGCGATGTACTCGGGCGAGCCGATCAGCGCGCCGGTGGGCGTGAGGGTGGTGGCGCCGTGGACGGCGGCGATGCCGAAGTCGGTGAGCACGGGCGTGCCGTCCGCGCGCAGCAGCACGTTGGCGGGCTTGACGTCACGGTGCTGGATGCCGGCGGCGTGGGCGGCGCGCAGGGCGGCGAGCACGCCCCTGCCGATCCGGGCCGCCTCGGGGACGGGCAGCGGGCCCCGGGCGAGCCGGTCGGCGAGGCTGCCGCCGGGGGCGAGCTCCATGACCAGCCAGGGGTGGGGATGCTCGGGGGAGTCGACGATGTGGTGGATCACGGCGACGTTGGGGTGCTGGAGGCGGGCCAGCGCGCGGGCCTCGCGCAGGACGCGCTCGCGCACCTCGTGGGCCCGGGCCGGGTCCTCGTCCGCCGAGGCCGTGTCCTGCGTGCGGACCTCCTTGAGCGCGACCTCGCGGTGCAGCGCGGTGTCCCGGGCGCGCCAGACCAGGCCCATGCCTCCGCCGCCGAGGCGTTCGAGGAGTTCGAACCGGCCGTCGATGAGCCGCCCCTGCGGCCCGGTGGAATCCATGGCCGTCATCTTCGCAGCCGTCGCCGGGCGCGTCCGCCGCTTGCAGCAGCAGCGCACGCGCCCGGGGGCGGGTGGCCCTAGCGTGGCGCTGGCGGCGCGGACCGGCCCGCCGTCCGATCGCACCGGGAGGCCTGCCTCATGAGCGACGATCCGATCCCCACGGAACTCGACCGGCGTGCGGCGGCCGTCGAGCGGCAGGTGGTCGACTGGCGCCACCACCTGCACCGGAACCCGGAGTTGTCCAACCGCGAGGTGCGCACGGCGCGGCTGATCGAGGAACACCTCCGCTCGCTGGGCCTGGACGAGGTGCGCACCGGCGTCTCCGGTCACGGCGTCGTCGGCGTCCTGCGGGGCGGGCGGCCCGGGTCGAAGGTGGTGGCGTTGCGGGCGGACATCGACGCGCTGCCGGTGAAGGAGGAGTCCGGCGAGGAGTTCGCCTCCACCGTCGTCGACGCCGACTACCCCGGCGGGCCGTTCCCCGTCTCGCACGCCTGTGGCCACGACGGGCACACGGCGATGCTGCTGGGGGCGGCCACCGTCCTGGCCGGGGTGCGCGAGCGGCTGCCCGGCACCGTGCTGTTCGTCTTCCAGCCGGCCGAGGAGGGCGCCCCGGTGGGGGAGTCCTCGGGCGCGCGGCAGATGATCGCCGAGGGCGCGCTGGACGACCCGGCGCCGACCATGGCCTTCGGCATGCACCTGGGCCCGCTGCCGACCGGGTACGTCGGCTACCGCACCGGCAACCAGTTCGCCGCCTCCTGCCTGGTCAAGATCGTGATCACGGGCCGCCAGGTGCACGGCTCCACCCCGTGGATGGGCGTCGACCCGATGCCCGCCGCGGGCGCGATCCAGCTGGGGATCGGCCAGCTCTACCGGCAGCTGCCCGCCTTCGACCCGGTCACCGTCTCCATCGGGCACGTCGAGGACGTCGGCCGGTTCAACATCATCGGCGAGACCGTGACCCTCTGGGGCACCATCCGCTGCTCCGTCGAGGCCGACATGACGGACGTCCAGGAGCGGCTGACCACCCTGGCCGAGCAGTCCGCCGCCGCGTACCACTGCACCGCCGCCGTCATGTACGACCAGGACGTGCCCGCCGTGCACAACACCCCGGCGTGGGTGGAGGCCGTCCTGCCGACCGTGCGGCGCGTCGTCGGAGCGGACAAGGTGTTCCGGACCCCGCCGACCCTCGGCTACGACGACGTCTCCGAGTTCGTCAACCGCTACGGCGGCGCCTACCTGATGCTCGGCGCCCAGGACGGCGAGCTGACCGAGGACGGAACGCCGCGCCCCACCCCGGGCGGTCGCGGGCTGGTCCCCAACCACAGCCCGCGCTTCTACCTCGACGACGGCGCGCTGCTCCCGGGCGTACGGCTGCACTGCGCCGTCGCGTACGACCACCTCTCGGGGCGGATCGACCCGGCGGCTTCGTCCTGGTCTCTTGTCGCAACTGATTTGTGATGCACAGCTGACGGCATGACAGACGCATCGGTGCCTTCGCCGGGTACCCCCTCACGAAGTCCTCGCCGGGCTCGACGAGTTGACCCGTCGCCTGCGCGCCGCCCAGCGCGGTGCCTGGTTCCCCCTCCTCCTGCTGGGCCTGCTCACGCTGGGCGGGGCGGTGGTCGGCAGGCTCACGTACGAGGCCGTGGCCGCGCCCGCACCCGGCTCACCCTCACCCCGGCCGGCGACCGCGCCCTCCGCGACGAGGTCACCCGGCTCAAACGGCTCATGGCGCAGATCGAGCAGGCTGGCCCGGGGGCTTGGAGGAGGTCACACAAGGCTCGGACTCATCGGTCGATGGACGAACAGACGCGGGCGGGTTCCGGGCGAACGTCGACCACGGTGTCCGCGACCGGCACTGCGGCGGACGTGGCCGTGTCACGCTCCGTCGGTGGGAAGCGTCTTGAAGAAGGTCGTCGGTTCCCAGGTCGGTCCGGCGTGGGAAATGAGGGCCTGGATGAGTTGTCTGCGCTGCCGTTCGGTTGTGGGGCCGAGGACGCAGACCGGGACGCGGTTCCTGGGCGCCATGGGGAGAAAGCCGACTACGTAGTGCCAGCCGGCTGGGCGCAGCAGTGCGTGGGGTGGTCCGGTGGGGTCGAGGTCGAGGATGACGCCGGTGTAGTCGTACCGTGCGGAGCTCTGGATGGGTTCGATGGCGACGCGGGTGAGGGCGGGCCAGGTGAAGGTCGTGCTGCCGGTCTCGGAGGTGACGGTGATGCCCCTGCTGTCCACCTGGAGGCCCCAGGCGGATCTGCGTCGCCGTGCGCGGGCGTCCAAGACGCTGTGGAACGCGTACAGCGACGCGAACAGCAACGCCAGCACCGCAAGCATGGTGGATGCGATGAGGCCGAGGCCAAGGTCGTCCGAGATGTCGTGCGAGGCCCGGGTCTCGCGGGCGTAGATGGAGAATGTGACCGCCGACACCGGGCTCAGCGCCAGGAACACGAGCCAGAAGGGCCATGCCGGGTCCAGTTTGGCGTACGAGTCCAGTGGCTCGTCGCCTCGCCAGCCCAGCCGCACGATGCCTTCCGCGGAGCGGTCCGGCGCTCCGGCGTCCGGCACCGTGGGCGGCGGAAGCACGACCGGCACCGGTCCGATGGCCAGAGCCGCTTGCAGGCCCTGTAGTCGCCGGAGGACCTCGGCCGCCGTCTGGGGCCGGTGGGCGGGGTTCCTGGCGAGCAGGGCGGCCACCAGCGCTACCAAGGCGGGGGGAAGGTCCGGTCGAAACGCGTCCAGGCGGGGCGGGTCGTTGTCGAGCTTGTGCCGTATGACGGCCAGTGCGCTCGGGCCGGTGAACGGGGCCCGTCCGACGAGCATGGCGAACAGCAAGCCACCGAGTGCGTACAGGTCGGAACGCGCGTCCCCGTGCTCGCCCTGGAGGAACTGTTCGGGGGCGCCGTATTCCGGGGTTCCGGCCGGGCTCAGCTGGGAGGAGCGGGCCAAGGGGAAGGCCTTGTGGAGGAAACCGGCGATGCCGAAGTCGACCACCTTCACCCGCCGGTCGGGGGTGAGCATGACGTTGTGCGGCTTGATGTCGTAGTGCACGACCCCGGCCGCGTGGGCCGAGACCAAGGCGGTGCAGATCCCTTGCGCGAGGGTCAGCGCTTCGACCGGCGCCAGGGCGGAGCGGGTTCGCAGATGCTCGCCGAGCGGGCCACCGTCCACCTTCTCCAAGACGAGGAACAGCAGATCATCGTGCCTGCCGCTGTCGTACAGCGCGGCCACGTTCGGATGGTTGATCTGGGCGGCGGCCACCGCTTCCCGGTTGAAACGATGGGCCAGTTCCGTCGGTACGTCGCCGCCGAGGGCAAGCATTTTCATGGCGACGTGGCGTTGGAGCCGGTGGTCATGTGCGGCCCACACTTCTCCCATGCCGCCCCGCCCCAGACGGTTCAGCAACTCGTATCGTCCCGCGATCAGGTCTCCACCGTGCACCGGCACCCCTGGTGTCCAAGTCCCAGGGCGAGCATAGGGATCAGACCGGCCCGTGCCTACGGTGCCGGGCGGCCGGTTTCCGGGATCGTCGTAGCTGGGTGGTGTTGATGCCAGGTTCCGGGACCACCAGGGGCGGATGCTGACGGGCGCGTGACCGCGATCGCGACCGTGGAGCCGTTGGCCGCAGATCGCGATCGCGGGCCCGCAATGCGATCAGGGCAGTGGTGAGAAGCACAGTCAGTGGAACTCGGCTCCGCCTGCCTCACTCGTGTCGGCCGCTGTAGTGAGGTGGTGGTGTGCGTAGTCCAGCCACAACTCGCTGGTGACCCGGTTGCGGACACCCAGAGCGCGGCCTTCCTGACGGGCCCAGTCCGCCACGGCGGTCTCGGCCAGGAGACCGTCCTCACCCAGCAGATCGCAGCGGCCGGCGTCATCAAGCCGATAGGAGGCGACGTACCGGTCCGCCACCCGTCCCATCCCGGCGATCTCGTGCCCGCGTCCGGTGGCCCACACACGTACCGCCTGTGTCTCCTTGTGGGAGATCACAGGGCGTTTGCGGCGTGAGGTCTCCTCTTTGAGGCACCCGCAGCTGGTGCGGGTGCCGTAGGTGACCTGTGACTGGACTGCGGTGACCATCTCGTCGTCGCCGCAGCGACGGCACTGGTAGTCGCGGACGATCTCGCGGGGCTTGCCCGGTCGCCGGTAAGGCTCGCTCACCGGCGCGAGCCAGCTGCTGGGATGCGGGGCGGTGGCACGCAGCGCACGTTCTTTCGGCTCGGCTTGGGGACGCTTGGCGCGAGGAGCGGCCAACTGCCCCCACACCTCCGTGATGTACGCGTCCGCCTGGTGCTGCCCGATCCCCACACCGGCGGAGAGGTAGTCGTCCAGCCACGGCCAGTGCGCCGCGTAGCGCTCGCGCAGGGCCCGAGCGACAGCGCTCGCCTGCTCGAAGGGCCCACTGCGCTCGGCCACGCTGACGCTCAGAAGATGCTCTCCCTCGAGTGGCTCGAGCTCGCCGACCCGGACGTGGACCAGGAGGTCCAGCAGCCCGGCGCTTGCGAGAACCTCGCTCTTCTGTTGCTCGTCCCGGCGCCCGGCCCCCTCGCGCACCGCCGAGCTGTGGTGATACGAGCCGTCGTATTCGACTCCCACGACGACCTTCAACCCGGGCAGGTGAAGGACAGCGTCGACCTCAACATCCTGGTAGCGCCAGTGCGCGGGCTTGAACTCGGGCGCAACCGCAAGACGGTGGGAGGCGAAATCGCGGACACCGTCGGGCAGTCGGGGATCGGGACGCTGTGCGGGCGCGAGAACGAACAGTTCGGCGAGCTCGGCGACGAGCCGGACCTGTTCCTTGGATATCCCCGAGGTCGAGCACTGTCCGCAGTCGGCGCCCTGAACGCGGTTCAAGACCGTTGCCTGCCAACGGTGGCCACGGCGGCACCGCCACCAGACCGTGGCATACGTCCTGTGGCCCGGCGTCCTGCTCTGACCGGTGGCGTTGTGCATTGTCGTCGGCATCGTCGCTGGATCCAGCCCAGGGTCGTCCAACTGTTCGGCCAGTTCGGGAAACCATGTCTGAAGGCTGCTCGTGTCGTCGACCAGGAAGCCGGCGCACACCAGGCAGCTGTCCTGTTGCAGGGCGCGGCTTTTCACTTCGGCGGTGAAGCGATGCTCCACCTTGCGCCACAACCCGGTGAGTGGATCCGCCGCCCAGGTCCGGCACAGCCAAGGCACGTGATCGTGGGAACCGTAGGCGACGTCTTCCAGCGACTGGTCGCCCCGGTACTGGGCGGCCAGGGTGGGAAGGTCCGCCAGCCGCGTCAGCTTCCGGCAGGCTGGGCATCCCGCGCCGGCCAGCACCCGGTCCTTCGGCCAGGCGGGCCAGGTGGGATGGTCGTCAGGGAACAGCGGGCACCGCCATCGGTAGGGACTCTGCACCCCCGGGTTCTGAGCTGTGGCTGAGACCGCCTCGGGGCTCGACGGGTTGCCGCGGTCCCACTGCTGCGCCACCGGGTGGATATCGGCGACGACGGTCTTCCCCCGCCCGCCGCTGCGGTTGGCCCACAGCGCCTTCACAGTGGTCTTGTGCGCGTCCCAGAACGCGGTCGCGTCGCCTTGGCGGCTCTGTGCGGATGTCAGTTCCTCGCGCACCTGCGTGCCACGCTCTCCGTTCGCCTGGGTCCAGTGGGCCCGCATGGCCTGTGCCATCCGGCGACGGTCCTCACGGCTGCCGTAGCCGACGGGCAACGGATCCGGCTTCGAAGGCCAAAGAAGACTGCTTCCAAAGGAGTTGGTTTCAGGATCCGGAAATGCGCGAGCGCTCGCTGTCGACATGCGGTTGACTCTAGTGTCCGTGGGAGCGGCTACGGCCATTCCTGCTGTTGAGCAACAGCCGGTGCGGGCGGTGGCGTGACCATCGACAAGTGATCGACGGGATTCTGCACCGGGTGCGGACCGGAGTGCACTGGGGCGAGACCTGCCTGAGCGGTTGGGGGTCGAAGGAGTGGAACACCAGGACGAGACTGCGTGGCAGAGTCTTGTCGGCTGGTTGGTGGAGGGAGTGCGGGGCGTGAAGCCCTCCGACAGCGGGACCGTGATTGTCTCGGGAGCCGGCGGACCGGGCACGCACCGGCCGACGTCCCCGCCGTAGGGCCAACCGTCGAAGAGCGCGTGCATCCAACCACGCCCTGGTCTTCCGGTCATCCCGAAGACGTCCTCCATGTCCTCCCCTTTCAGCCGCAAAGATCGTATCGGCGCTAGATCCCGGAGGTTCCCTGTCATGATCGGCCGGACAGGTCCTGGTCGGTCGCCCCCCGGGCCGGGTTGCTCCGTCGGGCCGACAATTGCTTCGGGGTCTCCCGTCGAGCGTGGTGAGGCCGGAGACGGAGTGCGCAGGGGAGGAGACCCACTGCGGGTTCGCCGTCTGCGGTGCGGCCTAGGTTAGGAGGCATGACGGGCCTCGGTCGGGGTCACTCGCGCCGGAGATGTACCGACCGGGGCCCGCTCATCGTCGGCATCAGGCGGACGGGGCCGGGGGATTGGGAGTTTCGGTCGTGTCGACCGGTTCCAGGCGGCCGGTCGCTGGGTCGAGCAGACGGTGGCCGGCTGCCAGTCCTGTTCGGGGCCGGGAATCTGGATCTCCGTCATGGCGGGCTCCCCCCGTCGGTCGGTTCGTTGCTCACGGGCGGGGCAGGAGCGAGCGCCAGACGTCGCGCTCGGCCGTGGCCGACCAGACGATGTCGCCGTGGCCGTAGCCCGGAACCACACGGTAGTCGACGGCCGCGCCGCCCTCGCGGATGAGGCGGGGGCCGAAGTCGTGGTCGCCGCGCCCGAGTTCGGTGTTGACCCAGACGACGTCGGCGCGGATGGCGGCCCAGTCGATCCGGAGGACGTCCGTGCGGCCGGCCCAGATCGCGGCGAGGTCGCGCAGCAGGGCGGTGGACTGCAGGCCGCCGCCGAGGCGGCCGATGGCCTCCTGCCAGACGGGCAGGGGCGCGTGGGTGAGGGTGAAGCGGTCCTCGGCGGGGGTGGGGCCGAAGGCGTAGGTGCCGTCGCTGTGGCCCCGGTGGTAGATCCAGTTGGCGGGGCCGGGCAGGTCCCGGGTGTGGATCAGGGCGTAGTGGAGGAGGCCGAGGTTGGTGAACGGCGCCGCGTCGGCGGTCGGGCGGGGCAGGGCGGTGGGGCCGGTCGGGTCGGTGGCGGCGCGGGCGACGAGGGCCTTCAGGCCGGGGTCGACCGTCCGGACGCCGGCCGCGAGCTGCTGGGCGAAATGGTCGGTCAACGCGGAGGCGCGGGCGGCGAGTTCGGGATCGGTGGACGGGTCGTACGGGCCGGTGGTGTCGAGGACGAGTACCCGGTGCGGGCCCTCGGCCGAGGTGCGGGCGGCGGCGGTGGCCAGGGCGAGGGCGGCCCCGGCGGAGTGGCCGAGGAGGTCGTACGGCAGGGCGGTGGCGGCCGTGGCGGCGGAGACGACCCGGTCGAGGTCCGCCCGCCGGCCGTCGAGGCCTTGGTCGGCGCGGTCGGACGGGGTGGTGCCGACGGCGAGGTACCCGCGGTCGGTGAGGAAGCGGGCGAGGCTGCGGCCCTGCGCGGTGCAGAAGTCGGCGGCGACGTTGAGGCCGCCGCCCGGCAGCAGGTGGACGACGCGGTGGGCGGTGCCCGGGTCGCCGAGGATGTCGACGGTGAACCCGCCGTCGGGGACAGCCAGTTGGTGGTGGTCGGCGCCGAGGCGCGTCACCGCCTCTTCTCCGCGGCCGAGTGCCGCGCCCAACTCCCTGACGACGTCCGTGCCCATGCTCGTGCCCCTCCCGTGTCCACGTGATCGCACCAGTCTCGCCGATGGCGGACCGGCGCCCGTCAGCGGACCAGGGGGAGGAACAGGGTGTCGACGATCTCCTCGAGGACGTGGTCGGGGACAGGGGCGAGGGTGGTGAGGAACTCGTGGCGCAGCAGGTCGAACGGCAGGGTCTTGACGCGCTCGGTGAGGCGCTGCGGATCGGCCTCGCCCCGGGCGACGGCGCGCTCGTAGATCGCGTCGACGGCCTCCTTGCGGCCGGTCCTGGCGGGGTCGAAGAGCTCGCGCGGGCTGGTGCCGGTCTCCTGGTGGTAGCCGGCCAGGTGCACGCTCATGGCGGTGACGAGCTGGACGCGGGTGGCGTTGATCTCCCGCATGAGGGTCAGGACGTCCCCGCGCAGGCTCCCGGTGTCGGGGGCCTCCAGGACGTGGCGGCGCAGGACGTGGGCGAGGGTCGCCCGGACGAGGGCCTCGCGGTCGGGCCAGCGGCGGTAGACGACCGGGGGGCTGGTGGCGGCGCGCTTGACGACGGCGTCGACGGTGAACCGGGCGTAGCCGACGGCGGTGAGCTCCTCCCAGGCCGCGTCGAGCAGGGCGTTCTCCAGGGCGGCTCCGCGGCGCCGTTCGGTCATCGTCGCTCTCCTTGAGCTCCTTGAGCTCCTCGAATTAGAAAGACTTGCCTATCTTAGCTCGGCGGCCTAGCGTGGGCATCGCAAGATAGAGCCCTGTATCTTAAGGGGGGCGTCGATGAACGCCGGCCGTACCCAGTCACCACCCGCCCCGAGCGCCGAGAAGGTCGATCCGACCTTGCGGCGCCTGGTCTCCACACTGATCGTCGGCGCCCTCGCCGTCATCTTCGACACCACGATCATGAGCGTCGCCGTCGACGACCTCGCCGGGCAGCTGCACGCCCCGCTCTCCACCGTCCAGTGGGTCACCACCGCCTACCTGCTGGCCCTGTCCGCCACCATGCCGACCGTCGGCTGGGCGCAGGCGGCGCTCGGCGGCAAGCGGCTGTGGCTGCTCGCCCTGGGCCTCTTCCTCACCGGATCGGTGCTGTGCGCATCGGCCTGGAACGCACCCAGCCTGATCGCCTTCCGCGTCGTCCAGGGCGTCGGCGGCGGCGTGATGATGGTGCTGATGTCCACCCTGGTCATGCAGGCCGCCGGGGGCCGCGCCATCGGCAGGGTCATGGCGCTGATCACCGTCCCCACCGCGCTCGGACCCGTCCTCGGCCCGGTGCTCGGCGGCGCCATCCTGCACCTGGGCGACTGGCGCTGGATCTTCCTCCTCAACATCCCGTTCTGCCTCGTCGGCGCGTACCTGGCCCGGCGCAACCTGCCCGAGGACGGGCCCCGGGCCTCCGCCCGCCCCCGCCTGGACGTGGTCGGCCTGCTGCTGCTCCCGCCCGGCCTCGCCGCCCTCGTCTACGGGCTGACGCGGCTCGGCGCGGCCGGGCTCCCGCCGCTGCTCCTCGGAGCCGTCCTGCTGGCCGGGTACGCGGCCTGGGCGCTCCGGCGCGGGGCCGACGCCCTCCTCGACCTGCGGCTCCTGCGCCACCGGGCCCTGGCCGCCTCGTCCGCACTGCTGCTCCTCGCCGGGGCCGCCCTGTACGGGGCCATGCTGCTCATGCCGCTGTACTGGCAGCAGGTGCGTGGCCAATCCGCCCTGGGCGCCGCGCTGTTGCTCGTCCCGCAGGGCCTCGGCACCCTGATCTCCCGCACGCTCGCGGGCCGGGCCATGGACCGCATCGGCGCACGCCCTGTCGCCGTCCTCGCCTTCGCCGTCACCTTCGCGGCCGCGGTGCCGTTCGGCTTCGTCACCGCGACCACGAGCAACGCCGAGCTGATGGCCGTGCTGTTCGTCCGGGGCCTCGGCCTGGGCGCGGCCATGATCGCCCTGATGGGCGGCGCCTTCGTCGGCCTGCGCAAGGACGAGATCCCGGCCGCCTCCGGCATCAGCCGCGTCACCCAGCAGATCGGCGGCTCCCTCGGCACGGCCGTCCTCGTCGTGATCCTCCAGCGCACCACGGCCGACGGCGGCCCCCTCGCCCCGGGCTTCGCCACCGCCTTCTGGTGGGCCGCCGCCTTCACCGCGGCGGCCGTCCCGCTCAGCCTCCTCCTGCCGGGCCGGGTGGAGGACTAGGGTCCGGGGCGGCCACGCCCATCGGCCACCGGGGCGCGGGGGTTACCAGGGGACGGTCCGGCCGAAGCGGTCCAGGTACGCCAGGCCGGGCGTGCCCAGCCGGGAGAGCAGGACGTCCACCAGCAGGGGGACGGTCTCCTCGATGGTGAACGGCGCGTCCGGGCCGCCCAGGGCGGTGCGGATCCAGCCCGGCGCCAGGAGGACGAAGGCGCGCCGAGACCCGGCGTGCCGGGCCGCGAGGCTCCGGAACAGCATGTTCAGCGCCGCTTTGCCGGCTCGGTAGACCTCGCGGCCTCCGGTCGTGTTGTTGGTGATGCTGCCCTGTCCGGAGGACATCGCCCCGATGAGTCCCGCCGGGGACACCAGGCCCTCCAGGGCTTCGACGACGCGCAGGGGGCTGAGCGCGTTGGTGACCATCACGTCGACGAAGTCGGCCGTCGCCACCGCGCCGACGGGCGTCCGCTCGTTGCTGGTGGTTCCCGCGTTGACGAAGAGCACGTCGAGCCGCCGGTGCGCCAGGCGTGCGTGCAGCGGGGGAAGTTGGGCGGGGTCGTTGATGTCGAGACGCTCGATCGTCACCCGCCCGCCGGCGCGGTCCGCGAGCTCGTGCAGCGGTGTCCGGACGGTGGTGTCGCGTACGGTGCCGACGACCTGCCAGCCCCGGTCGAGGAACTCCGCCGCCATCGCGTGGCCGAGGCCGCGCGAGGCCCCGACGAGGAGAGCGGTCGGCGGGTGCTGTTCGGTGCCACTCGATGACATCCGGTGGTCTCCGTTCTTGGGGCGTTGGACCCGGGCCGGGCGTTGGACTCGGGCCGGGCGTTGGACTCGGGCCGGGCGTTGGACTCGGGCCGGGCGTTGGACGCGGGTCGCGTCGGGGCGGACCCGCGTGTGCCCCGAGTGTTCCGCCCGTGCGGCGTCGGGGGCGAGCCACGAGCCCTCGTTCGTACGATTGCCTGCATGACAGGGGCACTCATGACGGAATCCGCTGCACTGCAGCCCGACGACGTGCGAATCATCCGGGCGGTGCAGATCGCCCCGAGGGCGTCCTTCGCCGCGATCGCGGCCGCCCTCGGTCTGACCGAGGGCGCCGTCAACCGTCGGTACCGCCGCCTGCGCGCCGACGGCGTCCTGCGCGTGGCCGGTGTGGTCAATCCGGGCGCCCTGGGGCAGAGCAGGTGGCTGGTGCGCCTGCGCTGCCGCCCCGGCAGCGTCGCGGCGATCGCCGACGCGCTCGCCAGGCGGGACGACGTCAACTGGGTCTCCCTGGGCGCGGCGGGCTGCGAGATCACCTGCGCGACGCAGTCCCGGACGCGGGAGCAGCGCGAGGACCTCCTGGGGCGGCGGCTGCCCCGCACGGCCGCGGTGATCGACATCAACGCCTTCGCCATGCTCCGCCAGTTCCTGGGCGGACGCGGTCACTACTGGACCGCCTTGGAGGGCACGCTGTCCCCGCAGGAGGAGGCGGCGTTGGGGGGCGGCGAGCCCCCCTTCACCGAGGCGCCGGTCGTCGCCCGCGAGCCGCTGCGCCTCACCCCCGAGGACGAGCGGATGCTCGCCGCGCTCGCCGCCGACGGCCGCGCCAGTCTCGTCGACCTCGCCACCGCCGCCGGCCTCACACCCGGACGCGTCGCGCGACGCCTCGACACGCTGATCCGGCAGCGGGCCGTCCACCTCGACGTCGAGATCGCCGCAGCGGCGCTGGGCTACCACGCTCGCGCGAACCTCTGGCTGCGCGTGCACCCGTCGGCGGTGAAGAGCGCGGGCCGCGCGCTCGCGCAGGAACCCGGGATCGCCTTCGTCGCGGCCGTCTCCGGGCCCTGGAACCTGCACGCCGTGGCGCACTGCCGGGACCTCGACGAACTGTTCGAGTTCACCACGGACCGCATCGGGTCCCTGGCCGGGCTGCAGAGCATGGAGGTCTCACCCGTGCTGAAGCTCGTCAAACAGGCCGGCACCCGGCTCGTCGACGACCGCCTCGTCTCCTAGCCCGGCCACCCCTCCGCCCCCCGGGCGGAGCGTCATGCGGCCGTCCAGGGGCGTGAGGCCGAGGGAGTGGTGGAGCAGCCGCGCCGTCCTCGGTGGCGCCGCCACCCGATCGGGCCGCAGCGGGGCAGCGGGGGTCTGTTAGGTTGACGCGCATGTTGTTCCCCCGTGTCTAGGAATCAGTGCGGCTGCGCCCCGTGAGTGGTGGGGCGCGGCCTTTCGCTGTCCTTGCACGTGTGGGCGCCCCTCGGTGCGGCGCCGTTCTTCGAGGAACACGATCATGTCTTCTTCTGCTCTTTCGCCGTCGTACGCGGCGGTGTTGCGGACTCCCCATGCCTCGCGGACGTTCGGGGCCGCGCTGGTGGGGCGTCTCTCGTACGGGATGGTTTCGCTGGCGCTCGTCCTGGCCGTCAAGGACGCCGCCGGGTCGTACGCCGTGGCGGGGGGTGTGATGGCGGTGTTCGGGCTGACGAGTGTGTTCCTCTCGCCGGCCCGGGCGGCGCTGGTGGACCGGTACGGGCCGAGGCGGGTGCTGCCGCCGATGGCGGCCGGGTACGCGGTGGCGCTGGGGGCGTTGGCGGTCGCGACCGCGCGGCCCGGGGTGCCGGGGGCGGTGCTCGGGGTGCTGGCCGGGGTGGCCGGGGCGGGGACGCCTCCGCTGGGGCCGGTGATGCGGGCGATGTGGGGTGAACTGCTGCCCGAGCGGGGGCTGCTGGCGCGGGCGTACAGCCTGGACGCGGTGGCCGAGGAGGTGCTGTTCGTGGCCGGGCCGCTGCTGGTCGGCGGGCTGGTGAAGGTGGCCGCGCCCTCGGTGGCCGTCGGGGTGAGTGCGGGGCTGGTGCTGGTCGGGGCGTTGGCGCTGGCGGCGTCGCCGGTCGCGCGGGGGTGGAGCGGTGCGGGCAGGGCCGCCGCTTCGGAGGACGGGTCCTCCGGGGCGGTGGTGCTCCGGGTGCGGTGGGCGGTCGCCGTCGCGGCGGGGGTCGGGGTGGCGCTGGGGGCGCTGGACCTGCTGGCGATCGCCTTCGCCGACGAGCAGGGCGCCGCGCAGGTGGTGCCCTGGGTGCTGGCGGCGCTCTCGGCGGGCAGCGCGGTGGGCGGGCTCGCGTACGGCGCCGTCACGTGGCGGGCGACGAACCGGCGGAGGCTGGCGTGGCTCGCGATCGGACTGGGGGCCGTCCTGGCGGCGACCGGTCTGGCGCCCCGGCCCTGGCTGCTCGTCCTCGGGGCGGCGCTGGCCGGGGTGTTCGTGGCCCCGGCCGTCACCACCGCGTACCTGGCCGCCGACGAGAGCGCGGGCCCGGGGGCCCGTACGCGGGCGGGCGCGTGGGTGAACACCGCGCTCAACGCCGGTTCGGCGGCGGCGACGGCCGGGGCCGGGCTGCTGATCGGGCGGGTGCCGCTGCCGCTGTGCTTCGCCCTGGCGGCGGTTCCGGTGCTGCTGGCCGGGGCGGCGGCGTACGTAGCAAGGGGCCCGCAGGTTCATTCGTGAGGGTGTGATCCATCCCACGATGTGGCGTTCCGCCCGCCGAGGCCTGCGGCGGAGGGTGCGAAGGACCGTGCCGACCTGCGGGTTCGTGGCGTCCTCGGGAATCGGCAAGGTGGCCGGTTCCCGCCATGTGGTGGAGCTTCTCCCCCTCGTTCATCCGCCCGCCATGGGACGGTCGACTGCCGGACGAGACCTGGGGAGAAGGACGATGGTGCTGGACGAGTTGACGGGGGATACGGACGCCTTCCGCAAGGCGCTGGAGGGCCGCCGGCCGCAGGTGTTCCGCCCCGAGCGGTGGCCCGCCGGGCTGCCGCGCCCGGAGGAACTGGACGCCGTGCTGCGCGGCGGGCTGCTGCGGGTGCCGTACGTGGAGATGGTCCAGGACGGCGAGGTCGTCGCGCCCGAGCGGTTCTGCGCCGCCCGTACGGTGGCGGGGCGGCGCGAGGAGGGCTGGGCGGACCCCGGGCGGATCGCCGCACTGCTGGACCAGGGGGCCACCCTGCTGCTGCCGCAGATGGACCAGTGGCACGGCCCGGTACGGGAGTTGGCCACCGGTATCGCGCTCCGGCTGGGCCGCCGCACGGAGGCGTTCTGCTTCGCGACGGGCGCCGGCCGGCGCGGGCTGGACGTGCACCGGGACGACGCGGACGTGCTGGTCGTCCAGCTCGCGGGGGAGAAGGAGTGGACCGTCCACGAGGCCCCCGCCGACGGGCGGTGGCACCCGGGGCTCGCCCCCGAGCCGGGGCCGGTGGCGCTGCACACCGTGCTCGCGCCGGGCGAGGTGCTGTACGTGCCGCGCGGGGCGCCGCACACCGCGACGGGGCGCGAGGGGCTCTCGGTGCACCTCTCGTTCACGGTCCGGGAGGCGGGGGTCGGGCGGCTGCGTGCGGCGGTGGGGGAGTTCCTGGCCGGGGGCGGCGCCGATCTGCCCGAACGCCCGGGCGCGGAGGCGGAGTTGCTGGCCACGGCCGCCGAGGTGCTGCGCCTCGGCCGCGAGCGGCTGGCCGGGCTGACGCCGGAGGAGCTGCTGCGCCTGGCGCGGGGGCCGCTCCCGGCGGCGGAGTGCCCGGCGGAGCGCTCGGCGGAGTCAGGGCCGATGAGCCGGGCGGGACGGACATGACGGAGCGCGGCTGCCCGGGCCGGCTGAGCGGCCCGGGCAACCGCGCCCGGTCGTACCCGTACTACGGCTGAGTCAGGCGGAACGCACTGGTCAGATGCAGTACGGGCGGGTGCAGGACCCCTCGCACGAGATGCTGATCACGGCTTCCTCCTGCTCGCCGGTCTCGGCGGCGACGAGGTCCTGGACATCGAGGTCGAACAGGTCCTGCATGTCGTTGGCCATGAGGGTCTCCCTTCGTCTGTGCCGCGACGGGCCGCCACGGCGGACTGCAGCGGACGTTAGGCACTTGTGCGGGGCGCGACAATGACTGCACCCGGATGAATAGGCGAATTCAGCCAACTCTTGATGACTTCTGATCAACCATGGACAGCTTTCGGCCGCCGGGATAGAACGACCCGACGACTCACACGAGGGACTCGGGGGCAGGGTGGGGACGAGGAAGCACACGGGGCGTCACCGGGACGCGCTCTTCGCCGCGACCGGGCCCGTCCTGCTGCGCACGCCCGCACTGGCGCGTACGCCCGTCCTGCTGCGTACGCCCGCACCGGCCGGCCGGCGGCAGGACGCCCCCGACGACCCGGACCCGCTGGCCCAGCTCGCCGAGGCCGCCGCCGATCCCGTCCTTCGGGAGGCGGTCGAGGTCTCCAGCCCCTCCCTGGCCGACCTGCTGGAGCGGGTCGGCGCGGGTGCCGGTACCGGTGCGGCCCTGCACCGCGCCGCCGAGGCCGTCGGCCGCTACCGGCTGCGGATGGCCACCCGCCCCACCCCCTTCGGCCTGATGGCCGCCGTGGCCACCGCGCGCTTCGGCCCCCGGGCCGAGGTCCGCTGGGACGGCGCCGAACGCCGCGCCTTCCGCCCCGACCTCGGCTGGCTGCTCCCGCTCCTGGACGGGCTGCGCACCGACCCGGCGGTGCTCGCCCGCCTGCGGCTCGCCGCCGACCAGCAGATCGCCCGGCGCGGCGACCGGCTCGTCCTGCCGTACCTGCCCGAACGCGGCGCCGCGACCGCCGGGGAGCCCGTCACCGAGCGGACGGTGCGCGCCACCGCCGTCGTCCTCGCCGCCGTCCGGCACGCCGAACGCCCGCTGCTCCACGGCGAGCTGCTCGCCGCGCTCGCCGCCGAGTTCCCCGCCGCGCCCGCCGAGGCGATCGCCGCGCTCGTACGCACGCTCGTCGGCCAGGGGTTCCTGCTCACCGACCTCACGCCGCCGCCGGACAGCACCGACCTGCTCGGGCACGTCCTCGACCGGCTGCCCGAGGGGCATCCCGTCGCCTCAGAACTGGCGGCCGTGCGTGCCGAGTTGGCCCGGGCGGCGGACCTGCCGCGCGGGCGGGCCACCGCCGTCCTGCGCGAGACGCGCCGACGGATGACCCGCCTCGCTGCGTGCGACCGCCCGTTGCACGCGGACCTCGCCCTGGACGCCGAGGTGGTCCTGCCCGAGCCCGTCCGCACCGAGCTGGAGCACACCGCCACCCTCCTGTGGCGGCTCTCCCCGCCTGCCACCGCACCCGAGCATCTGCGCGCCTACCACGTGGAGTTCGTCGAGCGGTACGGCACCGACAGCCCCGTCCCGCTCACCGAACTGCTCGACCCCGACACCGGCCTCGGCCCGCCCGCCGGGTACCGCCGCCCGGTCGGCCCGCGCGGCGCCGCCAACCCGCAGCCCGCCCGTACCCGTACGGACGCCGATGCGGCCCGCGACCGGCTGCTGGCCGAACTCGCCGCCGGTGCGCTCGCCGACCGCGAGCCGGGCGGCCCGCTGCCCGAGGTCGTCCTGGGCGAGGAGCTGATCGCGCGGCTGGCCGCTCCGGAGGAGGGCGGCCCCGCCGACACCCCGCCCGCCTCCCTGGAGCTGTACGCCGAACTCGCCGCCGACTCCCTGGAGGCCCTGGACGCCGGGGAGTTCAGGCTCGTGCTCTCCCCGACCGCCGGGAGCGACCGCGCCGGGGCCACCTTCGGGCGCTTCGCCGCCCACCTCGGCGGCGGGGCCGCCCTGCTCGCCGCCGCCGTCGGCCCCGAGAACAACGAACTCCTCGACACCCACCTGGAGTTCACCCCCTACCGCCCCCGCCACGCCAACATCGCCCTGACCCCGCGCTGGCTCGGCCACCGCGTCACCGTCAGCGCCTTCCCCGACCCCGGCGGCCCCGCCGCCCTCCCGCTGGACGACCTCCTCGTCCTCGCCGACACCGAACGCCTCGCCGTCCACTCCCGCAGCCTCGGCCGCGAGATCCGCGCCACCGCCCACCACGCGCTCAACCTGCGCACCGGCGCCCCGAACGCGGCCCGCTTCCTCCAGGAGGTCGCGCTCACCGGCCAACGCCCGTGGCAGCCCTGGGACTGGGGCGCGTCCGCCGGCGCCCCCGCCCTGCCACGGGTGCGCTGCGGGCGGGTCGTCCTCGCGCCCGCCGCGTGGCGGCTCACCGACCCGGTGCCGTCCGGCGCCTGCACGGACGAGGAGTGGGCGGACGGCCTCGCGCGGTGGCGCCGCCGCTGGGGCGTGCCCGCGTCGGTCCGGCTGCTCAGCGGGGACCAGCGGATCGGGCTCGACCTCGACAACCCTTGGCACCAGCGGCTGTTGCGCAGTCAGGCCCGCACGGGGCGGCCCACCGTCCTGCAGGAGGACCTCGCGGGGGAGGGTGGCTGGCTGCGCGGGCCCGGGGGCGCGCACACCGCCGAACTCGTCGTCCCGCTGCGGCGGCTGGGCCGCTCGTCCGTGCGGGAGCGACGTGCCCTGCCTGCCCGGCACGGCACGCGTACGCCCGAACTCCCCGGCGGGCCGTGGCTGTTCGCCCGGCTCGCGGCGACCGAGGCCCGCCAGGACGAGATCCTCGCCGAGCACCTGCCCCGGCTGCTCGCCGTCCTGCCCGGCGAGGTCGACCGCTGGTTCTTCGTCCGCTACCGCGACCCCGCCCCGCACCTGCGCCTGCGCTTCCACGGCACGCCGTCCGCACTCACGGCCGGCCTGCTGCCCGCCCTCCACGACTGGGCCCACGACCTGCGCCGGGCCGGGCTCGCCGCCGACCTGCGGCTGGACAGCTACACGCCCGAGACCGACCGGTACGGCGGCCCGGACGCGCTCGCGAACGCCGAACGGGTCTTCCACGCGGACAGCCTGGTGGCGCTGGCGGCGCTGCGCCTGGCCCGTGGCGCTCGCGTCGAGCCCGGGGAACTGCTCGCCGCCGTCAACCTCACCGCCGCCGCCCGTGACTTCCTCGCGGCCCGGCCGGGGGCGCCCGCGCTCGGGGGCTGGATCGCCGCGACGTACCCCAAGTCGGAGGAACACCACCGGGCGTTCCGCACCCACCGCGCCGCCGCCCTGCGCGCCATCGGCCCGGACGGGCCCGCCGCGCCCGGCGGCGGCCTGCTGCCGGAGGATGCATCCCTCGCTGAGGCCTGGCGGCTGCGGGCGGCCCAACTCGGGCGGTATGCGGGGGAGTTGGCACCATCCGACGCGGGCCCGGCCCTGGCGTCCCTCCTCCACATGGGCCACAACCGCCTCATCGGCATCGACCGCGAAGCCGAACGCCGCGCCTACGCCCTCGCCCGGGGCGCCCTGGAGGCCCACCGCACGCGCCCGGCCCCACCGTCGTAGGATCGCCGGATCGATGAGGTCGTACACGGGGGGAAACGTGAAACCTGACTCGCTGCGTCAGCATGCCGTCGTATCGGCGGTCACCGGGCTGGCACTGGCCGCTCTGGTCTCCTGCACCTCGTCCACGTCCACGCACGCGGGGCCGGCACCGTCCGCCACGATCCCGCCGGGCGCGTTCGAGCCGCCGGTCCCGGGCGATGTGGCGGCCGGGCTGGCACGGATCCGCGCCGCCTCGAAGAACAACCCGCCCGGGGAGCAGTGGGGGCACTACCGGGACGAGGGCGGCACGGTCTGGTACTTCTGGCCCCTGCCGGACGGCCGGTTCTGCACCGGGCGGGAGCTGCACCTCGAGGAGGACACCACCACCCAGGACGTCGGCTGCACGACCGACCCGCTCCCCGGCGACGCCACGCCCGCCGTGAACGCGCTCGACGCGGCCGGCGTGCACGGCGGCCGGTGGGTGACCTTCCTCTACGCCGACCAGGAGGAGATCGTCGACGTCACCTGCGACGACCGGCACTTCACCGCCGAGCGCATCGCCGAGCTCACCACCCCGTACGGCCCGCGCACCCTCTACGCCGTCAGGACCCCGTGGGCGGCGCTGGGCGTCCTGCACACCGAGGCCCGCCGCGCGGACGGCAGCACCACGGTCGAGCGGGTGCTGTTCCCGGAGGCGGTCGGGCACACGTCGGGCGAGCACGTCTGCGCCTGAGAGCCCCACGAAGGTCCCCCACGCCCACCGAGCCGAGCGAGGTCCGATGAACCCCACCGACGCCGTCGCGGCCGTCACCGCCCAACTCGCCCGGCCGACCGCCGTGACGGCCCCCGGGCTCGGGGCCGGCCTCAGCGGCGAGGCGCTCGCGCTCGGCGTGCTGGCGGGCGAGGACCCGGCGCTGCGGCGGGCCGCGCACGAGCGGCTCGCCGCCGCCGTACGGGCGCCAGGCGCCATGCGCGGGGGCGGCCTGTACTCGGGCGCCGCCGCCGTGGCGCTCGCCGCCCGCACGATGGCGCGGGCCCCCGGCGAGTACCGGGGGCTGCTGGACGCGCTGGTGCCCCGGGTCGGGGAGTCCGCCGTCGGCCGCGCGGCCGCGCTGCGGGCCGACCTGGCGGCGGGGGCGGGCCTGCGGGCGCACACCTTCGACACCGTCTCGGGGGCCTCCGGCCTGGGCCGGCTCCTGCTGGACCTCGAACCGTACGGGGCCTCGCTGGCCGCCGTCCTGACCGCCCTGGTCGACCTGGCCGCGCCGACCGGCGGGGCGCGGCCGCGCTGGTGGACGGCGGGCGGACCGGGACTGCCCGAGGCCGAGGGGCACGTCAACCTCGGCCTGGCGCACGGGATTCCGGGGCCGCTCGCCCTGCTGTCCCTGGCCTGGTCCCGGGGCGTGCGCGTCCCCGGCCAGGAGGAGGCGATCGAGGCGCTGGCACTCTGGCTCACCACCCACCGCCTGCCCGCCGGGGGCTGGCCCATGACCGTCCGCCTCGACGGCCCGGACGCCGAGGCCACGACCCGTGCCGCCTGGTGCTACGGCACCCCGGGCGTGGCCCGCGCACTCCACCTGGCGGGCGCCGCCCTCGACCGCGAGGACTGGCGCACCACGGCCGTCACCGACCTCGCCGCCACCCTCGCCGACCCCGCCACCTGGCACCTCTCCGGCCCCGGCCTCTGCCACGGCCCGGCCGGCCTCCTCCGCATCACCCACCGCATGGCCGACGGCTCCGCCGCCCTCGCCGCCCACCTCCCCGCCCTCGCCACCGCCACCACCCGCGCCCTCACCGACGCCCTCACCGCACCTGAACCCGCCACCCTCCTGGAGGGCACCACCGGCGCGGCCCTGGCCCTCCACGCCCACACCAACCCCGGTACGGACAGCGGGGACTGGGACGCCTTCCTCCTGCTGAGGTGAGCCCCGCCCTCACCCGGTCACAGCACCAACGGCTCACGGCCCGGTGGAGTCGGGGTCGGAATGCAGGGACAGGACCGCGACGTCGCTGCCGAAGCCCACCACGAGCGAGCCTTCCGGGGTCACGGTCAGCGCATGGACCGGCGCGGGAAACACCAGCTCCCGGCCGATCTGCCGCCCGGTGGCCGGCTCCCACAGGCACACCGTTCCGTCCGAACCACCGGTGACGACCCGGAGTTCTCCACCGATCACCGCGGTCACCACCGCGGACACGGTGCCTTCGTGGCCGACCAGCCTGCCGACCTCCCGTCCCATGACCAGGTCCCACACACGCACGGTGGCGTCGTAACCTGCCGTGATCGCGTGGGCTCTGCCGTCGACGACCGCTGTCGCGACCGCCCACGCCTCGCCGTCGTGGCCCGACAGGGGCTCCCCGACCGGTTGTCCGGTCGTCAGGTCCCACAGCCAGACCTTGCCACCGCTCATACAGCCCACCGCATGGGGCCTGCCATCGATCACCAGCGTGTCGACGGCCATCAGGAAGTCGTCGTGTCCGGTGAGTTCGCCGACCACTTCCCCACCGGCCAGATCCCAGACCCGCACGGACACGTCGTCGTCGCTGGCGAGCGCACACGGTCGCCCCTGGACGACAGCCGTCCCCAGACACCACACCTCACCGTTGATCCCCGGCAGCTCGCCCGTCTGCCGGCGGGTGGCCAGGTCCCACGCGAGTACCGCCCAGTCGCCGGCCGTGACGACGCACGGCCGACCGTCCACGACCTCCGTCGCCACCGCCCACACCCTGCCGTTGAGGTCGCTCATGGGCCCGCCGACCGGTTGGCCGGTCTCAAGGTCCCGCACCCGGACCGTCCGGTCCTTGCTGCCGGTGACCACGACGTGGCGGCCGTCCGAGAAGGTTGTCACCACCGCGTCGACACCGCCGGTGTGACCGGACGGGTTCATCCGGAAGTGCGGGTCACTCTGCGCGCCGGTGGACCACAGCACCCGCCACGGCTCGGTGTCGACACCCTCCACCGACACGGCGGCAATCCGTGCCGACAACTCCCGGTCCCCGTACCGAGCCGCGTCCAGGGCCAGCAGTTGCCGCCGCACCCACGGTGGCGCCTCCCGGTGCACGTCCACCGACGCCCGGTAGACCGCAGCCATCAGCCGCGCATCGGAAGCCGCATCGGAAGCCAGCAACCCCAGAACCCGCTCCGGATCAGCGTTCACCAGCCACGGCAGGTCCGTCCACCACCCTTCCACCCCCGACGGATCCGATGCCGAAGCGGTCATACGAACGTCGTCACTCATGGCCGAAACCCTAGTGATGCGGCCGGACAGGCCCGCCAGGCCGGATCGAGCTGCGCTCCTGAGAGGCTGTCCGCCCCAGCGGACGCCTTTCTCACTTCGGATGCGGGCGCGTTCTGTGCGTTCGGCGGCCAGTATGTTCGCGGCACCCTTCTTGTGGTGGTCGATGCCCCAGGGGGTGTCGTCGCCGATCGAGCAGCAGCCGTGGAAGTAGCCCACCCCGTGGGTGCGGTGGAAGGTGGCGGGCAACCGGGGCCGTCCGGACGACGACGTCCTCGTCGTCACGGTCGAGCAGGCGGGGACGGCCGTCCAACGCGGCGAACCTCTGCGGTCGGAGCACTGACGCTGTTGCCACCCAGACGGCACCTTCATGCAGCGGGAACGGACACGGTTGGCTGATCGTCACACGGGGCATGCCTTCCGTTCTCATTCTTGGTTTCGACCCTCACGCAGTGCCTGGTATGGACGGGGACGCCATGCGCGCGGTCCTGGACAAGGAACTGGCCCGTTTTGGCGAACACGCCATCGACGCTTCCATGGGGCTGATTGCGCCGGACGAATCAGCCGAGTCCACGGTTGTCGCAGCACTGTCTGAACGAGACTGGGACGTCGTCGTCATCGGGGGCGGGATACGCAAACCGGAGCCTGCTCTGACGTTTTTCGAGCAGGTCGTGAACCTGATCCGGCAGCATGCACCAGGTGCCGCGATCGCGTTCAACACCAGCGGCGGCGACAGCGTCGAGGCCGCAAAGCGGTGGCTGTGAAACCCAGCCCTTGGGCTGATCCGCCTTCGCCGCCGCGAAGACTGAACTCTCGTGGCAGTAGGCCAAGGCTCTCACTGGACGTGATCTAGAGGTGGCCGCACGGGTTCCTGGTGTGTGACGACGAAGGAATGGGCCCGCGCGGCCTTGTCCCGTCCTGCCTTCACGGGCATCTCGCGTGGTCATCTTGGCCGTTTGATCGAGGAGTTGGACGCCCCGTGGACCGCTCGCTGTGAGTCCGCGCTGCACGACCAGACGGGCGTCCGCACAGAGGGGATTGCAGAGCAGTTCCGCCTCCATCCGGGCGTGAGAGCCGAGGCCGACGAGGGCTATCGGGGTCTGGCTAACGAGTTCCCCGACCAGGTCAGTGCCCCGCCGAAGAAACCGAAGGAAGACGTGCCGCTCGGCGAGCAGTATGCCTGGCGCGAGCAGCGGCGGCGCCAGTCCTCCGCGAGGATCTGCGTCGAGCACGCCAACGCTGAGTACAAGCAGTGGCGCCCCCTGGAACGCTTCCTCGGACGCCGCGAGCACTACGCCGCTACCCACCGCGCCGTCGCCGACTTGGTCTCCGACCGCGCCGCCCAGCGGGCCACCCGCCACAGCCGAGCACCGAACTCGTGCCCGTCAGCATGACGGCCCACTGAATCACCTATCAGCCGAAGCCTTAGGCCGACACGCCCCCGACCGATTCGCTCACGACCTCGTAAGATCCGGGGAACATCACGGCGCGGCGGACGGAGTCAGGACATGGGCGGGGCGGACGAGGCCGAGGTCAAGCGGAAGTTGGGGATCGAGACCTGGCGGAACGTCTCCAAGGACAAGGTGCTCAGGTTCGCGGCCGCGATGCCCGACATGGCCACCGAGGCGCGGCTCAAGCTCATCGAGCAGTTCCCCTCCTTCAAGGACCTCGGCAAGAGCAACATCGACGCGGTCAAGGAGGCCCACAAGGAGACGCTCGCCTCCAACGACAGGAGCCAGGACCACTTCCACCGCGCCTCCCAGGACCAGCGGGACGCCATCCGGGAGGACCTCGGCCGGGACGGCCTCAGCTGGGAGCAGCGGGAGGCCCTCCACGACCGGCTCGACGAGAACGTGGGGCGGGAGTACCAGAAGGACAGCGAGAACAAGCAGTTCCTGGTGACGGGGCTGAAGGTGGCGGCCGCCGCCGGCGCGGCCGTCCTCGTGATGGGCGTGGCCTTCGTCGGAGGGAAGGCCGCGATCGAGGGCCGCTCCGACGGGGCACCGGAAAACTAGGCGGCGCGGGCGGCCGGGGCCGTTGTAGGCTCCGGCCCCGACCTCGCATGATCATCTCTCTGAAGGCGCGCACCATGTCCAAGGGCCTCCTGACCGTCTGCCTCCCCCCGACCCCGCCGGACGAGGTCGAGGCGGCGATCGCGGCCGCCATGGCGCCCTACGACTACGCGGAGCAGACCGGCGGCTCCGCCTGGCAGGGCGAATGGGACTCGTGGCACATCTACGGCGGGTACGACGGTGACGGATTCCTTGTCTCGCCCGCGAACGAGGCGGACCCCCGCCTGATCTTCCACCCGACCGGGCCACGAGGCATCACCCGGCAGCGCACCCCCTCCCGCTGGGACGGCGGCCCGCGTGCCCTCCTCGACTTCCACGCCGCAAGGGCGCCCGTGGCCACGCGCGCCGCCGAACGCTGGCAGGAGTGGCACACGTTCGCCGCGAGGTTCCCGCCCGCCCTGCCGTTCGAGGACTTCATCGCACGCGCTCGCCAGGACCTCGTCGCCTACCCCGTCGCCCAGGCCCGCGACGACTACTACGAGCAGCCGCTGATCAAGGAGGCCAACGAATCGCACGAGGTCTGCAGACTCTCCCCCCTCTTGTCCGACCCCATCGATTACTTCGGCGACGACCAGGCGAAGTTCGTCCGTAGTGAGACTGAACGCGTCATCCCGACGAACCACCTGCTGCTCCTGGACGGCCGGTGGATCGACGGCACCCTCGAGGACTGGGGCCGGGACCTGGGCGAATCCGGTGACTACCACCGGTTCGCGAACGAGTACCTGGAGACCCTGCCCGGCGACTGCCTGGTGATCCGGCTCAGCTTCCACTACTGACGGTCACCCCGTACGACGACAACCAAACGCGTCGGGCGCGCGATGATCGCCGTCGCCCGGCTCGACGGCCCGGGCCGCACGTGCTCGACAGCGCCGACATCAAACGGCTTGGGACTGGGCGCGGCCAGTGCGGGCGCACCGGTCGGCCAAACTGGCCCAGATCAACAGGCGGCGCGACCGTCGGGCCGTTGTCGACCTCGGTATCCCTACTCGCAGCCAGCCTCCAGAGCCCCGCTGACCCGGCCATGACTGCCCACCATAATCGGAGGAACGGGGAAGGAACGAGCTGTAACAATCAGCGCATGACCAGCCAGGAGATCATCTTCGACTGCCGACGCCTCGCTGATCGTGGCGTGCTGGAAGTGGTCCCGTGCATTGGCGGAACACCACTCACCGACTTGATCGACCAGTTCGAGATGAACGCCGGGATGCAACCGGCCGGAAACGCCTATGGCGGCCTTGTTCCGCAGTTCTTCCGATTCGGCCCGATGGACGATCATTTCCATGGACGTTCCACCGGAACCATGGGGCCGAAGACACCCGTACTCGGCTGCGAATGCGGTGAGTGGGGATGCTGGCCGCTCATGGCCGGCATCACGGTGACTCCTGACCACGTGACCTGGGACTCCTTCGAACAACCCCACCGCAAGAAGCGCGACTACTCGGGGTTCGGCCCGTTTCAGTTCGACCGCCTTCAATACGCTGACGCCGTACGAGTTCTGACTGTGGCGCTGGGCTCTGGCGAGGCGCGAACACAATCCATCGGCCCATCGCGGGAAGGAAGAAGTCGTGTTTGACCACGTCATCGGGCTGAGCCCCGAGGAGGCCGCACACTGGGCCGCGCTGGTCGAGCAATCCCGACCAGTCCTTGAGAACGACGGAATGGAGGCCGTCCAGGCCTTCCTGGCCGAGCGCGGCACGAGCATCGTCCAGGCGATCGCCATCACCCGCGCCCTACTGGGGAAGGCGGAAACACCGCTTCGAGTCGCCATCGACATCGTGGCCACGAGCAGTGCTCGGCAATGAGTTCAGAGAACCCGGCTTGAACGCCCTGTTCGTCCGAGACCGGCCGACTGTTCACCCTGCAGGCCGGCTGCCGGAGCGTCGGCTGACCGCTCGGCGGCGCGGAACCACCGTGCCCTGGTACGGGACGTGCCACGTTGCGGGGCAGAGGGGCCGGTGAGCAGGTCTGCTCACCGGCCGGGTCGGTCGCGGCGACGACCGCATGGGCGGGATCGAGATTCCCCGGGGTGATCCCAGGTGGGTCTGTTCGGCCGGCTGAGTCTCGCTCGGGTCAGGAGTCCCGGGCGTCCACAGCGGGCTTGAGGACTTCCCTGCACCAGGAGCGGAAGTCTGTCGGTGTGGGCCTGGCGATGGCCCAGTCCGTGTCGTAGATGCCGTGGTCCTGGGCGGTGAACGCCTCGGTCATGTCCTTGACCGCCTGGTCGCCGGCGCCCCGGGAGCGCAGCAGCGACGCGAAGTCGTCGCTGCTCAGGCGGCGGTAGGCGATCGGACGCCCGAGCTCCTGGCCGATCACCTCGGCCATCCCCTCAGGGGTCAGTCGGTCGGGGCCGAACACGGGGAGGTTCTCCTGCCCGGTCCAGGACAGATCGGTGAGCAGGCCGGCGGCGGTGCCGGCGATGTCCCGCGTCGCGGTCGTCGCCAGCGGCAGGTCGCCCGCACAGGTCAGGGAGAACGCGCCTTGCCCGCCGATGGCGTCGAGTTGCCTGAGGAGGTTCTCCATGTAGAAGGGCATGGAGAGCGCCCGGTACGCAGCACCGGAGGTGCCGAGTTCGGCGTCCATCGCGAAGGCCGCCGACAGGACGCCGGCCGGGGACGGCCAGCCGTGGCCGGCGCTGGACACACCGACGAGGTGGCCGACCCCGTGCCGCGCAACAGCGGCGGCGCCCGCCCGGGCGAAACGGAGGTAGTGCGCCTCGGCGCTCGGTGCCTGCGGGTCCGGTGGGACGAGCCAGAACAGCGCATCGGTACCGGGCAGGGCCTCGTCGAGCACGGCCGGATCGTCATGGGAACCGCTGACGGTCTCGACCCGCTCGCGGACCGAGTCATCCAGACGCGAGGCGTCACGAACGATGACCCGGACCTCTTTGTCCTGCTCGAGTAACTGACGAACCAGTTGGCTGCCGATCTGTCCCGTCGGCGTGGTGACGACGATCATCTCATCTCCCCTAACATGAACCTGAACTCCGGTTCCGAATGTACGGGCGGCCTCCCCGCAACGTCAACTACAGTGGAGCGACCATGACCGCCCCCGAACGCCCACTGCGCGCCGACGCCCGGCGCAACCGCGAAACCGTCCTCGACGCCGCCGGCGAGCTCTTCGCCCTGCGGGGCGACGCCGTGCAGATGGACGAGATCGCCGCGCGTGCCGGCCTGGGCGTCGGCACCCTCTACCGGCACTTCGCCGACAAACAGGCGCTACTCGCGGCGATCATCGGCCGCCGGTTCGAGGCGATGACCGCCCTCGCTCGCGCCGCCGACGAGACCGAGGACCCCTGGACGGCGTTCGAGACGCTGCTCTACGGCTATCTGGAATCCGTCCAGGCCGATGCCGCGTTCCGCTTTGCGCTCCTCGGCCCGGAAGAGCCGCGCTGGAACGACATCGCTGCCGAGAAGACGGACTTCTCGGCGATCATCGAAAGCGTCGTGCGGCGTGCCGTCGACGCGGGCCGCCTCCGTGACGACTTCCACGCTCGTGACTTCGTGCTCATCATCCGTGGCGCCATGGCGAACATGACCGGCGGGGGTGACTGGCGCAGGTACGTCACGCTGGTGCTCGAGGGCATCCGCGGCGCCGAACGCTGACCCCGCACCGATCCTTCGAACCATCCGTGGGTGCACTGGAGCACCGTCGCGTATCTGGCGCAGCCGTTCATTCAGTGGCTCTTCCGCCACCGATTCCGGGGCCGGCGGTCGGAGGGGTGCGGAGTCGGAGGCGTTCTCCCTGGGGGCCGAACATGATCAGGTACTCGACCGGGCCGGTGGAACCCGCGTTCGCTACTCCGTGAGGGGTGCGGGTGTCGAACTCGACGGCGTCTCCGGCCGTGAGTACGAGGTCCTGGTCGCCGAGTGCGAGCCACAGCCGGCCGTAGAGGACGCACAGCCATTCGTGGCCCTCGTGGGACGTCTGGCGGGGGCGTCCGGGTGGCTGGGTGGCGGCGGGCAGGACGTGTTTGTGGGCGTGCAGGCCGCCGACGTAGCGGGTCAGGGGCAGCACCGCCTTGTCGTCGCCGAAGCTGGGCGGCGCCGGGCTGCGGGGTTCGGGTGCGGTGCCGGCCAGCTCGTCCAGGCCGACTCCGTATTCCTGGGCCAGGTGCAGCACCACCTCCAGGGTGGGCTTGCGCCGGCCGGTCTCGATCCGTGAGAGCGTGCTGGGCGAGATGCCGGTCGCGCGGCTGACGTCGGTGAGGGTGACCCCACGGCGCTCGCGCACGGTCCGCAGGCGGGGCCCCATCGCCGCCAGCGTCCGGGTCACGTCGTCACTTGCCACCGCCCGGTTCCTTTCCTCCGCGCCGCTTCACCGCTCTGTCCTGCGATCTTGCCAGAACGGCAACGCTGATCGCGCCGAGCGGCCGCGGCGCCGCATGATCAAGGGGTTCCCGCCGCCCGCCCGCGAACCGAGGAGAAGCCCCATGCGATCCGAGCCGACCGCCGCACCGCGCCACCGCACCGTCGAAGCCCCCGCCGGGCGCCTGCACCTGGTGGAGCAGGGCGCCGGCCCGCTGGTCCTCCTCGTCCACGGGTTCCCCGAGTCCTGGTACTCCTGGCGCCGCCAGCTCCCGGCCCTCGCGGCGGCCGGGTACCGGGCCGTGGCGATCGACGTGCGCGGTTACGGCCGCTCGTCCAGGCCCGCCGCGACCGACGCCTACCGGATGCTCGACCTGGTGGAGGACAACCTCGCCGTCGTGCGCGCCCTCGGGGAGGAGGACGCGGTGATCGTCGGTCACGACTGGGGCTCCAACATCGCCGCCGCCTCCGCGCTGCTCCACCCCGGAGTGTTCCGCGCGGTCGGCCTGCTGAGCGTCCCGTACGCGCCGCCCGGCGGCCCCCGCCCGACCGAGGTCTTCGGCCGGATCGGCGGCCCCGAGCAGGAGTTCTACGTCTCCTACTTCCAGGAGCCCGGCCGCGCCGAGGCGGAGATCGAGCCCGACGTCCGGGGTTGGCTCGCGGGCTTCTACGCGGCCCTGTCCGCCGACACCATGCCCGCCGACGGCGAGCCCGACCCGCACTTCGTCACCCCGGGCCGTCGGTTGCGCGATCGCTTCCCCGCGGGCCCGCTCCCGGCGTGGTTGAGCGAGCAGGAACTCGACGTCTACGCCGGGGAGTTCGAGCGCACCGGCCTGACCGGCGCACTCAACCGCTACCGCAGCATGGACCGCGACTGGGAGGACCTCGCCCCGTACCGCGGAGCCCCGATCCGGCAGCCGTCCCTGTTCATCGGCGGCGCCCTGGACGCCTCCACGACCTGGATGGCCGACGCGATCGACGCCTACCCGACCACCCTCCCCGGCCTGGACGCCGCCCACGTCCTGGACGGCTGCGGGCACTGGGTGCAGCAGGAGCGCCCCGAGGAGGTGAACCGCCTGCTGACCTCCTGGCTCGCCTCCCTCCGGGGCTGAGCCCGGCGTCCTGGCCGCCCAGCGCCGGGAGCGCGCCCGCATCCGCAGCGAGAAGGGCCTGCGCTGGGGCGGACGACCGGCGAAAGTCGCGTGACCCCACCCATGGCACCGGCGACGCTGACGCCATGACTGGTTCTGCACTGCCTCAACTGCTTCGACCGCGTGCCCTGCGGCCCGGCGATCTCGTTGTCATCGCATCGCTGTCCGGTCCGCTGTCAGCCGCTTACGAGCCCAACGTCGAGCAGACGGCCGTGGTGCTCAAGCGCATGGGGTTCCGCGTGCGTCGGGCTCCGCTGCTCGACGTAGGACGCCGCCATTGGTGGAGCGCGGCCACGCCGGCGGAGATCGCCGGGGAACTCAATGGTCTTCTGCGTGATCCCGAGGTGCGCGCGATCGTCGCGAGTGACGGCGGCCAGACGGCGCTCGGCTACCTCGACCTGATCGACGTCGAGGCGATCAGGGCCGACCCCAAGCCCATCCTTGGCTACAGCGACATCTCGCTGCTGCATCTGGTGCTCCATGCGCGCACGGGTCTGGTCGGGTTCCATGCCGACATGGCCGTCCCTGGCTTCGGCGGGCACTGGCAGTCTGCGCCCGCGGCGCGCCGAGCAGATCTCGAGAAGCTCTACTCCAGGTTGCTGACCGGTACCGAGGCGATCGGTGCGCTGCCTGCGAGCCCGTCGTGGGAGTGCTGGCGTCCTGGTCGTGTCGAAGGCCGGCTGATCGGCGGGGTGATCAATCGCATCGTGCTGGCGCAGGCGACGCCTTTCGCGCTGCCGCTCGAACGGTTCGATGGCGCGGTGCTGTTCTGGGAGGAGATGGGCGGCCTGGCATCACACGTGTGGAGCTATCTGCAGGTGATGCGACACTGCGGCATCCTCGATCGGATCTCCGGCATGATCGTGGGCGTTCCGCGCGAGATCGGTGGACTCGAGCCCGGGGCGTCCCCGACCCTGCCCGAGATCGTCCTCGATGTCCTCGGCGACCGTGACATCCCGGTCCTGGGCAACGTCGAGTTCGGGCATGCCGGCCCGAATCTGCCGATGCCGGTCGGCATCCGCGTCGGCCTCGATGCGCAGCAGCGGACGTTGTCGCTGCTCGAACCGGCGGTAGGGCCGCACACGATGACGGGCTGAAGGGCGTGTACGGGGCGTACCTCGGTGCGTCGTCCAGAGCGGTGGAACAGATATGGACGGCGGCCCGGCGCCGGCGCGGCTCAGCGGGCCAGGGCCAGTGCGAAGGCCGTGCCGGCGGCGGTGAGGAGGGCGGCGTTGAGGCCGATGCGGCGGTCGCCGCCCGTGAGGTGGACGGGGATCGCGCCGGCTTGGAGGAGGGTGAGGCCGAGGGCGGCGGCCGGGGCGAGTGCGGGGAGGAACAGGCCTGCCGCGCCGAGGAGTTCGGCTGTGCCCAGGGCTCGGAGGGCGGGCAGGGGGACGCGGTCGACCCAGGCCATCATCGGGCGGAGGCGGTCGCGGGTGCGGGTCGTCTTCAGGGCGCCGGCGTAGGCGTAGAAGAGGGCCAGGGGGACGGCCACGATCCAGTAGGCGGCGCTCACTGTGCCGGGCCCGTCGCGTAGCGGCTCATCGTCTCGACGTTCGCCTCGCGCGTCATCGGGCGCCCCGAGGCGAGTACTTCCGCGAGGTCGCGGAAGTACTGCACGTACAGGTCGGGGGTGAACGTGCTGAGCAGTACGGCGGGGTGGTCCGTCCGGTTGGCGAAGGTGTGCGGGGCGCCGGGCGGGACGAGGACGAAGGTGCCTGCGGGGGCGTCGTGGTGCTGGTCGCCGACGGTGAAGCGGATGGTGCCGGAGAGGACGTAGAAGCCCTCGTCGTGCTCGGCGTGGCGGTGCTGCGGCGGGCCGTCGGTGTGCGGGGCGAGGACGGACTCGGCGACGGCGAGGCGGTGCCCGGTGCGGCTGCCGTCCTCCAGGACGCGCATGCGGGTGGTGCCCAGCAGGATCGTCTCGCCCTCGCCGGGGCGGACCAGGACGACGGCGGGTTCGGTGATGTCGGTCATGGTCCAACTCCACCGTCGGGCGCGCGGGTTGTCCAAGACCCGTTCGGCGCCGCCGATACCGTACAGGTATCGTGGCAGCGTGGAGCTCCAGAACCTGCGCTACTTCGTCGCCGTCGCCGAGGAACTCCACTTCGGCCGGGCGGCCCTGCGCCTGCACATGACCCAGCCGCCGCTGAGCCGGGCGATCCGGCGGCTGGAGGCGGAGGTCGGGGCGGAGCTGTTCACGCGCTCGCCCGCCGGGGTCGGCCTCACCGCCGTGGGCGCAGTGTTCCTCGACGAGGCGCGGGGCCTGTTGGAGCACGCCGACCGCGTCCGCGCCCGGGTCGGCGCGGCGGCGGCCGGCCTCGTGAGCGTCACCGTCGGCATGGTGGCCGACGGCACCGGGCTGGGGATGGCCGCCCTGGCGGCCGCCTACCGCCGGCGCCACCCCGGCATCGACGTCCGGATCCGCGACACCGACCTGACCGACCCGACCTGCGGGCTGCGCGCGGGCCTGGTCGACGTCGCCCTGACCAGGGCGCCCTTCGACGGCACGGGGCTGGCCGTCCGTACGCTGCGCAGCGACCCGGTCGGCGTCGTCCTGCACGCCGACGACCCGCTGGCCCGCAGCGGGGGGCTGCGGCTGGCGGACCTGGACGACCGCCGCTGGTTCCGCTTCCCGCCGGGCACCGACCCGCTCTGGCAGGCGTACTGGCACGGCGGCCGGCCGCGCGAGGGCCCGGTGGTGCGGACGGTGCGGGAGTGCCAGCAGGCTGTGCTGTGGAGCAGTACGGTCGGCCTGGCGCCGCTCGGGCACGAGCTGCCGGGGGATCTGGCCGTGGTGCCGCTGCTGGACATGGCGCGGAGCCGGGTGGTGGCGGCGTGGAGGGAAGGGGACGCGAATCCGCTGATCCGCTCCCTGGTCGAGATCGCGGTGGAGGGGAGCGAGTGGTGAGCGGTTCGGGGGTGCCTCCGCTGGATCCGGAGGTGGGGGCGGCGTTCCCCGGGGGTCGGACGGTGCTCACGCCGGAGAATCTGGCGGCGTGGCAGGAGCGGGACGCGGCCGTCCGGCCCCGGCCGACGCTCGAACGGCTGCGCGGCGGCGGGCGGTTCGAGGTGGAGGAGCTGCGGGTTCCCCGGGCGGACGGGGACGGCGAGGTGACGCTGATCAGCGCGCGGCCCGCCGGGGCGACGGGGCCGCTGCCGCTGCTGTACTACCTGCACGGCGGCGGCATGGTGGCGGGCAACGCGCGGTCCGTCCTGCCGCGCGTCCTGGCCGGGTGGGCAACGGAGTTGGGGCTGGCCGTGGTGTCCGCCGAGTACCGGCTGGCGCCGGGCACCCGCTACCCCGGGGCGCTGGAGGACTGCCACACGGGGTACCTGTGGGCCGTCGAGAACGCGGACGCGCTCGGGGTGGACGCACGGCGGGTCGTCCTCGGCGGCAAGAGCGCCGGGGGCGGGCTCGCGGCGGCCCTCGCGCTGCTGCTCCGGGACCGCCAAGAGCCTCTACCGATAGGCCAGTTGCTGCTGAGCCCGATGCTGGACGACCGGGGCGACACCTTCTCCGCCCGCCAGATGGACGGCCACGACACCTGGGACCGCACCTCCAACGCCACCGCCTGGCGGGCCGTCCTCGGCGACCGCCACGGCGCCGCCGACGTCCCTCCGTACGCCGCCCCGGCCCGGGCCACCGACCTGTCGGGGCTGCCCCCGGCCTACGTCGAGGTGGGCTCCGCCGAGACCTTCCGCGACGAGGGCGTGGCCTACGCCGACGCCATCTGGCAGGCGGGCGGCGAGGCCGAGTTGCACGTCTGGCCCGGAGCCTGCCACGGCTTCGACACCCTCGCCCCGGACGCGGCCCTCAGCCGCGACGCCCACGAGGCCCGCACCCGCTGGTTGCGCCGGGCGCTGAGGCGCTGAGGGGCTGAGGGGCTGAGGCGCTGGCGGGCTGAGGGGCTGATCCTGCCAAGTCCGGCCCCGTCAAAAGGAGTTCGCCGAGGAGTCACGCGCACCGGGATCCGCATTCCGCTGCGCCCGCGCGCAACTTCGTGAAGACTGGGTGAAGTTCCCGTGCGCCGCCCGACAGTGGCACGCGGGAACTTCTGCTGCGCAACGTGACACAGCCTCACCCCAGTGCCCTTCCGGAGAAGTCCACGAGACGAGGAACGCACGTCATGAGCATCGGCACACGAGCCCTGCGGTCCGCGGGCGCCACCACCATCGCCCTGGCCACCGTCTGCACCCTCACCCTCGGTACGGCCGGCAGCGCCGCGGCCGACACCGATCCGTCGGCCACCGTGGCCGTCGACCTGCCCCTGCCGCCCGGGGCGGTGTCCTCCTACCCCGCCGGGCTCAACGACAGCGGGGTGGTCGTCGGGTACGGCACCGACGCGAACTACCGGATGTTCCCGGTCCGTTGGAACGCGGACCTCAGCGCCGCGGCGCTCCCGCTGGTGGCGGGGGACACGAGCGGCTACGCGCTGGGCATCAGCAACGAGGGCAGTTCCATCGGCTTCTCGGGGAACCACCCGGTGCGCTGGGCGGCCGACGGCACGGTCACGACGCTGCAGTCGCTGCCCGGGGACACGCCCAACAGCGGCTACCCCCGCGCGATCAGCTCGACCGGCACGGTGGTCGGGGAGTCCTACAACGGGGCCTACCACGCGGCGAAGTGGGGCCCGGACGGCAAGGCCGTCCCGCTCGCCGCGCTGAGCGGCGACACCAACACCTACGCCCTCTCGATCAACAGCTCGGGCACGGTGGCCGGCCTGTCCTTCGCGGTCGACGGCACCTTCCACCCCGTGAAGTGGGGCCCGGACGGCATCCCCGTGGCGCTGGACCCGGCCTCGGCCTACCGCAGCGTGTGGATCGTCCGGATCAACGACGCCGGCACCGTCCTCGCCCGCGCCACGCCGACCGGCGCCGCGAACGACCAGTGGCGCTCGCTGACCTGGAACACCAACGGCACGGTCACGGACTTCGGCCGGTACTCCACCGCGCAGGCGATCAACGCCTCGGGCACCGTCGTCGGCCGCCGGACCGGGGCGGACGGCGCCGACTACACGGCGACGAGCTGGAGCCCGGACGGCACCGCGACGACGCTCGGCGCCGACTTCGACTACACCGTGGCCGCCGCCGTCAACGACGCGGGGGTCTCCGTCGGGCACACCGGCACCAAGGTGCCCAACGCGCAGGAGCGCTACGCCTTGCGGTGGGAGGCCGACGGGAGCCAGACCGAGCTGAACGTCGCCCCGGCGGACAGCTACTCCTACGCCCTCTTCGTCAACAACGCGAGCGTGGTCGTCGGCGTGCGGGCCGGCTCCGCGAACAGGGCGGTGATCTGGCGCCCGTAGCCGCCCCGCCCGTCCCTCCGGGGGCCCGTCCGGTATCCGGGCGGGCCCCCGCGTCATGAGGCCGCTCCGATTGACAGGCAGCCGAACGGCTGCCTACAGTGAAAGGGCAGCTGAAAGGCTGCCTATCGAGAGGCGGCGATCAAGGGTGGGCGCGGACGTGGACCACGTGTTCAAGGCGCTGGCGGACCCGAGCCGGCGAGCGCTGCTCGACAGCCTCAACGCCCGCAACGGGCAGACGCTGCGGGAGCTGTGCGGCGGGCTGGACATGGCCAGGCAGTCCGTGAGCAAGCACCTCGCCGTGCTGGAGGAGGCCGGGCTCGTCACGACCGTCCGGCGGGGGCGGGAGAAGCTGCACTACCTCAACGCCGCGCCCGTGCACGAGATCGCCCACCGGTGGATCAGCCGCTACGACCGGGCCAGGGTCCAAGCCCTGGCGGACCTGAAACTCGCCCTGGAGGAGAGTGAGATGGACGCTCCGACCTTCGTCTACACCACCTACATCCGCACCACCCCGCAGAAGCTCTGGCAGGCCCTGACCGAGCCGGAGTTCACCCGCCGCTACTGGACCACGGAGTTGGCCACCGACTGGGCCGCCGGATCGCCGATGGTCTGGGACAACCACGGCGTGACGATCGCCGACCCGGAGCAGGTCGTGCTGGAGGCCGAGCCGTACAGCCGCCTCTCGTACACCTGGCACACCATGACCCCGGAGCTCGCCGAGCGCTTCGGCTGGGACGGGGACCTGCTCGCCCGCCTCGCCGCCGAGCCCCGTTCGAAGGTCACCTTCACGATCGAGGAGTCGGCGGGGAAGGTCGTCAAGCTCACGGTCGTGCACGACGGCTTCGAGGCCGGATCGACCCTGGCCGAGATGGTGGGCCACGGCTGGCCGGGTGTGCTGGCGAGCCTCAAGACCCTGCTGGAGACGGGCGAACCGCTGCCCGAGGGGGTCTGATCGCCCAGGCCCCTGGCCGGCGCGGCCCGCCCCCCGGGAACGGGGGTGGGGGTGGTCCGCACTGGTCAGGGGCCAGATGCGGTTGTCCGACTTTTCACCGTCTTGGGTGATTGATGGTGCTCCGTACACCTGGGATGGCTACGCTCCAACCTTTGTGACGAATCATCAGGATTTTCGAAAAGAGCGCGACTCCGCCGCCGTCGTCATCCTCGGCGCCGGAGTCGCCGGCCTGACCCTCGGCAACCTCCTCCAGGCCGCCGGGGTCGAGTGCGTCGTCCTCGAACGCGCCACCCGCGACCACGTCCAGACCCGGGCGAGGGCCGGCTTCCTCGCCCCCGGCACGGTGCGCGTCCTGGAGCGCCACGGCCTGGCCGACGGCCTGCGCCGCCGCGGACTCCCGCACGGCACCTGCGAGTTCCGCACCGCCGACGGCGCCTTCCGCCTCGACTACAGCCGCCTGGGCCGCCGCGAGCAGCACACCGTCTACCCCCAGCAGGACCTGGTCACCGACCTGCTCGGCCACTTCCTCGACGGCGGGGGAGAGGTCCGCTTCGAGACCACCGCCCTGGGCGTCGAGGAGACGGACGGCCCCCGGCCCACCGTCACCGTCCGCGACGCCGAGGACCGCCCCGGCCGCTGGCGCGCCCGCTACGTCGCCGGGTGCGACGGTCGCCACGGCGCCGCCCGCGACTCCCTGCCCCCGACCGCCCGCCGCCACCGGCGCGACCACGGCGTCACGTGGCTCGGCCTGCTCGCCGAGGCGCCGCCGAGCCTGGACGCCGTCGGCTACGCCCTGCACGAGCGCGGCTTCGCCGGGCACATGGCCCGCACCCCCGAGGTCACCCGCTACTACCTCCAGTGCGAACGCGGCCTGGCCGCCGACGCCTGGAGCGAGGAGCGGATATGGGACGAGCTCGACGAGCGCCTGTACGCGCCGAAGCTCGGCCCCCTGCTGCGCGGGCCGATCGTCCAGCGCGGCATCATCGCGCTGGAGTCCGACGTCGTCGAACCGCTGCGCCACGGCTCGCTCCTGCTGGCCGGTGACGCCGCCGGCCTGCTCAGCCCCACCGCCGCCAAGGGCGCCAACCTCGCCGTGCTGGAGGCCGAACTCCTCGCCGAGGCCCTCGTCGAGGACCTCGTCCACGGCGACCCCGGGCCGCTGGAGCGGTACTCGCAGCGCTGCCTCCGGAACATCTGGCGCGCCCAGGAGTTCTCCCACTGGATGGTCCAACTCCTGCACGCGCCGAGCGAGTCGGGCGCATCGGGCGCATCGGGCGAAGAGGCCTCGTACCACGCCGCCCTGCGCGCCTCCCGGATCGAGGCGCTGCGCACCTCGCGCCCCCACCAGGACTGGTTCGCCGAGAACTACCTGGGCCTCTGAGCACCACTCCGTTTCCCCGAAGGACACCCTCACCATGACCACCACCCTCGACGACGCGGCGCGCCTGCGCGCGACCGCCGACTTCGTCCGGGAGCACGACACCGCCACCCTGCTCGCCCGTCTGCTCCCCGGCCTCGACGGCCCGGAGCTGCGCGCCCTGGTCGAGCACTGCCGCTTCGCGCACGCCGCGCTGCTGGTCTTCCCGCCGGACGGCGAGACCCTGCGCGCCCAGCTGGCCGCCTGCGACCTCGACCCCGACGCCGCCTTACGGCCGAGCGTGGTCGTCCGCGACCGCCTGGCCCGCCGCCACCGCCTCGACGGGGCCGCACTCGACGTCGGCATCCTGCACCCGGCCGTGCCCGGCCCCCGTGCGTCCACCACGGAGGACTCGGACGGCGCGAGGACGGTGGAGGTGTTCGCCCTCACCGTCCCGCCCGGCTCCGAACTGGCCGGCCTCGCCGCCCACGAGCGCGAGCACCAGCACGAGGCCCACCTCGCCTTCGACGTCCGCCGCCCCGACCCGCTCCTGCTGCGCGGCCTGTGCGCCCTGCTGGCCCGCCACGGCGCGGCCCCCGACGGCGGCGGCCACAACCCGCACGAGGACGCCACCGTCCTGTACTTCACCGCCCCCGGCGACTCCAAGGCCGGCTACGGGCGCTTCGAGCTGCACGCCGACGGCGAGCACGCCGAGGTCCTCGCCGACCACCTGGGCGAGACCGCCGCCGCCCACCCGGCGGAAACGCTTCTGCGCAGCCTCACGGGCGCCTGGACCACCCAGGCCCTCGCCACCGGCGCCCGCATCGGCCTGCCCGACGCCCTCGACACCCGCGCCTCCACCCCCCTCGACGCCCTCGCCCCGGCCCTCGGCGCCCACCCGGCCGCCCTCGCCACCCTCCTCGGCTACCTCGCGATGCTGGGCGTGGTCACCGAACACCCCGACGGTTACCGGCTCACCGAGGCCGGCGACCTGCTGCGCGCCGACACCCCGGCCACCATGCGGCCCCTGGCGTTGATGTACGGCGGCCCGTTCTACCACTCCTTCGCCGCCCTGGAGCACAGCGTGCGCACCGGGGAGCCCGCCTTCGACCACCTCTACGGCGAGCACCACTTCGACCACTTCGCCCGCGACCCCGAACTCGCCGACCTCTTCGACCGCTCCATGGCCGCCGGCTCCCGCATGTTCGAGCCCCTGCCCGCCCACCCGGCCGTCCGCGCGGCCCGTACGGTCGTCGACGTCGCCGGAGGCAACGGTGAACTCCTCGAGCGCGTCCTGGCCGCCAACCCCGCCCTGCACGGCGTCCTGCTCGAACGCCCCCACGCCGTCGCCGCCGCCCGCCGCAGGCTCGACGCGCGCGGCCTCGGCGCCCGCTGCGCGTACGTCGCGGGCGACTTCGCCGACGTCCCCGAGGGCGCGGACCTCTACCTCCTCTCCCGGGTGCTGCACGACTGGGAGGACGAGCGCTGCGTCGAGATCCTGCGCCACCTCGCCCTCGCCATGCCCGCCCACGCCGACCTGCTCGTCGTCGAGCGCCTCCTGCCCGAGGACGGCGCGCCCTCCCTCGCCACCGCCTGGGACCTCCACATGCTCTGCAACACCGGCGGCCGCGAGCGCCGCGCGAGCCACTACGCCCGCCTCCTCGACGCCGCCGGGCTGCGCCTGATCGGCCACACCCCGCTGCCCCTGGAGGCCGCCGTCCTGCACGTCCGCAGGAGCGGGGCCGAATGACGGAGGGTCGAACAGGGCCGCGGCTTGTGCGCGGGCGGCGCGCATCGGGCCCGTGCTGTGCGGGTTCGCGCCGTCACGGCATGGAATCAGCGGGCACGGGCATCCGACCGGGGCGGGCCGACGGCCCTCGTGGACGGCGGCTCGTCACCCTCAACTTCCCTGCAAGTCAGAGGAGATCAGCTCGTGCACGCATGTCGCACCACGCTCGGATCCCTGATGCTCGGCCTCTGCGCCGGGGCCCTGGCGCTCGCCCTGACGGCGGAGACCCGCCGGGGGCGGCCGCCTCAGCCGGGTTCCGACAGCGCGGCGCGGACGGCGGCGAGGGCCTCGGCGGGCGGGTGGCTGCGGCCCCTTCCGTACGCCTGCGCGTACGGCGCCGGGCCGAGGGCGGGCTCCAGGGCCTCGGCGAGACGGGCCGCGTCGGGGTCGTGCCGGTCGGCCGCGCCGCGCAGGGTGTGGGCGGTGCCCAGGAGTTCGGCGGCGGCCGGGGCCTCGCCCCGGGCGACGAGTAGACGGGCGGCGCCGATCGCGACGGTGGCCACCGCCGCCATGTCGGGGACGCCGGCGGCCAGGCGCAGGGCCTCGCGCAGGTGCCGGGCCGCCGAGGCGGTGTCGCCGCCGGCCAGGGCGAGATGGCCGAGGGAGGTGCGCAGCAGCACGTCCAGCAGGGGCCGGCCGGCGGGGAGGCGGGCCAGGTCCTCGGCCGCCTCCGCGTAGTGGCGCGCGGCCTCCGGGTGGTCGCCCTCCTGCCGGGCGAGGTCGCCGAGGGCGATCCTGGCCGCGAGCGGCCGGCGGGGCGGGGCGAGGCCCGGCCCGGGGCGCAGCAGGGCGAGCAGTTCGGCGCGGGCGCGGGCGGTGTCGCCCGTCCTGGCGCGGGCCACGGCGAGGGCCGAGCGCTGCGCGACGGCGTCGTCGGCGGGGTCGATCTCGCGCAACAGCCGTACCGCCTCCTCGAGTTCGACGATGGCGCGGTCGAACTCGCCGACCGTGGAGTGGGCGTGGGCCGAGGCCGTCAGGGTGAGGGCGAGGCCCCAGCGCTCGCCGGAGGCGCGGAAGGCCTCGGCGGCGGCGCGCAGGGAGGCGCGGGTGCCGGGCAGGTCGCTGTGGTTGCTCTGCAGGAAGGCGCGCAGCAGGAGCAGCAGGCCCCGGCCCCAGGGGTCGCAGTGGGGCAGGTCGCGGTCGATCGCGGCGAGGCCCCGGGCGGGGTCGTGGGCGAGGGAGAGCGAGGCCTCGATCAGGGCGGCGGCCGGGCCCGTCACCGCCGGGTCGGTGGCGCGGGCGAGTTCCAGGGCCTCGGCGGCGATCGCGTCGGGCCGGGCGAGGTCGCCGGAGAGGATCCGGTTGAGGAGGCGGAAGGCGGTCGCCGTGGTACGGGCGGGGGTGGGCCGCCCGCCGGGGACGGCGAGCGCGCGGTCGAGCCGGGCGGCGGCCTCCGCGTGGTCGCCGAGGACCGTCCAGACCGGGGCGAGCGCCGCGCCGAGCCGGGCGGCGGCCTCCGCGTCGCCGGTGTCGAGGGCGTGGTGCAGGGCGGCGCGCAGGTTGCCGCGCTCGGCGACGAGGCGGGCGAGGCGGCCCGGCTGCTCGGGCCCGAGGACGCGGGGTGCGGAGCGTTCGGCCAGGTCGAGGAAGTGCGCGGCGTGGTGGCGGCGGGCGGCGTCGAGGCGGCCGGACTCGGCGAGCCGCTCCAGGCCGTACTCCCGGATGGTCTCCAGCATCCGGTAGCGGGCGCGCGGCCCCTCGACCAGGTGCAGGAGCGACTTGTCGACGAGGGCGGACAGCCGGTCGAGCAGCGGCTCGGGGGCGGAGCCCGTCCGGGCGTGGACGCCCTCGGCGTCGCGCAGGTCGATGCCGCCGTGGAACACGGCCAGCAGTTCGGTGAGTTCGCGCTCGGCCCCGTCGAGCAGCTCCCAGCTCCAGGCGACGACGCCGCGCAGCGTGCGCTGCCGGGGCAGGGCGATGCGGCTGCCGCCGACGACGAGGCGGAAGCGGTCGTCGAGGCGGGCGGCGATCTCCGCGACGGGGACGGAGCGCAGCCGGGCGGCGGTCAGCTCGATGGCCAGCGGCAGCCCGTCCAGGCGGCGGCAGATCTCCACGACGGTCTCCACGACGGCGTCCGCCTCGACCGGGGAGAGCGTGAACCCGGGCCGGACGGCGGCCGCGCGGTCGGCGAACAGCCGCACCGCCGGGAAGCCGACGGCCTCGGCGGCCGGGGCGCCGGGCCCGGGCAGCCCGAGCGGGGGCACCCGGCAGAGCGCCTCGCCGGGCAGGCCGAGCGGCTCGCGGCTGGTCGCGAGGATGCGCAACCCCGGGCAGCGGCCCAGGAGTTGGGCGGCGAAGTGGGCGGCGGCGTCCAGCAGGTGCTCGCAGTTGTCGAGGACGAGGACGGCCTCGGCGCCGCCGAGCGCCTCGACCAGGAGGCCGAGCGGATCACGGGCGGGCGGACGGCCGTCCAGCGGGCCGCCCGCGCGGAGCCCGAGCGTCTCGGCCGTGAACCGCGCCAGCTCGCGCGGCTCGGTGACGGCGGCCAGCTCCACCAGCCAGGCCCCGCCCGGGAGTTCGGAGGCCGCCTCGACGGCCAGCCGGGTCTTTCCGACCCCGCCGGGCCCGACCAGGGTGACCAGCCGCCCCTCCCGTAGCCGGGCGGCGATCAGGCCCAACTCCTCGGCGCGGCCCACGAAACTGCTGATCGGTGCGGGCAGGTTCCCGGGCGCCGCCACGGCCGGCCCGTCGGCGCGCAGCGCCGCGAGGTGCGCCGCGCGCAGCTCCGGGCCCGGGTCGGCGCCCAACTCCTCGGCCAGCAGCGCGCGGTACTCCTCGTACGCGGCCAGGGCCTCCGCCTGCCGGCCGTCCGCGCCCAGCGCCCGCACCAGCAGCACCCGCAGCCGCTCCCGGAACGGGTGCTCCGCGACCAGCCCGCTCAACTCCGCGATCAGGTACGGCCGGTCGGCGGCGGACGCGAGCTCGGCCTCCAGCGCGTCCTCGGTGGCCGAGATCCGCAGCTCGGCGAAGCCCGTGGCGGCGGCCGAGGCGAAGGCCGCCCCCGCGACCTCGGCCAGCGCCTCGCCCCGCCACAGCCCGAGCGCCTCGCGCAGCCGCCGCGCCGCCTGCTCCGGGCGGCCCTGCCGCAGCAACTGCCGCCCCTCGCCCGCGAGTCGGGTGAACCGCAGCGCGTCCACCGCCCCGGGCGGAAGGTCGAGCAGGTACCCGCCGGCGGCGGAGCGCAGCGCCGGGTGCCCGCCGAGTGCGGTGCGTAGCCGGGAGACCAGGGAGTGCAGCGCGTGCCCCGGCGCGGCCGGGCCGCCCTCGGGCCACAGCGCGTCCGCCAGGGCGTCCGTGCCGACGACCCGCCCGGCGTCCAGCGCGAGCCGGATCAGCAGGGTGCGCAGCCGGGCGCCGCCAATGCCGACGGCCCGCCCCTCGACGGTCACTTCGAGCGGGCCGAGTATCCCGACGTGCACCACGTTCCCCCGGTTCCGAGCTGCGCCTTCCGGCTCCAGCGTACGTGTGAGCGATCCGTGAGCCGGCTGTGAGGGGGGTCGATGATCATCGGCGCATCGAAGGCACCACGCACGCCGGAAGGACGCGAACGATGAGGTCGATGAGGTCGAAGAGGTCGACGAGGCCGATGACACCACCCGGGGCCCCGCAGCGGCCCGTCCCGCGCGGGGCGCTGCTCGCCCTCCGCGCGACCTCCACGCTCCTGGCCGTGCTCACCCTCGCCCAGGCGACCTTCGCGGGCAGCTTCCTGACCGGCCGCTACGAGATGCTGATGGTCCACAGCACCAACGCGATGGTGCTCGCCGCCCTCGCCCTCGGCCAGTTCCTGTTCGGCGCCGCGCTGCGGCTGCTCGGGTACGGCCCGCTCTGGCTGGTCGTGCGCCCGCTGCTGGTCGCGGTGGCGATAGGCGCCCAGATCGCCCTGGGTTTCTCGCGGGTCCTGGGGGTGCACGTGACGCTCGGCGTGGCGATCTCGATCAGCGTCGCCTTCCTGTCCACGGCCGTCTGGCAGACCCCGCTGCCCCCGCGCGCGGACCGCGCGCGGAACGTCGAGCCCGCCGGAGCCGCCTCGTGAACGGCCCGGAGACGAACCGCCCGCGACCGAACCGGCGCACCTTCCTGCGGGCCGGCGCCTCCGCCCTGGGCGTGGGCGCCCTCGCCGCGGTCGGCGTGCCGCTCGGCGCGCGCCTGCTGGGGGAGGGGCAGCCCGGCCGCGTCCTGGCGAGCCGGGCGCCCAGGCCCCGCCCGTACCAGGTCCCGCTGCCGCTGCCGCCCGTCCTCGCCCCGGTGCGCAGCGACGGCGGCTCGGACTTCTACGAGATCACCCAGAAGGTCGCCCGCCTGGAGATCCTGCCCGGGCTGCGCACCGAGGCGTGGACGTACGGCGGCAGCTTCCCCGGCCCGACGATCGTCTCCCGCCCGGGGCGCACGGCCGTCGTCAGGCACCGCAACGAGCTGCCCGTCCCCTCCGTCGTCCACCTGCACGGCGGCCACACCCCGGCCGACAGCGACGGCTACCCGACGGACCAGCTGCTGCCCGTCGGCGTCACGGCGGCCGACCACGCGATGCCGTCCATGCCGGGCATGGCCCACACAGCGGGACGCACCGACCTCGGGGAGCGCACCCACACCTACCCAGGTGGCCAGCGCGCCGCGACGCTCTGGTACCACGACCACCGCATGGGCTTCACCGGCCCCGGCGTCTGGCGCGGCCTGGCCGGCTTCCACCTCGTCCACGACGAGGAGGAGGACGCCCTGCCCCTTCCGCGCGGGGACCGCGACATCCCGCTGATGATCGCCGACCGCTCCTTCGACGAGGACGGCTCGTTCCGCTACCCGGCCGTCGACCCCGCCCTGCGCACCCCCGGCGTCACCGACCCGTACATGAACGGCGTCCTCGGCGACGTCGTCCTGGTCAACGGCGCCCCCTGGCCCGTCCTGGAGGTCCGGCCCCTGCGCCACCGGCTGCGCCTGCTCAACGCCTCCAACGCCCGCCGCTACCGCCTCGAACTCGACCCGCAGCCCCCCGGCGGCGGCGCCCTCGTCCAGATCGGCTCGGACGGCGGCCTGCTCGAACGGCCCATGAAGCACGACGCGTTGGAGATCGCCCCGGCCGAACGCTTCGACGTGGTCGTCGACTTCTCCCGCTACGCTCCCGGCACCCGGGTCCGCCTCGTCAACCGCCTCGGCAGCGGCGGCACCGCCGAGGTGATGCGCTTCGACGTCGGCTCCGGCCCCGCCACCGACGACACCGCCGTCCCCGACCGCCTCGCCCCCGTCGAACGGCTCGACCGCACCGCCGCCGTCGCCACCCGCACCTTCCTCCTCCAGCAGACCCCCGACGACGGCTGGACGATCAACGGCACCCCCTACACCCCCGGCCGCGCCCTCGCCCGCCCCCGCCTCGGCACCACCGAGGTCTGGCGCTTCGTCACCGACTTCCACCACCCCCTCCACATCCACCTCAACCCCTTCCAGGTGCTCTCCCGCAACGGCCGCACCCCCGGCCCGTACGACGCGGGGTGGAAGGACACCGTCGACCTCCGCCCGGCCGAGGCGGTCGAACTCGCCGTCCGCTTCACCGACCACGCGGGGACGTTCATGCTGCACTGCCACAACCTGGAGCACGAGGACATGGCGATGATGGCCGACTTCGTCACCGGGTAGCCGGGCCCGGGCGAAGCCCTGACAGCGGGCCGCCGGACGGGCCAGGATGGCGGACATGCCGCAGACGCCGACGCCAGCCGACCCGACCCGCCCGACCCGCCCGACCCGTACGATCCGTACGATCGCCGACCGGCACGTGGCCCGGGCCGCGGCCCTCGACCCGGCCACCGCCACCCGGCTGGGCCTGCACCCCGAGGACGACCGGCAGCCGGACCTCTCCCCGGACGGCTTCGCGGCGCACGCCGACCTCGCCCGCACGACGCTGGCCGCACTCGACGCCGCCGGGGAGCCGGAGGGCGCCACCGAGCAGGACTGCGCCCGCCTCCTGCGGGAGCGGCTGACCGCCGAACTCGCCGTCCACGACGCCGGGGACCACCTGCGCTCGCTGCGCACCGTCAACTCGCCCCTGCACACGGTGCGCGGCGTCTTCACCATGATGCCCACCGACACCGAGGAGCAGTGGGCCACGATCGCCGGACGCCTGCGCCACGTGCCCGGCGCCCTCGACGGCTACCGGGCGACCCTGACGCGGGGCCTCGCCCAAGGGCTCCCGTCCGCGCCGCGCCAGGTACGGGCCGTCGCCGCCCAACTCGCCGCCTGGACGGGCGAGGACGACGGCGGCCCCGGCTGGTTCGCCGGCTTCACGGCCGTCGGCCCCGCCCGGCTGCGCCCCGAACTGGACGCCGCCGCCGAGCGCGCCACCGCCGCCGTCGCGGCCTTCCGCGCCTGGCTCCTCACCACCTACCTGCCCGCCGCCGACGGCACCCCGGACGCCGTCGGCCGCGAGCGCTACCTGCGCTCCGCCCGCTGGGCCACCGGCGCCGAGGTCGACCCGGCGGAGGCCTACGCCTGGGCCTGGGAGGAGTTCCACCGGACGGCCGCCGAGATGCGGGCCGCCTCCGAGCACGTCCTCCCCGGCGCCGGAGCCCGGGCCACCATGGACCACCTCAACCGGGACGGCCACGCCGTCGAGGGCGAGGAGAACGTCCGCGCCTGGCTGCAGGGCATCACGGAGGAGGCGATCGACGTCCTCCACGGCACCCACTTCGACCTCTCCGGCCCGCTGCGCCAGGTCGAGACGAGGATCGCGCCCCCGGGCAGCTCGGGCGCGCCGTACTACAACGGCCCCAGCCTCGACTTCAGCCGCCCCGGCCGCACCTACCTGCCCACCCTCGGCCGGACGACCTTCCCGACCTGGCAGCTCGTCAGCACCTGGTACCACGAGGCCGTCCCCGGCCACCACCTCCAGACGGCCCGCTGGACGGCCTGCTCCGACCGGCTCAGCAGCTACCAGATCACCCTCGGCGCGGTGAGCGCCGACAAGGAGGGCTGGGCGCTGTACGCGGAGCGCCTCATGGACGAGCTGGGCTTCCTGACCGACCCGGCCCGGCGCCTCGGGTACCTGGACAAGCAGATGCTGCGCGTCATCCGCGTGATCGTCGACCTCGGCATGCACCTGGAACTCGCGATCCCGGCCGACTCCGGCTTCCACCCCGGCGAGCGCTGGACCCCGGACCTCGCCACCGCCTTCATGGCCGCCCACCACGGCAGCGGCCCCGCCCGCCGCGCCGGCGAGATCGACCGCTACCTCGGCTGGCCGGGCCAGGCCATCGGCTACAAGCTCGGCGAACGCGCCTGGCTCCGGGGCCGCGAGGCCGCCCGCCACCGCCTCGGCCCCGCCTTCGACCTCCGCACCTGGCACACGGCCGCCCTCTCCCAGGGCTCCCTCGGCCTGGACGACCTCACCGCCCGCCTGGCCCGGGCCTGAAAGCCCGTGCGGGGCCCGTCAGTTCCCCGGGGCGAGGTAGTGGCGGCCCGGTATCTGCTCGAAGATCAGGTTGGTGCGCGTCTGGGCCACCGCCGGGTGGGTGGTGAGGTGGTCGACGACGAAGTCGCGCAGCGCCTCGGGGCCGGCCACGCCGACGTGGAGCAGGTAGTCGTCCGAGCCGGCCATGTGGAAGACGGCGAGGACGCCGGGCAGGTCGGGGGCGGTGCCGCGGAAGCTCTCGTTCTGCTCGCGGGTGTGGGCCCGGAGGCGGACGGAGATCATCGCCTGGAGCGGGAGGCCGATCGCCGCCGGGTCCAGCTCGGCGCGGAATCCGCGGATGATCCCGCGCTCGTGGAGGCCGCGGACCCGGGCCAGGCAGGTGGACGGGGCGATGCCGACGGCGGCCGCGAGGGCGTTGTTGGGCAGGCGGGCGTTGTCGGCCAGGGCGCGGACGATGGCCCGGTCGACCGCGTCGAGGGGCGCCCGGCGGGCCTGTGGATTGTTCGGCACACCCGCCAGGATCCCAGCCGGTTCCGAAGATTCGCAAATGTGATCGAGATCGGACCGAATCCTGTTCGAAGAGGGTTCCGGAGGAGGACGGAAAGTTCCATTCTTGCGGGCGGCCCCCCACCCCCGCCTCCCGGAGCGTCCCGTCCATGAGCATGACCGCCTTCCCCGCCGCCGCGACCGCCGTCGACCCGGGCCCGGAGCTGGACGGCGGCGACTTCGCCCTCCCCGAGGGCGGCCTCGACGAGGGCGGGCGGATGCGCGCGCTCGACGCCGTGGACGAGTACCTGACCCGCAAGCGCCGGCACCTGGTCGGCTACCAGGCCACCCAGGACATGCAGGGCACCGCGCTGGACCTCGCCCGCTTCCTGCCCAACAACATCAACAACCTCGGCGACCCCTTCCAGAGCGGTGGCTACAAGCCCAACACCAAGGTCGTCGAGCGGGCCGTGCTCGACTACTACGCCCGCCTCTGGCGCGCCGAGCGCCCGCACGACCCGGCGGACCCGGAGTCGTACTGGGGCTACATGCTGTCCATGGGCTCCACCGAGGGCAACATGTACGCCCTGTGGAACGCCCGCGACTACCTGAGCGGCAAGGCGCTGATCCAGCCGCCGTCCGCGCCCTTCGACGCCGTGCGCTACGTCAAGGCCGACCCGGACCGCCACAACCCCCACGCCCACCACCCGGTGGCCTTCTACTCCGAGGACACCCACTACTCCTTCGCCAAGGCCGTCGCCGTCCTCGGCGTGGAGACCTTCCACGCCGTCGGTACGGAGCTGTACCCGGACGAGTGCCCGCTGACCGACCCGGTGACGGGCCTGCGCACCTGGCCCACCGAGGTGCCCTCCCGCCCCGGCCCGTCCGGCCTGCCCTGGGACGGCCCCGGCGAGATCGACGTCGACGCCCTCGCCGCGCTCGTCGAGTTCTTCGCCGCCAAGGGCCACCCGGTGTTCGTCAACCTCAACCTCGGCAGCACCTTCAAGGGCGCGCTCGACGACGTCCGCGCGGTCTGCGAGCGCCTGCTGCCGATCTTCGAGCGGCACGGCCTGGTCGAGCGCGAGGTGGTCTACGGCAGCTGCCCGAACACCGGGAGCCCGCTGGTCGACCTGCGCCGCGGTTTCTGGATCCACGTGGACGGGGCGCTCGGCGCCGGGTACGCGCCCTTCCTGCGGCTGGCCGCCGAGGACCCGCAGGCGTACGGCTGGGCGCCGGAGGCGGCGGTGCCCGAGTTCGACTTCGGCCTGCGGCTGCCCACCGCCGCGCACGGCGAGGTCGACATGGTCTCCTCGATCGCGATGAGCGGCCACAAGTGGGCCGGCGCGCCCTGGCCGTGCGGCATCTACATGACCAAGGTCAAGTACCAGATCTCGCCGCCCTCCCAGCCCGACTACATCGGCGCGCCGGACACCACCTTCGCCGGCTCCCGCAACGGCTTCTCCCCGCTGGTCCTCTGGGACCACCTGTCCCGCTACTCCTACCGCGACCAGGTCGGGCGGATCCGCGAGGCCCAGGAGCTCGCCGCCCACCTGGAGCGGCGGCTGACGGAGCTGGAGCGGGAACTCGGCGTCGAGCTCTGGCCGGCCCGCACCCCGGGCGCCGTCACCGTGCGGTTCCGCAAGCCGAGCCCGGAGCTGGTGGCCAAGTGGTCGCTGTCCTCCCAGGACGTGCTGATGGTCCCGGGGGACGGGTCGACCCGGCGCACCTACGTGCACGTGTTCGTGATGCCCTCGGTGGACCGGGCCAAGCTGGACGCCCTGCTGGCCGACCTCGCCGAGGACCCGGTCATCCGGGCGGGGGCGTGAACTCCTGTTACAGATTGGTGAGTTCGTCGCCCTTGGCGTCCTCGATCACGTGGTCCACGCACACCGCGAGGATGACGAGGATCAGCGCGTCCCGCTCGCTCATCACGTCGACGGCGTAGGCGTCGCGGATCGTGAACCAGCGGCGGGACACGTGCGCCAGCGTCGTGTCCTCGTGGCGGATGTCGAACTCGCGGTCCCACAGGTTGCCGTTGATCCGCAGCTTGCGGCCGTCGCCGAGGCGGGCCTTGAAGCGGTCCCCGAAGAGCTTGAACAGCTTCTTGCTGACCTTCGCCGTCGGCTGCCCCTCCTGCTTGATCAGCAGGGTGTGGTGGAAGGTGAAGGCCTTGCGGACGATGGTCGCGACGTGCTCGCCCTCGGTGTCGACCAGGGCGAAGGTGCGGCGCAGCCGCAGGAACCTCCGGCTGACGCGGTAGAGCTTCTCCCGCTGCTCGGTCTCGATCCAGGCCTCCTCGTGGAAGGCGAACATGCGGTCGCGGACCAGGTAGCGCATGGTGGTTCCCCCGTGCTCGGTGCGCCCGCCCCCGTGGCACGGCGCGGGCCAGAGCGTAGCGGCCGGGTGGAGCGGGGTGGGCGAGGGGGTGGGGTCCATGACAGACCTGTGACGGAACGGAGACCCGTGCGCCGGAGCGCCCGCCCGCCGTTCGTGCGGCGGGCGGGCGGGGCGGGGGAGCGGAGGTCAGTTCTCCAATCCGAAGTAGCGGGTCAGGTAGTCGATGATCTCCGGGGCGTGGGGCAGGAGTTCGGGCAGCTGGGCCGCGAGGGCGGCGCGGGTGGCGGTGGCCAGCGCGCGGCTGTCGGTGGCGGCGGGGCGGACGTACGGTTCGAGGCGCCGGATCAGTTCGTAGTTGCTGTCGATGTTCTCGGCCCGCATCGCCTTCTCCAGCGGCGGCGCCCCGGGCGGCGGGACGGGCGCGAGCACCCGGCTGATGTAGGTGACCCGGTGCAGGACGCGCCAGCACGGGGGCTTGGCGGAGGTCTGGCGGGTCTGCCGCAGGGCGGCGGCGTCGGGGGCGTCGCTGTTGGACAGCCACTGCGGGTCGACGACCTTGTTGTAGAAGTCGTCGAAGTTGGCGCTGTTCTCGCCCAGGTAGAAGGTGAGGAAGCGGTACGCGTCCACCTTACCCGGCACCAGCACCGGCTTGCCCGCCGCGTCGTAGACGGGTTTGCCGTCCTTGTCCCGCCGCTGGAGGTCCCCGTTCGGCGCGCACTGGACGTCGAGGCCGAAGGTGCGGGTGGAGTCCTTGCTCTTGGCCCGGGTGAGGCTGAGACTGCCGCCCCGGGAGGCGTCGAGGTGGATGCCGAAGCCGAAGACGCCCACGCCGAAACTGAGGTCGAAGGACTGGCCGACCTTGGCGTTGAGGTCGTAGGAGCCGGAGGTGGTCTCGCTGATGGCGTCGGTGGCCTCGGTGGTCTCGGCGAAGAAGCCGCCCTGGGCCGTCCAGACGTAGGTGTTGACCAGGTCCCGGCGCGAGAAGCCGCCCGAGGCCTTGCTGCCGGCGGTGGTGGGCCGGCTGACCTGCTCGGGGATCACGCTCATCTCGCGCAGGGCCTTCATGGCCTGCGCCTTGGCCGCCTCGACGCCCGTGCGCTGGTCGATCTCGGTCGAGATCGACTCGTAGTAGGCCTGCAGCCGCTGCTGCTCACGGGTGATCCGGCGCTTGAGCGCGTAGGCGTCCCTCGGCTTGAAGTAGCTGTACTCGCCGTAGCCGGTGGCGGTGGGGTAGTCGGGATCGGTGACCTTGCCGCGGTCGTCGGAGCCGACCGAGCCGTCCAGGGTGCCCTGCTTCGTGTAGCGGGGGTTGATCGGGAAGTGGATGATGTTCCAGTCCAGCGGGATGTCCGGGTTGGGCAGCATCCGGTAGGCGACCAGGGCGCCGGTGTGCGCCAGACGCATCGCGAAGATGTCGGCGGTCTGCGACTGGACCAGCGCCATGCCGGTGTTGGCGGGCACGTACCGGCGGCCGACGGCGGAGTTCAGCACCCTGGCCGGGTCCTCGACGTACCCGGACAGCGCCAGCTTGGTCTTGCGGGCGGTGTTCGTGCCCTGACTGATCCTGGTGTCCTCGCTCCAGGAGTTGGACTGCTCCAGGCTGCCCGTCGTGGCGAGCTTCAGCTGGAAGCTGGCTGCCGGGGTCGCGGTGCCGAAACCGAGCGGCGCGGAGACCGTCATGACGCCGGCGTCGGTCTCGGCGCCGACCGCGAGGTTGAAGGCGGTGTTGAAGCTCTCGGTCTTGCTGGAGGACAGGCTGCGCACTACCTGGTCGGCCTCGGTGAACTCCACCGAGGAGGCGCCGCCGTAGCCGTCGGACTTGTCGGTGAGGTTCTCGGACGGGACGGGCGGCGCCCCCTCGATGTAGCCCATGAGCTGCGGGTCGAACTGGGCCTGGCCGACCCATTCGGTGATCAGGTCGCCCACCTTGTAGCCGGTGATCAGGTGCCAGCGGCCGTCGCGGACGAAGCCGTAGCAGCGCTTGAGCACGCCGATCGCCTGACCCCGGGCGTCGTACTGGAGGTCGGCGTACTCGGTGGCGCCGGGCGCGCCCGCGATGGTGCTGTGGAAGGGCGTGCGCACGTCGGCGAGGGCCGAGCGCACCTGGGCGGTGTCGGCGGAGATGGGCGCGGTGGAGAGCAGGATCTTCGGCCGGCTCGCGGAGAAGCCCAGGTCGTTGCCGCGCAGGCCCTCGTCACGCACCGAGGTGGTGCCGGGGGCGGTGGAATCCTTGTCGAAGGGCCAGTAGCCGAGCAGGTCCTGCTTGTCCCCGCGCAGGCGGGTGAAGAGGTTGTCGGAGACCTGCTCCCGGGTGCGGACGGTGCGCCAGACCCGCACCTCCTCCAGGGTGCCGGTCAGCACCTCGGTGGGCTTGCCGCCCACCAGGCGGGCGCCCAGCGTGAGTTGGGTGTCGCCGGAGGTGTCGCGGTCCTGGGCGGTCGTGGTGCCCTCGGTCAGCGGCTCGCCGTTGCGGTACAGCCGCAGGATGCTCGCCTTCGGGTCGGGGTCGCGGGTCCAGCGGGCGCCCCGCAGCTTCGCGGGGAAGGAGCCGCCGAGGTCGGAGCTGACGTTGCCGGCGTTCTCGTTGAACGGCCAGCAGGCCACGAGCCCCTTGTCGCGCGGGCCGACCGGCAGACCGAGCTGGGGGGCGGTGCGTGCGGTGTTCCACAGCCGCACCTCGCCCAGGACGCCCTTCAGCCCCCGGCCCAGTTCCAGCGGGCTGGTGTTGGCCTGGGAACTCGCGCCGCCCCACAGGGTGGTGAGGGCCAGCTTGCCGTCGAGGTACAGGTAGACGCGGACGGTCGGTGTGGCCGGGTTGCTCTCGGCCGACTTGACGGTGTCGAGGGTGTCGGGCTGGCGCTGCTTCACCACGGTCACCCGGTGGAAGGCACCGGGCGTCACGGTCTGGCCGGAGGTGAACCGCGTGGCCTTGCCGTCGGCGTCGGCGAAGGCGAACTGCAGCCGGCCGTCGGCCAGGATGCTCAGCTGGTACGGGACGCCGTCCCGGCCGCCGTCGACCACCGATCCCTTGCCGACCAGGACGGCGGGCCTGCCCAGCTGCTCGACCTGGACGAACGCCTCGATGGTGAGGTCCTCCAGGATGTTCAGCGAGTCCTGGTGGGCCACCAGCAGGCCCTCGCCGCCGTCCAGGCGCACGGCCCAGGACTGGGTGAAGGTCGCGGCGACGTGGCCCCACTCGTTGCACGGGAAGCGTTCGGCGGACCGCATCGCCTGGCCGCCGACCCGGGCGACCACCTGGTAGCCCTTGATCGGCGAGGAGGTGTCGTTCGTCCCCTCGAAGTTCCAGTGGCCCAGCAGCCCGGGCTCCAGGCCGGACAGCCGCTGGAACCGCTGGGCGAGGATCTCCTGCGGGGTGCGGACGCGGTCGAAGACGCGGACCTCGTCGATCTGGCCGTAGAGGGAGGCGCTGCTGAACGGCTGCTGGCCCAGGATCAGCGGCCCGTTGCCGAGGTACGCCCCCTTGGCGACGTCCTTGGCGACCTGGACGCCGTCCCGGTAGACGAACCGCTCGCGGGTGGCGTTGCGGTACACCACCGCCCAGTGGTGCCACTCCAGGTCGGTGTAGGCCTCGGTGGTGGTCAGGTCGTCACCGTACAGCCCGAAGCCGAAGGTGCCGTTGGGCTCGAAGTGCAGGTGCAGCGTCCGGTCCACCTGGCCGCCCGCCAGGAGGCCGTGGGTCAGCAGCGGTTCCCGGACGCCGCGGACGCTGTCGCGCTTGGCCCACAGTTCGACGGTGAAGTCGCGGTTCGACAGGTCGAGCGAACCGGCCAGCTCCACCCTGGAGTTGCCGAGGAACTGCCACACCGGGAGACCGGCGGCGGCGAGCGCCAGGGAGTAGTTCGCCCCGTCCGTCCGGCCGTGGACGAGGCGGCCCTGCCCGTTCTCGGGGTTGACCCAGGCCTCCAGGCTCAGGTCGCCGGTCGGGGTGACGGCCTGCTGCTTGGCGGCGGGCAGCGTCAGGTACTGGTCCTTGCCGTCGAACTGGAAGGCGCGGCCGGGCATTTCGGCCCGCCAGCGGCAGCCGCGACCGGTGACGGAGGCCTTGGCCGTGCCGTTGGGCACGGAGTCGACCCCGTTGGTGGTCAGCCCGATCAGCCGGGAGCCGGCGGAGAGCAGGACCCCGGGGCGGGTGGACTCCGCCCGGCCCGAGTCGTAGGAGACGAGGCTGACCTTGTCGCCGGGCTTGATCGCGGTGCCCGCCGAGGTGAGGGTGAGGGTCTTGGCACCGACCGGGGCATCGGCGGAGGCCGCGTAGTTGAGGCTGCCGATGAGCAGGTGGGCCTTGGCCGGGACGCGGACGGTGGTGGCGGAGGTGAACTCCACCGTGGTGCCCGTGACCTTGGCGACCGCGCCGAGCGTGGTCGGACGGCCGGGGTTCCCGGCCAGCGCGGCGGCCAGCTGGTCGGCCTTGCGCGGCAGGGACTTCCAGGTCTCGGTGACCGTGCCGACGGTGACGGTCAGGTCGCAGCGGTCGGGGGCGTCGCCGTCGTCGATCCGGACGGTGGCCGGGTCCAGGGCGACGGCCGGGTCGCGGGCGAAGAAGGCGAGCGTGCCGCTGTCCGCGACCAGCGTCCGGGTGCCCCGGACGACGGCGGTGTCGTAGTACACCGCGAAGAACTGGCCGTTGACCCCGCGGAAGTACAGCACGAGGTTTCCGGTGCCACTGTCCAGCAGGGTGGGCCGGTCGGTGCCCCGGGCGAAGTCGAGCAGACAGCCGGACAGGCTCAGGCCGGTGGCGTCCACCGAGAGCAGCGGCATGGCGAGCGTCAGGTCGTCGTCGCCCTGCGCGACGTTCGACAGGGCGGCCAACTTGGCCTGGGCGTCCTGGAGTTCGACCTGCCGGGCGGTGAGCGCGAGCTGCAGTTCGGCGGTGCGCTGCTTGGCCGTGAGTGCGGCCTGGAGGTTGCGGCGCAGCTCGTCCATCGCTGGCTTGGCCGCGGCGTACTGCTTGTCCAGCCCCGACCGCAGTCCGAGGTTGACCAGGAGGAACAGGCCCGTTGCCGCCTTGAGGCCTTCGCTCGACTGGTAGACGAGGCCGTCCGGGATGGTGGAGGGCGAACTGATCGCGAGCCGGCTCTTCCGGTTGACGATGCGGACCTCGCGCGTGGCGGTGACGTCCGGGTTGTCGGTGATCAGCACGAACTGCGCGGAAGGGTTGAACCCGTGGTTGCAGGCCAGTATCACCTTGGCGTTCTCGGCCGTCGAGTCGCCGACGACGCGCATGTACAGCCCCGCCGAGCCGTCGGCGACGAACCGGTAGCAGGGCCTGCCGTCCTGGCTCTCGCCGACGGGCTCCAGCGTCCACGTCGTCCTGCTGTGCCCGGCCATCAGCTGGTCTTCCCTGAAGACCACGATGCCTTCGGTCGGGCCGGTGCGGCCGCCGTCCAGCCACTTGCACGGGTAGCCGTTCGGCAGCACGCGCTCGGTCTTGAGGCGCAACTGGAAGCGGTAGCTCTCCACCAGGTCCTTCTCGGCGAGGTACCGCCGCTCCAGGTCTTCGAACCCCGGCTTCGTCCGGTCGATTTCCGCCTGGTAGTCGGCCGCCTTGCCGGCCAACCCGGCCAGCGCGGCGATCTGGCGCTGCAGGTCGGCGATCTCCGGCTCCAGCCGCTTGATCTGCTGCTGCAGGGCGCTGATCTGCTCCGAGTCCTGCCCCTTGACCGGCCGCGTCAGCGCCGCCGGGGTCAGGACGTCCGGGGCCTGGGCGAGCCGGCCGTCGCGGCCGACGGCGAAGTCCAGGGCGGCCATGGACGGGCCCTGGGCGCCCTGGGTGCCTTGGGCGTTCTTGGCGTCCTTGGCGACGAAAGCCAGCATCACGCGGGCCTGCCGCTTGGCCGGCTTGGGGTCGGGGCGGTACCCGGCGACGACGTTCTCCTGCTGGTGGTAGAGCACGGCCGACAGGCCGGACTCCACCGTGCGCCCGTCGAGGGTGAAGCTGTCGCGCCGCACCCCGGGGTGGTCGCCGACCGGGGCGTCCGAGCCCGTCCACGTCGCGCCGCCCTTGAGCGTGCCGTGCACGGCGTTGTCCGTCTGGTCGTAGGCGGTGGTGCCCGAGCCCTCGTCGAAGCGGTAGTAGGCCACCAGGCCCGGATCGTTGCCGATCAGCCGGTAGTTCATGGACTCGACGAGCTCGGCCTCGGTGCGCACCCGGTTCCAGGCCCGGAGCTCGTCGAGGTCGCCGTCGAAGCGGCCGCCCGAACCGTCCTGGCCGATCAGGGTCTTCACGCCGGTGACCGGGGTGAACGGCAGCGGGCCGCTGCCCGTCGGCCTGCCGTTGACGTACAGCTTCGCCGTCTTGCCGTCGAAGGTGGCGGCGATGTGGGTGTAGACGTCGGTGGGGACGGTCTCGGTGGAGGTCAGCGGGGTGGGCGCCCCGGTGTGGGTGAGGGTCACCGCGCCGGTGGCGTCCACGGACAGCTGGTACTCGCCGGCGCGGCCGAGCACCGGGCCGTTGAGGGAACTCGGCTTGATCCAGGCCTCGATCGAGTACGCCTTGCCCCCGAAGCGCAGCGCCGCCGGATCGCCGAGGTCGACGCACGGGTCGGTGCCGGTGAGCCGCAGCGCCGTCTCCGCGTACCCCTCGGTGCCCGTCACCGGGACCAGCTCACGCCCGGTGAACGGACAGGTGCCCGGGCTGCGCTCGAACACCGAGTCGCGGTAGGCCGCGTCCGGGCTGGTGTAGAAGCGGGTGCCGAGGGTGTTGAACAGGCCCTGGGCGCTCTGCTCGATGTTGAAGCAGTCGACCCGCCCGGTGGCGTCGTTGTGGGTGAACAGCTGCCAGCGCTGCACGTTGCCGATCGCGGTCGGCACGAGCACGGCGGCGAAGCGGCCCCGGGTCAGGTTCCGGACGAAGGACAGCTCCTGGGTGGGCTCGTGGAAGGGGCGGCCCTCCATGTCCTCGGTGCCGAGGCTGTCCTTGGCCGAGTCGGGGTTGGTGGCGTGCCTGCTGCGCTTGAAGCGCACTTCCAGGACGGGCTTGAGCTTGCCGTCGACCAGCAGGAACCGGTCGCACAGCAGGGTGTTGTCCACCAGAGGGATCTTCTTGGTGCCGTCGAGCTCGTAGTCGGTGCGGCCCGCGTCGCCCGAGGAGCCGCGGCCGGTCAGCTTGTACACCGCGCCGGGGTCCGTCGCGCCGATGGACTGGCGCAGGACCACCACGTACGTGCCGTCCGAGACCACGTGGAACGGGGCGTCGGCCGTCAGCCGCGCCGTCGTGGACAGGAACGGGTCGGTCTCGGCGGGCAGCGGCCGCTCGTCGGGGCCCGCCTCCGCCCCGCCGCGCTTGACCGTCGGCATCGACGTCGCCCCGACGACGGCGAACCCGACCTCGGCGATCTCCCGGGGGAAGGCCAGCTCGGCCGGGTTCTCGCTCCAGTACGCCGAGTCGATCTCGCCCTTGGTCTGCTGGCCGGACAGGTCCAGCACCGAGTAGACGATTCGACGGGCGGAGTCCATCGCGAAGGCGATGGTCGTGCCCTGGTGCCGGGCCATGGTCACGTGCCGGTAGGAGCGGTCCCCATACGTCTTGAGCAGGGATTCCTGCGGTGCCACTGTTCCCCTCTCACGTGCGTGGACGCCGCGCTTCCGGGGCCTCTGACGGCCCGGGGCGGCGTTGTACTTTTCTCGTACTTCCTCGCACCCCTCTCAGGGCGTCGGTCAGTCTGGCATGTGCGGTTTTGATGGAGAGAGGGTTATGAAATGACCGGCCGTACAAGCGACTTGAACGCAGCGTCAGGTGGCTGGAATCTCTCCTTCCGGACAGCGGGGCGGCCCGGACCCCGCTGAGGCCTCCGCGGCCCGCGGCGATCCGGCGGGCGGATCGGTCGATCCGCAGGTCGTGCTTGATCACCTCCCGCCGCGAGCCGCAGGATCGTCGCAGGTCGGAAAGGGGAGATGTGTGATGGAGGATCAGATCACGGCAGCGGGGGCCCGGGGGAGCGGCCCGTACGCGGGGGAGGCGCCCCGCGGGCTGCGCGGGCCGGCGGCCTTCTGGCTCGTCGCCGCCACCCAGGGCCTGCTGATGTTCGCCTCCAGCGCGCCCTCCCCGCTGTACGTCGTCTACCAGGCCCGCTGGCACTTCTCCCCGCTCGCCCTGACCGGGGTCTTCGCGGCCTACGCCCTGGCGCTGCTGGCCGCCCTGCTCGTGGTCGGAGGGCTCTCCGACCACGTCGGGCGGCGGCCCGTGCTGCTCGCCGCGCTCGTCGCCGAGATCGCCTCCATGGCGCTGTTCATCCGTGCCGACGGCGTCGCCTGGCTGCTCGCCGCCCGCGTCGTGCAGGGCCTCGCCACCGGCGCCGCCACCGGGGCGACCAGCGCCGCGCTGCTCGACCTCCAGCCCCAACGGCAGCCCCGGCTGGGCCCGTTGGTCAACAGCACCGCGCCGATCACCGGCCTCGCCCTGGGCGCGCTCGGCGCCGGACTGCTCGTCCAGTACGCGCCCCACCCGCGCACCCTCGTGTACGCGCTGCTGCTCGGCGCGTTCGCCCTCTGCGCGCTGTGCGTCCCCGCGATCGCCGAGACCTCGCCGCGCCGCCCGGGCGCCCTGGCCTCCCTGGCGCCGCGTCTGGGCGTGCCCCCGCAGGCCGGGCCGCTGTTCCTCGCCGTGGTGCCCTGCCTGTTCGCCGTCTGGGCGCTCGGCGGGCTCTACATGTCGCTCGGCCCCTCGATCGCGGCCGGCGTCCTGCACCTGACGAACCACGTGGCCGGCGGCCTGGTCGTCTTCGCCCTCACCGGCACCGGCGCGGTCGGCTCCCTGTTGCGCCGCGACCGGCCGCCCCGACGGACGACGACCCTCGGCTTCCTGGCCTTCCTCCTCGGCGTCGGCACCACCCTCGGCGCCCTGGCCGCGGCCTCGGCCCCGCTGTTCTTCCTCGGCACGGTGATCGCCGGGTACGGCTTCGGGACGGGCTTCCTCGGCGCCTTCCAGACCGTCGGCCCGCTGGCCGCGCCCGGGGAGCGCGCCCGGTTGATGGCCGGGATGTACGTGGTCTGCTACCTGGGCTTCAGCCTCCCGGCCGTCGCCGCCGGGGTGGCGGTGGGCCGCGTCGGACTGAGGACCACCGCCACCGTGTACGGCCTCGCGGTCATGGCCCTCGCCCTCCTCGCCCTGGCCGGGCTGAGGGTTCAGGGGCGCCGGGAGCGTCGGTGAGTTCCGCCGAATACGGGAAATCCGTTCCCCGGAGAACGGGTATCCCGGAGATCGTCGAGGAATTCCGGAGCCCGTCCGCCGGTCACGATGAAATCACCGCCGACCCGGGTTCCGCCAGGAGGAAGACCAGGCGGAAACCATGGGGAAGTTCCCGCAGAAACAGCGTGACCAGGGATGATGTGGCCCGTGGAGCGGAAAAATCCTCGCCCTGATCCGGGCCCGATCGGCGGGAAAAGGACAGGGTGGCTTGATCGTACTCCCATCGTCTGTCGCGCCCGACGGAATTGCGATATACCTTCTCGGGCATTTCCTGCCCGTAATTACGTCAATTCCCGCCCGGCGTGACCGCATGCCGATCTCGGATCAGGGGTACCCACATGGCCATCGGACGACGGCAACTGCTGACCTCCTTCGCACTCACCGCCCTCGCCGTACCCGTCCTCGCCAAGGGCGCCGCGCCGCGCGCCGTCGCGGCCACGGGCCCGGCGGCGGACCCGGCCAGGGGCCTGGCCGCCGACTCGGGGCCGCTGTTCATGCAGGTCGTCGCCCACGAGGACGACGACATCCTGTTCATGAACCCGGACCTGTCCAACGCGATCGGCAACGGCACCCCGTCCGTCACGGTGTTCGTCACCGCCGGGAACATCACCGGCGACCCGTGCGTGGGCGGCTGTTACGACCCCGAAGGCGACCCGCTGCGGACCTGGAACCGCCAGATGGGCGCCGTCAACGCCTACTCCCGGATGGCCGGGGTCGGCGACAACGACCCGGCCACCGACGAGATCGGGCACTGGATCGTCGAGGCGTGGACGGTCGCGGGCAAGCAGGTCGAGCGGTACATGCTCAAGGACCGGTCGGTGCACCTGATCTTCCTCAACCTGCACGACGCCGGGCTCGCCAACGTGCTGAACGGCGGCACCGACACGACGGTCGTCCCGAAGGGCAGCCCGCTGTCCGGGCCGTCGACGTACACGGGCGCGGACGTCGTCGAGGTGCTGAGGCAGATCATGGGGACGTACCGGCCCACCGTGCTCCGGGCCCAGGACGAACTCCCGGACACCCGCTACAAGAGCGACCACGCGGACCACATCTCGGCCGCGAAGTTCGCGGGCGTGGCGGCGCGTCAGTACGGCGGCTCGCTGATCCAGGTGAACTACCGGGACTACAACATCGGCGACGCCCCGGAGAACCTGGACCCGGCGACGGTCGGCACCAAGGGCGTGATCGTCTCCGAGTACGCCAGCCACGACCACTCGGGGAACTACGAGACCTCCTGGTTCTCCCGGATGTACTACCGCTGGTCGCGGGGCACCTCCTGGGCCGCGCTGAACCGGGACGGCCGCCCGCAGGTCTTCGTCGTCCGGGCGGGCGCTCTCTACACGTACTGGCGCCAGGGGGACGGCAGTTGGGCCGGGCCGGCGACGTTCGCCGACCCGGGCGGCCGCCTGGCGCCGGGCATCGCCGTCGGCACCAACGCGGACGGCCGGCTGGAGGTCTTCGCCCGCCGCCTGGACGACCACCGCATCGTCTCCGTCCCGCAGGTCGCGCCCAACGGCGTGTGGCGCAACAGCTGGGCCGACCTCGGCAACCCGAACGCCGGGCTCACCAACGCGGACCAGGTCGGCGTGCCCGCGGTGGTCGCCTCCCAGGACGGCCGGCTGGAACTCTTCGTCAAGAACGGCGGCGGCGGCCTCAGCACCATCCGGCAGACCAGCCCGAACGGCGCCTGGACGACCACCTGGGAGGACCTGAAGGGCACCGACATCCAGGACCCGGTCACCGCGATCCTCAACGGCACCGGGAGGATCGAGGTCTTCGCCAGCACCCGCGGCGAGATCCTCAACTGGTGGCAGACCAGGCCCAACGACGCCTTCAACGGCCCGGTCGCCGTCCCGAACGCCCACCCGGCCAGCCCGCCCAGGGCGGCGCTCGACCAGGACGGCCGCATCGAACTCGCCTACCGGGAGGCCGGCACCGGCGCGATGCTGGTCAGCTACCAGACCCAGCTCGGCGGGGCGTGGAGCCCGTCCCCGGTCAACCTCGGCGGCCACAAGGGCGTGGGCGAGCCGGCGACGGCCACCCTCGGCGGGCAGGTCGTCCTGTTCGAGCGCAACGCGGGCGGCGGCGTGAGCACCACCGCCCAGAACGCCCCCAACTCCGGCTACGGCCCCTGGCAGGACCTCGGCGGCACCGTCCTCGACTACCCGAGCGCGCTCGTCGACGGCGGCGGCGCCCTGTACGTGTTCGCCATCGGCACGGACGGCCGCGTCTACTACCGCACGGGCACGGCGCCCACCTCCTTCGGCCCCTGGCAGGGCATGCCCCTCTGACGGCCGCTCCGACGGCCGCGCCCGGTCGTCCGGCCGGACGACCGGGCGGACGGGCGGACGGGCGCGGTCCGGTGGGAGCGCTCTCACGCCGTGTACGATGGCCGCTCCCGAGAGTGAGCCGCACGGAGTGTGATCATGTCCCGAACCGAGCGGCCGGGCGCCGGAAGCGCCGGGCCGTCCACCCGGCCGTCCGCGCGACCGACGGTGGAGGACGTGGCCGCCCGCGCCGGAGTGAGCCGGGGGACGGTGTCCCGGGTCGTCAACGGCTCGCCCAAGGTCAGCGCCAAGGCCAGGGAGGCTGTGGAGAGTGCCGTCGCCGATCTCGGCTACACCCCCAACCAGGCGGCCCGGTCCCTGGTGACCTCGCGCAGCGACGTCATCGCCCTGGTCGTCCCGGAGGGCTTCGAACGGCTGAGGTCGGAACCGTACTTCGCGGATGTCATCGCGGGGATCTCCGACGAACTCGCCTCCACTGACCTGCAGTTGCTGCTGACCCTGGTCCGCACCGAGCGCGAGCGCGAGCGCCTGGCGCGCTACCTCACCGCGCGCCGGGTCGACGGCCTGATCCTGGCCTCGGTGCGCCAGGGCGACCCGCTGCCCGACCAGCTCGAACGGCTCGGGCTGCCGACCGTCCTGGGCGGCCGCCGCAGCGAACGGGAGACGCTGAGCTACGTCCACGGCGACAACGCGGGCGGGGCCCGGTCGGCCGCCCGCCACCTGGCGGCCCGAGGCAGGACGGCCGTCGCCACCATCACGGGCCCCCTCGACATGGAGGCGGCCGTCGCACGCCTGGCGGGCTACCGCGAGGCGCTCGCGGAGGCCGGCCTCACCCCGGAGGAGGCGCTCGTCGCCCACGGGGACTTCACCGAGGCGGGCGGCTACGCGGCGATGCGCCGGCTCCTGGCCGAAACGCCCGCCCTCGACGCCGTGTTCTGCGCCTCCGACCTGACGGCCGTGGGCGCGCTCCTGGCACTGCGGGAGGCGGGGCGGCGCGTGCCGGAGGACGTGGCGGTCGTCGGCTTCGACGACTCCGTCATCGCCCGGAGCACCGAGCCGCCCCTCACCAGCGTTCGCCAACCCACCCAGTCCATGGGCCGGTTGATGGCCCGCATCCTGATCGAGGAGATCGCCGAACCCGGCCGCCCGCGCCGCCAGGTGACCCTTCCCACCGAACTGACGGTCCGCGCCTCGTCCTGAGGCGCCGTCACGTCCGGTCGCGCGTGTCGCGGCTGACCTGGACATGAGGCGCTGCTACGCTCCGCATGCCCGTGGGAGCGCTCACACGGGGCCAGGATTCTTGGGGGGTGACATGTCGAAGGCACAGCAAGGGGATTCGGCGTTCGGGGGGATGCTGAGGACGCTCCGCCGTGAAGCGGGACTCACGCACGAGGAGCTCTCCCGGCGGTCCCGGGTCAGTGTGAGGACGATCAGCGACATCGAGCGGGGCCGGGTGCGCCGGCCGCAGCGCCGCTCCGTCCAGCAGCTCGCGGAGGCGCTCGGCCTGGGGACCCCGAAGCTGGAGCGGTTCCTCCGCGCCGCGCGTGCCGTCCCCGGCGGCGGAGCCGATCAGCCGGACGGGAGCCGCCCCGGGGAGACCGGGGAGACCGGGGAGACCGGGGAGACCGGGGAGACCGGGGAGCAGCCGCCCCCGGTGGTCGTGATGCTCCTGCCGCTGAACGCGGTCGGCGAGGCCGCCCCGTGCTGCCGCCGCCGACGCCCCTGCCCGCAACCCCGCCCGGCCCGCACACCGGGCCGGTCGAGGGTCCGTCACGCCTGACGCGTCTCCTGCGCCAGCAGCTCCGCGCTGCGGGCCAGTGCGCGGATGGCGGCCGTCTCCTGCGCCGTGCGCCAGATCAGTGCGACGGGGGCGGCGGGCAGGTCGTGGACGGGGACGAAGGCGACGTCGGGTTGCGCGTAGTGGCGGGCGACCGACTCCGCCAGTGGTGCCACGCCCACTCCGGCGGCGACGAGGGTGAGGATCTCCTGACAGGTCCGCACCTCCGGGCCCCGGCGCAGGGCGTGCCCGGCGGGGGTCGACAGCGGGAGGTGGAAGTCCCGCCAGTAGGCGGGCGCGGTGTTGGCCAGGGCGAAGACCGTCTCCAGGGCGGCCTCCTCGATGGAGACCGAGGCGCGGCCCGCGAGCGGATGGTCCAGGGCGACGGCCAGCAGGCGGGACTCCCGCCCGATCAGCGGCCCGACCGTGAGGTCCGGCTCCTCGATCGGCAGCCGCACCACCAGGGCGTCGACCTCGCCCCGGCGCAGCGGGCCGAGCAGGTCGCCGCAGGCCACCTCGTGCAGCACCAGCTCGCAGTCCGGTGCGTGCTCCCGTCCGGCGCGGATCAGCCCCGCCGCGTACGCCCCGCCGGCCGCGCCGGTGAAGCCCAGCCGGACGGTCCCGCCCGCGCCGCGGGCCAGGGCCACGGCCTCGGCGTACGCGGCGGCCAGCTCCTCGTGGACGGGCCGCAGCCGTTCGAGCAGGCCCGCGCCCAGGGCGGTGAGGCCGACCTGACGGCTGGTGCGTTCGAACAGCCGGCCCCCGATGCGCCGTTCCACGCCCCGCAGCGTCTCGCTGACCCGGGACTGCGACACCCCCAGCCGGGCGGCGGCCCGCCCGAAGTGCAGTTCCTCCCCGAGTGCCAACAGCGTCCGCACCTCGCGCAGTTCCAGCACCGGAAGCCGGCCCCCCTCCCTCGTGGATGTCCCGCGTGGCAACACCGTGGGGCCGGGGGTTCATTCCTCGTCGGAGGCTCAGCCGCCCTGGCCGGCGCTGCCCATCGGGCCGATCTTCACCGGGGAGCCGGCCTTGTCGGTGACGGGCAGGCTGGCGGCGCCCGGCCAGGGGAGAGTGACGGACTTGGGATCGCCGGGCGGGGAGACGACGAGCTTGGTGATGCGGACGCCGGTGCCGCCGGAGTTGTTGTTCGGGTAGGTGATGCCGAAGAACGTGGACTTCCCGTTCTTGACGACGCCCGGGACGACGGGCTCGCCGGACTGGCCCGCGTTCAGCGGCCCCGCGGTGGTGTCCAGGGTGACGGCCGCGTAACCGGAGATCTCGCAGTCGTGGCCGCTGTGGTTCTTCAGCTCGACCACGACGGTGCGGTCCTTGTCCCCGTCGATGGTGTGGTCCGTGGCGGTGATCGTCAGGTCCCCGGTCGCGCAGGTGGTGCCGGACTTCGTGTGGGTGGGGCCGGGGGAGGAGGACACCTTGTTCGTTCCCGTGGGCGTCGCCCCGGCCGTGGTGGGGGTGGAGGCGGTGGGCAGGGTGGAGGCCGTCGCGGTGGGGGCGGCGGGCTTGGCCTGGTCCGCGTCGTCGTTCTGACAGGCCGTGAGCGCGAGCCCTGCGGCAACGGCGAGGGCCGCGAAGGTGACCTGGTGAACGCGCATCGTCTCTATCCTCACTGTCGGGCGAATCTGCTGAACAGGACCACCCGCCCGCTTGATGCGTTCCGTCCAACCGGCCGCTAATACACGGCTGTTACACGCTGCGGATCTTGTCCTGGCCAGGTGCGGCGGCAGCGAGGCCTCCCCTGCCGTCCATCGGTCGGTGGACGGCAGGGGAGGGCGTTTCGTCGGCCCGGGCCTGTCAGGCCTTGTCGAGGATGAACGTGGTGTTCGGGGCGCCGACCCCGACCTGGCAGTTCACCGTTCCCCCGGGGGTGGTGCCGGCGCCGGGCACCAGGCGCAGGTAGATGTTCTGGAAGCCCGCGGAGAGGAAGGAGAGCGTGCCGTTGGGCTGGGCGACGATGAAGAACTTCTCGGAAGGCCCGATGCTGGCCTGGCAGTTCACCTTCCCGCCGACGGGCTGGCCGGCGGAGATCGCACCGGGCTCGATGCGCAGGAACACGTTCGGGTATGCGACCGACTCCACGGCGTACGAGCCGTCGGGCTGCGGCCGGAGCCGGAACACCGCGAAGACGTTGATGCCGGACTGGCTGTTGACCGTCCCCCCGCCGGAGGCGGTGGGAGTGACGACTCCCGTTCCGTCCATGCGCAGGTAGACGTTCGGGGCGGACGCCGACTGGATGGCGATCGTGGCTCCGTTGAGCTTCGCGAGATCGGAAGTCGTGAGTGGCATGCCGGATTCTCCGTGGGTGTGAACGAGTTGACGTCGGAACCGCTCTCGGCGGTTTTCCGATGCTGAATTCCGGGCCCTGTGGGACGGCTCGCTTCAGGGTATGAATCCTCGAATGGCTGGAAAACCCCGGATCACGGCGAATGCCGCCGCTACTGCTGGGGCCCCCTGCCCCTCCCGCCGTGCCGCCCCCGCAGGCTCGGGACTCACTGTATTTGGGTGGGCGCACACTGTCCAGACTCAAGTTGAATCCCGCAGTCCGGATCGTGCTGGACCGGCTCGCTTCCCTCGGGGCTTTGTGTGCAGTGGTGTTGATGAGACGTCAGTGACGGATGGGGCGTCAGGACAGTGGGGCGTGGCGGCCCAGGTGCTCCAGGACGAGGGCGGCGATGTGTCGGGGAATTCCGGGGGAGAAGAAGGAGTGGCCCATTCCCGGAATTTCCCGGAACAGGGATTCGGGGATTTCCGCGGCGAGCGCGCGGCCGTGCGGGAGCGGGCGCAGCGGGTCCTCGGTGCCGTGGAGGACGAGGGTCGGGGCCTGGATGGCGGAGAGTGGGGCGAGGCGGTCATCGGTGAGCCGGCGCCCGGCCAGGTCGTGGTTGAGGGCGCAGGAGTGGTCGGCCGTCAGGTCGTAGGAGGCCTCGACGAAGCGGCGCGCGGCCGGCTCGTCGAAGGGGAGCGCCTCGCCGCCGAGGATGCGCCAGGTCTCCAGGTTCGCCGCGACGTACTCCTCGCGGGTGCCCTGCGGCAGGGTGGCGCGGTGGGTGAGGTGCGCCAGGAAGCGTGGGGAGGGCGGCGGCAGGTCGCTCGGGTCGGGGGCCTGGCCGGCCAGGGCGCGAGCCCAGGCGGGGCCGGGGCTGTGGCCCATCGGGCCGGTCATGATCGCGGTCAGGGTCAGGACCCGCTGGGGCCGGTGCACGGCCAGCCACTGGCCGATCGCGCCGCCCAGGGAGGCCCCGACGACGTGTGCGGCGGCCAGCCCGTGGCCGTCGAGGACGGCCTCGGCGTCGGCGGCGAGGCCGGCCAGGGAGTAGGGGGTCGCGGCGAAGTCGACGTGGTCGGAGCGGCCGGTGTCCCGGTGGTCGTAGCGGACGGCCTGGAGGCCGCCGTCGACCAGGGCGGCCACCAGGTCCTCCGGCCAGCCGGGGGCCGGGGCGGCCGTGCCCATCACCAGCAGAACCGCCGGATCGCCGGGGGAATCGAACCGTTCGGTCCACAGCCGCAGGCCGCCGGATTCGACGAATAATTCCGTGTGCGTCGCCATGGACGGTCAATCTAGCGAATGCGCGGGTGGAATTCCAAGGGAATTCACGGATATGACGTTCCGTCGATTCCCTGGTAAAATGGTGAATGTGGGAGGGGTGGAATTCCCGACGAAAAGGGGCCGGGGGGGGGGGGGGGGGCGCGCGGGCCCCCCCGCGGGGGGGCGCCCCCCCGGCCCCGGTCGTTCCGGGCTCACGCCACGGTGACGGCGGTGTCGTCCAGGACGAAGGAGGTCTGCTTGGTGTAGTCCTCGGCGCCGGTGAACTTGAGGGTCACCGACGTGCCCGCGTACGCGGCCAGGTTGAGGGTGTGCTGCTGGTAGCCGGAGGCCGCATCGGCGTTGGAGTACGTCGCGATGGTGGCGCCGTTGGCCGTGACGGTCAGCTTGTCGTACGCGCTGGTGGCGGGCTCGGCGGTGTCGACGTGCAGCCAGAAGCTGAAGGTGTAGCTGCTGCAGCCGCTCGGCAGGGTCACCGTCTGGGCGAGGGTGTCGGTGTGGGTGGTGCCGTAGCCGTCCAGCCAGACGTCGTAGGTGCCGGAGTGCGGCGGCTCGGTGGTGCCGCTGTTGATGTTGCTGCCGGCGCCGCTGGAGTTGGTCTCCGTCCAGCCGGCGGTGGTGCCGGCCTCGAAGCCGGGGTTGACGAGCAGCTGCGCCGGGGTGCAGCCGGTGCCGCCGCCGGCGGGCTGGACGGTCCAGGTGAAGGCGGCGGAGGCGGACGGGCCGGTGGAGTCGGTGGCGGTGGCCGTCACGGAGTACGTCCCGGCGGTGGTCGGGGTGCCGCTGATCAGGCCGGTCGCGGTGTTGACGCTCAGTCCGGCGGGCAGGCCGGTGGCGCCGTACGTCAGGGTGCCGCCGGCGGTGTCGGCGGCGGAGAGCTGGAGGCTGGTGGCCGTTCCGGCGGTGGCCGTGCGGGCGCCCGGGTTGGTGAGGGTGACGCTGCCGGTGCTGCCGCTCCCGCTGCCGGAGGCGAGCCAGGCGGTGGCGTTGAGGCCGAGGGCGGCGTCGGTGCCGGCCGGGTCGTTCCAGCCGTCGTACAGGGTCTTGCCCGACTCGCCGGTGCCGTCGTCGATGGCGGAGCTGTCGCCCCAGAGGGCGACACGGCCCTTGCCGAAGCTCGCGGTGGCGAAGAAGGCGCCGGTGGTGCCGGAGTAGCCGGTGCGGTAGACGATGCCCTTGACGGAGGGGTTGTCGGCGGGCTTGAGGGTGAAGGTGGTGCCGTTGCGGATGATGCTGCCGGTGACGGTGCCGAACGGGCCGTTCAGTACGGGGTCGGTGGCGTCGTTGACGGCCCTCGGGTTGTCGGTCTGGATGTTGAGCAGGTCGACGGAGAGCCCGAACGGGTCGTTGCTGTTGACGGAGTTGGCGGTCATCAGGTCGTTGATGATCGCGGGGGAGTCCCAGCCGTCGTTGTTGCGGTCGCTGCCCGTGTGGTCGGAGATCAGGAACAGTCCGCCGCCGTTCTGGACGAACGTCATGACGGCCGTCTTCTCGGCGTCGCTGAGGCGGATGTTGGGCTCCGGCAGGACGAACTCGTCGAAGTTGGCGAGGTCCAGCGCGCCGCCCGTCCCGTAGGTGATGGCGGAGCCCTTCGGGAGGGTCTTGAGGCTGTACTGGCCCGTCTTCTGCAGGGCGACGCCCCAGCTGGAGATCGCGCCCGTCCAGTCGCTCTCGGACTGGGGGTTGGCGTTCTGGGCGAGCGGGTCCGGCTGGCTGGTGCTGATGATCCAGTCCGCGTTTCCGGCGGTCTCGGCCTTGCTGTTGTCGAACAGCACGCGGTGCTTGGTGACGGTGGCGGCGGGCGCGGCCTCCGCCCGGTGGGGAGCGGTTCCCACGCCTGCGAGCACCGTCAGGGCGACGGCTCCCAGGGCGAGCGGGCGGATGGCGTCGAGTCGTCTGAGCATGAGTCAAGTCCCTTGTCGCGTGGGGGTGCAGGGGAAGTGCTACGCGCGTAGGCGTGGTGACACCGTCCCATGGTGCGGTAATCGCCGCTTGAACGGAACACGTCGAACCGGGGTGATCCCGCGTCCGTTTCCGACCGGTCGGGCGGGAGCGGACATGCGTCGTTGAATGTTGAACGTGACGTCCGAATAGCGCCGGACCCGTGCCGCATTCCGGTCTTGAATCGAACCCGCTCAAGACCGGAACAAGGAGACACGGAGATGACGACGATGAACGGTGCGGGGACCCTCGACAACAAGGTGGCGCTGGTGACCGGCGGCAGTCGGGGCATCGGGGCGGCGGTCGCGCTGCGGCTGGCCGAGGACGGCGCGGACGTCGCGCTGACGTACCAGGGCTCGGCCGGGGCGGCCGAGGAGGTGGCCGCCAAGATCACGGCGATGGGCCGCACCGGCTGGGCCGTGCGGGCCGACAGCGCCGACCCGGAGGCCGTGCGCGGCGTGGTGGCGGCGGTGGCCGAGCGGTTCGGACGCCTTGACGTGCTGGTCAACAACGCGGGCGTCGGCGCCATGGGGCCGGTCGGCGAGGTGACCCTCGACCAGGTCGACCGGGTGCTGGAGGTCAACGTCCGCGCGCCCTACCTCTATGCGCAGGCGGCCCTGGAGCACCTGGCCGACGGCGGGCGGATCGTCAGCATCGGCAGCTGCATCGCCCAGCGCACCGCCTTCGCCGGCGGCGTGCTCTACGCGACCAGCAAGGCCGCGCTGATCGGCTTCACCAAGGGCCTGGCCCGCGAACTCGGCCCGCGCGGGATCACCGTCAACCTCGTCCACCCGGGCCCGATCGACACCGACATGAACCCGGCCGACGGCGACTCCGCCGACTTCCAGCGCGGCTTCACCGCCCTCGGTCGCTACGGCACGGCGGCGGAGATCGCCGACGCCGTGTCCTACCTGGCGGGTGAGAGCGCCCGCTACGTCACGGGTGCGGAGCTCGCGGTGGACGGCGGCTTCGCCGTCTGACGCCGCCCCGGCGCAGGAAGTCGGCCCGGCCGACTTCCTGCGCCGTCAGCCGGATCGGCACGCGGGCGGCCGGTGCACCAGAGCGTGCACTTCGGGCGCCGCCGCGTCAATCCGTGTCCGAAGGGCGGGACTTCACCCCGCTGGTCACGGTGGTGGACAGCCGCCCCGGGGGGCCCGGAAGACCCTTGACGGCGCAGGGCATCTCTGCCAACCTCTCGGCAGGTCTAGACCAAGATCTTTCCTCGGGGGAGAAGATCGGCTCCGACCCGGATGCGCGCAGGGGGGATCTGCGGCGGCCCGGGCGGGTCGAGGCCGGGGCGGCCCGTCCGCCGGCCAGGGGCGGCCGGACACCATCTGACGGGGCCGCGCCATCAGTGATCCCGAGGCGTCGGTCATGACGGCGTCCGGTCACGGAAGGCACCATCCACCGACTGCGAATCGAGTCGCCCATGCCGCAGAGCCTCCCCTCGCCCGCTTCGCCCTTCCAGCGGGGCGTCTGGTTCACCGAACGCCTCGGCCGCGCGCACGGGGTGTTCCACATGCCCCTGCGGATCTCCTTCGACCGGGTCGACGCCGAGGCCCTCGGGCGCGCGGTGTCGGCCCTGGCGGAGCGTCAGCCCGCGCTGCGCCAGGTGCTCGTCGAGCGGGACGGCGCGCTCGTGCCCCAGCCCGGCCCCGCGCCCGTGCTCGGCCTGGTCGACGCCTCCGGGGACGGAGCGGGCGGCCTGGAGAAGCGGATCGCCGAGGAGACGGCCCTGCCCTTCGACCTGGAGACGGGCCCGCCCGCGCGGTTCACCCTCGTCCGGGGGAGCGGCGAGGCGGCGGAGCTGCTGGTCGTCGCCCACCACGCGGTGTTCGACGGGGAGTCGAAGGACGTCCTGCTCGCGGAGCTCGCCGCCGCCTACGCCGAGGCCCTCGGCGAGGCAGCCCCCCGACCCGCCCGCCTGCCCGCCGCGCCCGCCGCCCCGGCCGGGGACGCCCTGGTACGAAGAGCCGCAGACCGGTACGGCCCGCGCTGGGCCGCCGCCACGGAGCCCGTCCTGCCCGGGCTGCCGAAGGCCGTCACCGACCCGGCGCCCGGAGCCTGCGTCGAGTGGAGGCTGGGCGCGGCAGAGCGGGCCGAGGTGGAGGGCGCCGCCGATCGCTGCGGGGTCACCGTCTTCGAGTTCCTGCTCGCCGCCCTGCACGGACTGCTGCTGCGCTACGGCGGCGAGGCCGTCCCCGTCTCCACCCCGCTGTCCGTCCGCACGCCCGAACAGGCCGGGGAGATCGGGCTGTTCGTCAACGAGCTGCCCGTGCACGCGCCCACCGGGGTCGGCCCGCACACCCCCTTCGCCGCGTACGCCCGGGCCGTACGCGCCGAGGCGCGCGCCGGGTACCCGTACCGCTCGGTGCCCTTCGGCGCGGCGGTCGGCGGGCTCACCCCGCGCGCCGGGCTGGCGCCCGTCTCCTTCGGCTACCGGCGCGGCGGGGCGGCCGACCCGGTGTTCCCGGGGAGCACCGTCGCCGTCGACCGGGCCGTCTTCGGCGGCGCCGCCCGCAACACGCTGCACCTCCAGGCGGTCGACACCCCGGACGGTCCGGCCTTCTCGCTCCAGTACGCCCCGGCCGTCCTCCCGCCCGGGGCGGCGGAGCGCGTCGCCGGGCACTACCGGACCCTGCTGGCCGCCGCGACGGCCGCGCCCGAGGAGCCGCTGGGCGCCCTGGCGCTGCTCGGTGAGGCCGAGCGCCGCCGGGTGACGCGGGAGTGGAACGACACCTCCCGCGCCTACCCGCGCGACCGTACGGCGCTGGACCTCGTCCGCGAGCAGGCCGCCGCCGCGCCCGAGGCCCTCGCCGTGAGCGCGGGCGGCGGGCAGCTGACGTACGGGGAGCTGGTGCGGCGGATCGACGAACTGGCCGCCGTGCTGCGGGAGTCCGGGGTCCGCCCCGGCGACCTCGTCGCCCTGCACCTGGAGCGGACGCTCGACCTGCCGGCCGTGCTCCTCGCCGTGCACGCCGCCGGGGCCGCCTACCTGCCGCTCGACCCCGCCCACCCCGCCGAGCGGCTCGCCCACCTGATCGCCGACTCGGGCGCGGCCCTGCTGGTCGCCGGGCCGGAGCCCGCCCCCGAGGTGTCGGCCGCGGCCCCGGCGGTGCTCCGGCTCTCGACGGTCGAGCCGAGGAGCGGACGGACGGGAGGCGAGCACCCGGCCGGTGACACCGCCTACGTCCTCTACACCTCCGGCTCGACCGGCCGCCCCAAGGGCGTCGAGGTCGGCCAACGGGCCCTGGTCAACCTCCTGACCACGTTCGCCGAGATGCTGGGCGCCGGCCCGGGCGACGTCTGGCTCGGCCTGACCTCCCTCTCCTTCGACATCTCCGGCGTGGAGATCCTGCTGCCCCTGACCACCGGAGGCCGCCTCGTCCTCGCCCCCGACGGCGCCGCCTTGGACGCGCCCGGAACCGTCGCGCTGATCGCCCGCGAGGGCGTGACCCACCTCCAGGCCACCCCCTCCGGCTGGCGCGTCCTGCTCGGCGCCGGCCCGCTGCCCGCCGGGCTGACCGGCATCGTCGGCGGCGAGGCGCTGCCCCTGCCGCTGGCCCGCGAGCTGCGCGCCGCCCTGCGCCGGCTGGTCAACGGCTACGGCCCGACCGAGGCGACCATCTACGCCACCTGCGCGGACGTCCCCGAGGAGCCGGAGGCCGTGGTGATCGGCCGACCGGTCGCCAACACCCGCGCCTACGTGCTGGACCCGGCCGGCCGGCCGCTTCCCGTCGGCGTCCCCGGGGAACTGCACCTGGCGGGCGACGGCCTCGCGGACGGCTACCGGGGCCGCCCCGACCTGACGGCGGAGCGCTTCCTCGACGACCCGTTCGGCGGGCCCGGCGCCCGGATGTACCGCACCGGCGACCTCGCCGCCTGGACCCCGGTGGGCGAACTGGAGTTCCACGGCCGCATCGACGACCAGGTGAAGATCCGCGGCCACCGGATCGAGCTCGGCGAGATCGAGGCCGCGCTGCTGGCCCACTCCGCGAACGCCGGGGCCGCCGTCGCCGTGCACGAGCAGAACGGCGAACCCACCCTCGTCGGCTACCGGGTGCCCGCCCCCGGCGCCGCGCCGCTGACGGAGGCCGAGCTGCGGGACCACCTGCTGCGCACCCTCCCCGCCGTCATGGTGCCCCGCCGCTTCGTCGCCCTGGAGCGCCTGCCCCTGACCTCCAGCGGCAAGCTCGACCGCCGCGCGCTGCCCGCGCCGCCGCCCGTGGAGGTCGCCGGACCGGCCGTACCGGGGGAGGAGGCGGTCGACGAGGTCACCGCCGCCGTCCTGGCGATCTGGGAGGAGGTGCTGGGTCTGACCGGCCTCGGCCCCGAGGACGACCTCTTCGACCTCGGCGGCCACTCGCTGACGATCATGCAGATCACGGCCCGCATTCGCGCCGCGTACGGCGTCGAACTCGACTTCGACCTGTACTTCGACGCCTCCACCCCGGCCGCCCTGGCGGCGGTCGTCCGGGAGCGGCGATGACCACCGCCGAACACCCCTCCCCCTCCGCGCCCCGCCCGAACGGACTCCCGATGACCGACACCCAGCAGGGCCCGCCCGCCGGCTGGTCCGACGCCAAGAGATCGCTGCTCGCCCAGCGCCTGCGGGGCGCCACCGCCCCGGTGCGCGTGGTCGGGCCCCGCCCGGAGGGCAGCGCGCCGCCGCTGTCCAGCGGGCAGGAACGCCTCTGGTTCATGGACCAGTTCACCCCGGGCGGGACGGCCTACACCCTCGCCCCCGCCCGCCGACTGCGCGGGCCGCTGGACCGGACGGCCCTGGACGCCGCCCTCACCGACCTGACGGCCCGGCACGAGGCGCTGCGGATGGCCTTCCCGGCCACCGAGGACGGCCGGGCCGAGGTCCGGGTGGCTGGGCCCGGGCCCGTGGAAGCCGAGTTCACGGACGCCTCCGCCGCGCCCGACCCGGAGCGAAGAGCGGGGGAGGAGATCGCCGCGCTCGTCGCCCGGCCCTTCGACCTCGCGCGCGGCCCGCTCCTGCGGGCGCTGCTGATCCGGCTCTCCGCCGAGGACCACGTCCTCGCCCTGGTCATCCACCACATCGTCTGCGACGGGTGGTCCATCGACCTCCTCAACCGGGAGCTGGACGCCCTCTACGCCCGCCACGCCCACGGCGACACCGCCGAACTCCCGCCGCCCGCCGTGCAGTTCGGCGACTACGCGCACTGGCAGCGCGAGCGGCTGGACGGTGGCGCCCTGGCCGCCTCCCGCGCGTACTGGCGCACCCGGCTCGCCGACGTCCCCGCCCTGGAGCTGCCCGCCGACCGCCCCCGGCCGCCGCTGCTCGGCTTCGAGGGCGCGGCCGTGGAGCTGCACTGGAGTCCGGAGACGATGCGCGCCCTCGCCGAGTGCGCCCGCGCCCACGGGGCCTCCCCGTACATGGTGCTGATGGCCGGCCTCCAGGTGCTGCTGGGCCGCCACGCCGGGCAGCGGGACTTCGCGATCGGCTCGGCCGTGGCCGGGCGCCTCCACCGCGAACTGGAGGGCGTGGTCGGCGCGTTCGTCAACATGCTGCCGATCCGGGCCCGGCTGGACGGCGACCCGACCTTCGGGCAACTGCTCGGCCGGGTACGGGAGACCACCCTCGACGCGTACACCCACCAGGAGGTGCCCTTCGAGCAGATGGTCGCCGACCTGGACGTCGAGCGGGACGTCAGCCGCGCCGCCGTGTTCCAGGTGACCTTCGCCTACCAGAACTACGGAGACCGCGCGGCAACCCCTGTTGCGGCGGAGGGCTTCGGGCACGAGACCGCCACCAGCCACGCCGACCTCGCCTTCTACCTGCGGGAGAAGAAGGACGGCGGGCTCTTCGGCCTGATCACCTACCGCACCGACCTCTTCGACGCCGCCACCGTGCGCGGGCTCGCCGACCGCTTCGAGACGCTGATGACGGCCGCCGCCGCCCGGCCCGACCGGCCGATCGCGGAGCTGCCGCTGCTGACGGAGGCCGAGCGCGGCGAGGTGCTGGAGCGCTGGGCCGCAGGGCCCGCCCTGCCCGAGGGCGGGGCGCGGACGCTGACCGAACTGCTCTCCACGGCGGCCCGGGCGGCCGGTGACAGCCCCGCCCTGGTCTTCGAGGACCGCGTCGTCACCCACCGCGAACTCGACGCCCGGGCAGCGGCGTTGGCCCGCCGCCTGCGGGCGCTGGGCGTCGGCCCCGACGACCGGGTGGCCGTCTGCCTGGAGCAGTCGCCCGAGCTGGCCGTCGCCCTGGTCGCCGCGCTGAAGGCCGGCGGCTGCTACCTCCCGCTGGACCCGGAGCAGCCGCCCGCCCGGCTCGCCCACCTGGTCGCGGACGCGGAGGTACGGGTGCTGGTGACGGACGCCGCCCTGCGCGAGCGTTTCCCCGGGTACGCGGGTGCCGAGCTGCTCCTCGACGACCTCGAAGCCGACGACCTCGAAGCCGACGGCCTCGAACCGGAAGCCGACGCAAGCCCGTTGGAGGAGCTGTCCGGCCCCGGTGACCTCGCCTACGTCATCTACACCTCCGGCTCCACCGGGCAGCCCAAGGGTGTCGCCGTCCAGCACCGGGAGATCCTCAACTACCTGGCCGGCGTGCGGGAACGGCTGCGGATCGAACCCGGCGCGCGGTACGGCCTGCTGCAGTCCCTGTCCTTCGACTTCAGCATCACCATGCTCTACCTGGCGCTCACCACCGGCGGCCGCGTCCACCTGCTGCCGCGCCGGATCGCCGGGGCCGACCTCGCCCGGGCCGTCGAGGAGCTGGAACTCGACTACCTCAAGATGACGCCCTCCCACCTGGCCGCCCTCACCGCCGACGCCCCGGCCGAGCGCCTGCTGCCGCGCCGCGCCCTCGTCCTCGGCGGGGAGGCCTCCGCCCGCGCCTGGGCCGCCGAACTGGCCGAGCACGGGCGGTGCGCGGTGTTCAACCACTACGGCCCCACCGAGGCGACCGTCGGCGTCACCGTCCACGAGGTCCTCCCCGGGGACGGCGGCCCCGGCAGCACGCCGATCGGCACCCCGCTCGCGGGCGCCCGCTGCTACGTCCTGGACCAGGACGGCCGGCCCGTGCCGCCGGGCGTGACGGGGGAGCTGCACCTCGGCGGCGAGCGCCTCGCCCGGGGGTACCTGGGCCGCCCCGACCTGACGGAGGAACGTTTCCTCGACGACCCCTTCAGCGAGGGCGACGGCGGCCGGATGTACCGCACCGGCGACCTCGCCCGCTGGCGCCGCGACGGCACCCTCGAATACCTCGGCCGCGCCGACGACCAGATCAAGGTCCGCGGCTACCGCGTCGAACCCGGCGAGATCGAGGCCGCCCTCACCGCCCTGCCCGGCATCACCCAGGCCCACGTCACCACCCGCGGCGAGGGCCTGCGCCAGAACCTCGTCGCCTACCTCGAACACCCCGCCGGCCCCGCCGGCGCCCCGACGGCCGCCGAGCTGCGCACCGCCCTCGCCGACGTCCTGCCCGAGCACATGGTCCCCGCCCGGTTCGTCCTCCTCGACCGCCTGCCCCTGCTCGCCCACGGCAAGGTCGACCGCAAGGCCCTGCCCGAACCGGAGGACGCCGCACCGCCCGGCGGCCGGGTCGAACCCGAGGGCGAGACCGAGACCCTGATCGCCGCCATCTGGGCCGAGGTCATCGGCCTCCCGCAGGTCGGCGCCCTCGACGACTTCTTCGAGATCGGCGGGCACTCCCTGCTCGCCACCCAGGTCGTCGCCCGGCTGCGCCGCGCCTTCCCCGACCTGCCGACCCCCGTCGGCGTCATGGACCTGTTCCGCTTCCCGACCGTGCGCCGCCTCGCCGCCCTCGTCAGCGAACCGGAGGCCGACCGGGGCCCCCAGGGCCTGCTCCACCGCCTCACCCCCGAGCGCCGCCGCACCACCGCCAGCGTGGTCTGCGCCCCGTACGGCGGCGGCAGCGCGCTGATCTACAAGCCGCTCGCCGACGCCATGCCCGAGGACTGGGCGCTGCACTCCATCGCCGTCCCCGGCCACGAGCTCGGCGAGGAGCCGATGGAGGTCGGCGAGGTCGCCGACCGGTGCGCCCGCGAGATCCTCGAGAACGTCGAGGGCCGCATCGTCCTGTACGGGCACTGCGGGGTCGGCGTGCGCCTCGCCGTCGAGATCGCCCGCCGGGTCGAGGCCGCCGGCCGCGAGATCGACGCCGTCCACCTCGGCGGCATCTTCCCCTTCGCCCGCCCCAAGGGGCGCGGCGCCGCGATCGGCGAACGCTGGGCCGAGATCGCCGAGCGGATGCGCAGCGACCAGGGCATGATCAACGCCCTCGCCGCGGCCGGGCTGGACACCGACGACGTCGACCAGGAGCAGCTGCGCCTGATCGTGCGCAACCGGCGCACCGGCACCAAGGACGTCGAGCGGTACTTCACCCGGATGTTCGGGACGGAGGGCGGGCGGATCAAGGCCCCCGTGATCGCCGTCTGCGGCGAGCGCGACCCGGCCACCGAGTTCTACGCCGAACGCTTCCGCGAGTGGCACCGGATCACCGACACCGCCGCCGTGGTCGTCCTCGACGAGGCCGGGCACTTCTACCTCAAGTACCGGGCCGCCGAACTCGCCGCCGTCGTCACCGGCGTCCACCGCTCCCTCGCCGAGGGGGAGGAGGACCGCCACCGCCGCACCGACGGCGCCACCTGGTGGCTCGCCGGCGTCTCCCGCGACCCGAAGCAGCGGCCCGACGCGGCGGAGGCGCCCGTACGCCCCACCATGCGGCGCTTCCTCACCGTCGCCTCCGGGCAGCAGGTGTCGATGATCGGATCGGCGCTCACCGAGTTCGCCCTCCCCGTCTGGATCTACCTGCGCACCGGCTCCCTGGCCCAGTTCGGCCTGCTGGCCGCCTGCGGCCTGGTGCCCGGCATCCTCGCCGCGCCCCTCGCCGGGGCGCTCGTCGACCGGGGCGACCGCCGTCGCATCATGCTCGCGGGCGACGTCGCCGCCGGAGGCGTCCAGGCCCTGCTGCTCCTGCTGTACGCCACCGGGAGCCTGGAGGTCTGGCACGCCTACGCGCTCGTCGCCGTGCTCTCCGCCGCCCTCACCTTCCAGCGCCTCGCCTGGAACGCGGCGGTGCCGCAGCTCGTCCCCAAGCGCTACCTCGGCCGCGCCAACGGCGTCGTCCAGATGCTCTTCGGCCTCGCCCAGTTCCTCGTCCCGCTGTTCGCCGTCGGCCTGCTCGCCGCGATCGGCCTCGGCGGCATCCTCACCCTGGACGTGGCCAGCTACGTGCTCGCCACCGCCGTCACCCTGGCCGTGCGCTTCCCGGACGTCATGGGCTCCACCCGCCGCGAGAGCGTCTCCGCCGAGATCCGCGAGGGCTTCCGGCGGGCGCTCGGCAGCCGTCACTTCCGGGCGATGCTGGTCTACTTCGCCGCCCTGAACGTCTTCCTCTCCCCGCTGTTCCTGCTCACCACCCCGCTCGTCCTCTCCTTCGCCCCGCTCAGCGCCGCCGGATGGGTCTCGACGGCCGCCGGGCTCGGCGCCGTCCTCGGCGGCATCACCCTGCTGGCCTGGGGCGGGCCCCGCCACCACAAGCTGCGCGGGGTGCTGCTGGCCACCCTCGGCCTCGCGGCCGCCTGCCTGCTCACGGGGCTGCGCCCCTCCCTGTGGACGGTCGCCCTCGGCGCCTTCGGCATGACCTTCGGCCTGGCCCTGGTCAACGGCGTCTACGCCACGATCGTGCAGACCAAGATCCCGCTGCGCTTCCACGGCCGGGTCATCGCCGTGAACACCATGGTCGCCTGGTCCACCCTGCCGGTCGGCTTCGCGCTGATCGCCCCGTTCGGCCCCCGGGTCCTCCAGCCCCTCATGGACGAGGGCGGCGCCCTCGCCGACACCGTCGGCCGGATCACCGGCACCGGGGACGGCCGGGGCATCGGCCTGCTCTACCTGCTGTTCGGCCTCGCCATGGCCGCTCTCGCACTCGTCTGCCTGAGCGTCCCGGTGCTGCGCCACTTCGACCGGGACGTCCCCGACGCCCAGCCCGACGACCTGGTCGGCCTGGAGACCCTCCAGAGCCGCGCCGCCCCGCACCCCTCCGAGACCGAGGTGACCGACCGGTGACCACCACCCACCCGCTGACCGCCGACCAGCGCCGGCTCTGGTTCCTCCAGCAGCTCCACCCCGAGGACGCCGGCTTCAACATGTACCTCAACCGGCGCTGGAGCGGCCCGCTCGACCAGCGGGCCCTGCGCACCGCCCTGGACGCCCTGACGGCCCGGCACGAGATCCTGCGCACCCGCTTCGCACCCGGGAGCCCGGACGGCGACGGCGAGCCCGTCATGCACGTCCAGCCCCCGGCCCCGACCGGCTTGGTCGTGATCGAACTCCCCGAGGGCGCGGGCGAGGCGGAGTTCACCGACGCCTGCCGCCCGTCCGTCAACGCCCCCTTCGACCTCGCCGCCGCACCGCCCCTGCGCGCCACCCTGATCAGCGCGGGGGAGCGGGAGCACGCCCTCAGCATCGTCGTGCACCACATCGTCTCGGACGGCTGGTCCTTCCGGACGATGTGGCGCGAGCTGCTCGCCCTCTACCGCGAGGCGATCGGCGAGGCCCCCGCCGAGCTGCCCGAACTCGCCCTCCAGTACGGCGACTTCGCCCGGGCCGACCAGGCCGGAGCGGCCGGGGCTGCGGGCGAGGAGGCCTTCCGGCACTGGGCGGACCGGCTCGCGGGGACGGGCGCGCTGCGCCTGCCGCTGGACCGCCCGCGCCCGCAGCGGCCGACCAGGCCGGCCGGCTTCGTCACCGTCGACCTCGGCCCCGCGCTCACCACCGCCCTCGACCGGATGGCCCGCCAGGAGCGCTGCACCCCGTTCATGGTGCTGCTCGCGGGCTACCAGTGCGTCCTCGCCCGCTGGACGGGCTGCCCGGACTTCGTCGTCGGCACCCCGCTGGCGGGCCGCACCGAGGCCGCCCACGAGGCACTGCTCGGCTACTTCAACAAGACCGCCGTGATCCGGGCCGACCTCACCGGCGAGCCCGACTTCCGCACCGTGCTGCGCCGCACCCGGTCCGCCGCCCTGGCCGCCCTGAGCCGCCCGGACGCGCCGCTCGAACGCCTCGCCGCCCACCTCGGCATGCCCCCGGACTCCGGCACCGGGCCGCTCCACCAGGCCGTCTTCGTCCACCAGAGCCAGTACGAGCTCGCGGACGGCTCCGGCGGCCCCGCCCTGCCGGCCGGGGTGCGCACCACGGGCATGGACTCCGGCTTCGCCCAGGCCAAGACCGATCTGCTGCTGGACAGTTGGCGCACCGCCGAGGGCGGGATCACCCTCTCCTTCTGCTACGACCGCGAGCTGCTGGACGCGGAGACCGTCGAGGCCCTCGGCGGCCGCTGCCGCGAGCTGTACGCGCGGATCGTCGAGGACCCCGAACTGCCCCTGCACGGGGACTGGTTCGTCGGCCCCGAGGAGCGGGCGGCGCTGCTCGCCCTCGGCACCGGCCCCGCCGCGCCGACGGCCGTACGGACGGTGCTGGAGCGCTTCGCGGAGCAGGCCGCCGCCCGCCCCGGGGCGCCGGCACTTGAGTGCGACGGGAAGATGATCTCCTACGGCGAACTCGACCTGCTCTCCGCCGAGTTGGCGGAGCGGCTCGGGCCGGTGGCCGGCCGGGTGGTCGCCGTGTCGATGGCGCCCTCCGTCGAGCAGGTCGCGGCCCTGATGGCGATCTGGAAGGCCGGGGCCGCCTACCTCCCGGTCGACCCGGCCCACCCCGAGGAGCGCCGCCGCCTGATGGTGCGCGAGGCCGGGGCCGCCCTGACCCTCACCGACAACGCCCCTCCCGAACCCGCCGACGCCGAGGCACCCCGCCACGAGGGCCTCGCGTACGTCCTCTACACCTCCGGCTCCACGGGCACGCCGAAGGCCGTCGCCGTCGACCACGAGGCCGTGTCCGCCCGCGTCGACTGGATGGCCGGACCGGACGGGTACGCGCTGGGGCCCGGCGACCGGATCGTCCAGTTCGCCAACCTCGGCTTCGACACCCACGTCGAGGAGCTGTGGCCCGCCCTGGCCTCCGGCGCCTGCGCGGTGCTGCTGCCCGGCGGCGGCCGGACCCTGCCGGACCTGCTGGACGGCCCCGCCGGACGCTCCGTCACCGTGCTCGACCTGCCGACGGCCTACTGGGAGGAGCTGGTCGGCCTCGGCGAGCAGACCCGGTGGCCCGAGGCGCTGCGCCTGGTGGTCATCGGCGGCTCCGAGGCCCGCGCCGACACCGTCGCCCGCTGGCGCGCGCGGCACGGCGACGCCGTCCGGCTGGTCAACACCTACGGCCCGACCGAGGCCACCGTCATCGTCACCGCCGCCGAGCTGGCCTCCGGGGACGCGGGCCGCCGCCCCTCGCTGGGCCGCCCGCTGCCCGGCGTGCGGCTGCACGTCCTGGACGAGCGGGGCGCCCTGCTGCCCCGGGGCTCGGAGGGCGAGCTGCACATCGGCGGCAGCGGCCTGGCCCGGGGGTACCTGGGGCGGCCCGACCTGACCGCCGCCGCCTTCGTCCCGGACCCGTACGCGGGCGGCACGATGTACCGAACGGGGGACCGCGCCCGCTGGCGCACGGACGGCGCCCTGGAGTTCCTCGGGCGCGCCGACGCCCAGGTGAAGCTGCGCGGCCACCGGATCGAGCCCGCCGAGATCGAGTCCGCGCTGACGGCGCACCCGGCGGTGGCGCAGGCCGCCGTGCTGGTGCGCGACGGCCGGCGGCTGCTCGCCTACGCCGTCCCCGGCCCGGGCGCCCCGCAGCCCCTCGCGGCCGAGCTGCGCGAGCACCTGGCGCTGCGGCTGCCCGCGTACATGGTCCCCGAGAGCGTGCTCGTCCTGCCCCGGCTGCCGCTGACGGCGAACGGCAAGCCCGACCTCGCGGCCCTGCCCGACCCGGGCCCGGCCGGCGGGCCGGAGTACGTCGCGCCGCGCACCGACGCCGAGCAACTCGTCGTCGAGCTGTGGCGGGAGGTGCTCGGGGTGGAGAAGGTCGGGGTGTTCGACGACTTCCTCGCCCTGGGCGGGGACTCACTGCTCGTCACCCGGGTCGCCGCGCGCATCCGCGCCGGGATCGGGCTGGAGGTGCCCATCCGGGACGTCTTCGAGAGCAGCACCCCGGCCGCGCTGGCGGCCAGGATCGAGGCGCTGCTGATCGCCGAGATCGACGCGCTCACCGAGGACGAGGCGGCCGGGCGGCTGGCAGGCTGAGCAGTCCTTGCAGGGAGGGCCCCGGTTCCGCGTTCGCGGAGCCGGGGCCCGCGCCGTCACACCCCGCCGTCACACCCCGGCGGCCTCCGCCAGGGCGGCGGCCAGGCCGTCGGCCAGCGCCGCCACCGCCTCCGCCTCGAAGGCGTGCCGGTTGTACCGCAGCCAGCACTTCAGCCCGCCGTCCGGCTGCTCGGCCACCGCCAGCTCCGGCACGTGCCGGTCGCCGCCGGGTAGCGGGTAGGGCACGGTGGCGTCGCGCGGCAGCTCCCAGGCCGTGCAGGCCACCCCGGGCAGCTGGGCGGGCGCGCTCCAGCTCTCGTACCGCAGCCAGGCCGCGAACGGCGCCAGCGGGCTGAACTCGGCGAACGGGTACAGCTGGTGGTCCAGCGCGGCGGTGGCGGCGGAGCGGACCCGGTCGAGCAGTTCGGCGAACCCGGGCGCGCCGGAGGCGTCCACGCGCACCAGCAGCGACTGCACGAAGCAGCCGACCGCCGACTCGGCCTCCGGCCTCGTCCGCCCGGGCACCGGCGTCATCAGGACGAGGTCCGGCTGCCCGCTGCGGGAGGCCAGCAGGCCGCTCCACAGGGCCGCCACGGCGAGGAACGGGGTGGCGCCCAGCTCCGCCGCCCTCGCCCGCAGGGCCTCCGCCCGCTCGGGGGCCACGGTGAACCCGTGGGCGGCGCTCAGCACCGTCTCGGTGTGCGCCCGCCCGGGGAACGGCTCGACGGCCTCCGGAGCGCCCGCGAGCGTGGCCGTGAAGTGCGAACGCGACGCCGTCCAGCGGGAGTTGGACCACTCCACCAGCTCCCGGTAGGACGGTCCCGGCCGCATCGCCGGGGCCTTGCGGCCGTTGCGGAGCGCCGAGTAGAAGACCCCCAGGTCGCGCAGGAGCACGCCCAGCGACCAGCCGTCGCTGACGAGGTGGTGCACCGCCAGCAGGACGACGTGGTCCTCCGGCCCCCGGCTCACCACGGCCAGCCTGGTCATCGGGGTCTCGGCGAGGTCCGTCAGCCCGTCGCGCACCGCGACCAGCCGCCGGGACACCTCCTCGTCGGAGGCGCCGGGCGCGTCCACCAGCACCACGTCCGTACGCGGCTCCTCGTCCAGGACGGCCCGCAGCACCCCCGGCTCGGCCCCGGGCACGGGCACGAACCTGGTCCGCAGCGCCTGGTGGCGGCTCACGGCCTCGCGCAGGGCCTCGGCCAGGACGTCCGCGCGCAGCGGCTCGACCACCCGGAACATCACCGCCACCGAGCCGACGTTGCGGTCCGGGGCCTCGGCCATCCAGCGCAGGAAGTTCTCCTGCTGGGAGGTCAGCGGGAGGTCGTGCGGCTGCGCGCGCAGCGAGCGCAGGAAGGCGGACACCTCCGCCTCCTCCGGCTCGGACGCCCCGGGGGCGTCGTGCCGCGCGCCCTCCAGCCAGGCGGCCTGGGCGCGCAGCGAGGGCCGCTCGAAGACCAGCGCCGTGCGGGCCGGGACGCCGAACTCGGCGGAGATCGCGGCGGCCAGCTGCACGGCGCGGAAGGAGTCCCCGCCGAGGGCGAAGAACTCCTCCTCCACCGACCGGACGGGCCGCCCGAGCACCCCGCGCCACAGGTCCGCGAGGGCCAGCTCCCGCTCCGTCCCCGGCGCCCTGCCGCTCACCTGCGCGGGCTCGTCGAAGGCCTCCCGCAGCCGGTGCTTGAGCACCTTGCCGCTCGGGTTGCGCGGCAGGGCGTCCACCACCAGGACGCGGACGGGGAGTTCGGGCCTGGCGAGCCGCTCGCTGAGGAAGAGCCGCAGGGCGTCGAGGTCGATGCCGCCGGGCCGCGGGACGACGGCGGCCACCGGCACCTGGCCCATCACCGGGTGCGGCAGGCCGAGCGCGGAGGCGTCGGCGACCTGCGGGTGCTCGTGCAGCACGGCCTCGATCCGCAGCGTGGAGACCTTCAGCGCACCGGACTTGACGATGTCGCTCTCGCGGTCGACGAGGTGGAGGAAGCCGTCCCCGTCCAGCCGGCCGAGGTCGCCCATGCGCACCCAGCCGTCGCGGAACACGCCGTCGGAGGCGGCCCCGGCGTACTCGCGCGGCGGGCCGGGCTGGCGCAGCCAGATCTCGCCGGCCTCGCCGGGGGCCACCGGCTCCCCGTCCCCGTCGAGGATGCGCAGCCCGGAGGGGTCGGTGGGGCGGCCCACCGAGCCGGGGCGGCCCGGGTCCACGACGGCGGATATCTGGGCGGGGGCGGCCTCCGCCGAGGTGTAGGTGTTGACGACGGTCGCCTTCGGCAGGGCGGCGGCGAGCCCGGCGGCGACGGCCGGGGGAAGCGCGGCGGCCGTGGAGGTGGCGAGCAGGACGCTGCCGAGGTCCCGGCGCTCCGCCACACCGGAGTTGAGCAGTTCCACCGCCGTGGAGGGCACCAGGAAGACGGTGCCCGCGGCGTGCTCCTCCACCACCCGGCCGAACTCCTCCGCGTCGAAGCGCGGCAGGCAGACGGTGGCGGGGTGGGCGGTCAGCGCGTTCACCAGGACGGCCTGGGCGGCGTTGGTGCCGATCGGGAAGGCGTGCACGGCGTGGCGCGAGTGGGCGTACGGGCGGGGGCGGGGGTCGAGCAGCAGCCCGGCGGTCAGGCTCGCGTGGGCGGCGCGGACGCCCTTCGGGGTGCCGGTCGTCCCGGAGGTTCCGATGACCTGGGCCGGGTCCTCGGGGGCGGCCCGGTGCGGCGGCTCGTCCCCGGCCTGCGCGCCGCGCTCCTCCACGTCGTCGAGTGCGAAGGTCGGCAGCCCGGTGCGCGGCCCGCCGCCCGCGACGGCCCAGCGCGCCCCGGCGGCCTCGACCAGCCGCTCCACCTCGTCCCGGGCCAGGTCCTCGCGGATCACGAGGGCGGCCGCGCCCGCGTAGTGCGCGGCCAGGAACGCCGTCGCGTACGCGGGCCACTCCCGGTTGGTGAACATCAGCGCCACCGTGTCCCCGGGCCGCACCCCCGCCCCGGCCAGGCCGTGCGCGGCCCGCACCGCCCGTTCGCGCCACCGCCCGTACGTGAGCGCCTCGCCACCGGGCACCAGCAGGGCGAGGCGGTCGGGGTGGAGCGCGGCCCGGTGGTCCAGGAGCGCCGGGAGGGTGAGCGGAACGGGGGCGGGCTGGGCGCTGATGACGACTCCCGGGGCGCTGACGACGAGCAGGGGGACGCGGCGGGGGCGAGGGTGGCCGCTGATTGGTCCAGACCGTATCGGAACGGTCGAGCCCCGCACCAGGCCCGGATGACAGATCGTCACCGGCGCTCCCGCACCTCAGGTGCCGTCGCCCCCGTCGAGGCGGCGCTCGAAGCAGAGGGAGCTCGCGACGCCCTCGTAGGCGCCGAAGTTGGGGATGCGCTCGTAGCCGCAGCGGGTGTAGAAGCGCACGGCGGCCGTCTGGCGCTCGCCGGTCTCCAGGCGCAGCCGCTGCCAGCCGCGCTCGCGTGCCCACGCCTCCAGCGCCCGCAGCACTCCCTCGGCGACGCCGGAGCCGCGCCGCGCCCCGTCCACGTACATCCGCTTGACCTCGCCGACCCCCTCGCCGAGGTCCCGCAGGCCCCCGCATCCGGCCGGTTCGCCGTCCACGTACGCCAGGAGGAAGACCGCGACGTCCCCGGCCGAGGGCGCCGTGCCCGGTTCGCTGTGGGCGGTCCCGTACATCTCGGCGATCTCCGCCCGCTGGCGCCGCCGCAGTGCGACGGCGTCGGGGGCCTCCCACGACACCTGTTCGATACGCATGCGCCGGATGATGCCGGAGCCGTGTTTCCGTCCGGTGAACCGGCGGCGGGGCGGGGGCCGGCCCCTGACGGCCGCTCCGGGCGCCGCCGGTCCGGGGCCCGTCAGTTCAGGAAGAGCCACATGACGAGGCCGGTGGCGGCCCCGGCGAGCGCGAGGCACGGGAGGAAGAGGACCAGGACGAGCGTGACGAGCTGCCCCACCCGGGCGGCGGCGCGCAGGGCCAGGGGCCGGTCGTCGGCAGGGGGCGCAGGGGGCGCGGGGGCGCGCCGGGCCCGGGGGCCTGCCGCCGGGGGCGGGGCTATGCCGGGGGAGGAGGGGGTCGGACGGGTCACAGCGGTCACACTCCCACACAATCCGAGGCGGCCCGCGTCGGCGACCTTCGGTCTGGCGAGGGTGGAGCGGTGCAGGGCCCGGGCGATCATTCGGAACGCCCCAAACTACTACAGGTCGCGGGGTGCTCCGGCACCCGGCCGCCTCCGGGCCGCGGGCCGGAGGCGGCTTCCGTGGACAGGTCGGCGGAGGAGGCCGTGCAACCCTTGCGGCCGCGCTGCGGTGAGACAGGGCAGAGTGGCGGTCCGGTCGGGTCGTCGCGAGGACGTGAAAAGGAAGCGGATGACCGCGAGTGCAGTAGAGACCCCGGTGGGGGACAGGCCGGGGCCCGTCCCGGGCCGTGGTCCCGCCGGGGTGCGGGGGCCCGGGTTCGAGGAGTTCGCCGCCACGCGGTGGCGGCGGCTGGTGCGCACGGCGTACCTGCTCACGGGCGACCACCACGAGGCCGAGGACCTGGTGCAGGCGACGTACGCGAAGGCCTTCAGGAACTGGTCGCGGATCAGCCGCCTGGACGAGCCGGACGCCTACATCCACCGGGCCCTGGTGAACAACAACCTGAGCCGCCACCGGCGGCGCCGGGTCCGGCAGCTGCTGGTGCCCGTCCTCCCGGACCGGGAGCAGGCGGCGGGCAGTGGCCACCGCGAGGTGGAGGAGCGCTCGGTGCTGCTCCAGGCGCTGGCGGAGCTGCCGCAGCGCCAGCGGGCGGTGGTCGTCCTGCGGTACTGGGAGGACATGAGCGAGGCCCGGGTCGCCGAGGTGCTCGGCTGCTCGGTGGGCAACGTCAAGAGCCAGGCCAGCCGGGGCCTGGCGAAGCTGCGGGGCAACCCGGCACTGGCCGGGCACGCGGCGGGGACGGGTTGGACGATCGAAGGCACGGACGGGGGCGACAGGTGACGGATCAGGCGATGGACACCGAGGACATGGTGCGCGGGGCCCTGCGGGAGGAGGCGGGCAAGGTCGCGGTGGCGGACTGGTCCGCCGGGCCGGCGCTGGCCCACGTACGGCGCCAGCGGCGGGCCCGCCGGGCGGCGCTGGGCGCCGGGGCCGTGGCGGCGGCGCTCGTGGTGGTGGCCGGAACGGGCGCGCTGCTGTCCGCGCCGAGCGCCGTCCAGGCCGCCGCGCCGGCCCCGAAGGCCCTCCTGGTGCCGGAGGGGCAGGCCCCCGAGGCCCTGGCGGTGCAGCCGGGCCAGCAGGTGCCGCTGGGCCGCCCGGACTGGTGGATGAAGCTGAACGACCGGGAGGTCTGCATCCACGACGCCCCCGCGTACAAGGACAGGTCCGACTGCGGCGGCCACTCCTGGTCGGACGGTGCGACGCAGATCACCATGGGGTACTACGGCAACCCGCCGGAGTACCGGGACGGCCTGTACAACCTCGTCTACCAGGGGCCCGGCAAGGTGGCGAGGATGTCCGTGGAGATGGACGGCAAGGCCTCCTGGGTCACCGTCGCCTCCCTCCCCGGCGAGCCGGGCTTCGCCACCGGGTGGTTCTGGGGGCCGCCCGCCCCGAAGTCCACCGGCGGCTCCCCGGCCGCGTTCCCGTTCGAGGGCGTCCAACTGGCCGCGTACGACGCGCAGGGGAAGCTGCTGGCGAGGAACACCGTGGGCTCCTGATCGTCGCGGAACCCCCGGGGCGGCGCGGGCCTGCGATTGGTCCAGACCTATTGACGTGCCTTCGCCGCCCCTCCTACGATCCGGACCGGTACATCCCCCCACATGTCCCCACCTCACCCGAGCCGCGCGCCGCGCCCCCACGCGTCGTCACGTCCCAGGCGCACGGCGGGAAGGGAGCTCCACCATGTTCCAACGGAGGTCGCACGGCCCACGCCCGCAGAGGGCGGCCGTGGAGCGAGCACCGCAGCCGAACCGGTCCGGGCGCGAGCCCCGCGCACTGAAGGGCCTCGTCGCCATGGCGAGCGCCGTCGCCGTCATCGGGGCCGGCATCGCCGTCTCGGGCACCGCCACGGCCGGGGCCGCGGCCGTCAACCTGGTGGCCAACCCGGGCTTCGAGAACGGGCTCGCCAACTGGTCCTGCACCGGCAACTCCGGTGTCGTCGTGAGCAGTCCGGTCCACTCCGGCAGCGGCGCCCTCCAGGCGACGCCGTCCGGCCAGGACTCCGCGCAGTGCTCCCAGACGATCAGCGTGCAGCCCAACTCCCAGTACACGCTGAGCGCGTACGTCCAGGGCAGCTACGTCTACCTGGGCGCCACCGGCACCGGCTCCGGCGGCGACCCGTCCACCTGGACGGCCAACAACGCCTCGTACGGCCAGCTCAGCGTCGGCTTCACCACCGGGGCGAACACCACCTCGGTGACGATCTGGCTGCACGGCTGGTACGGGCAGCCCGCGTACTTCGCGGACGACGTGTCGCTGGTCGGCCCGGGCGGCAGCAGCCCCTCGCCGACCGCCACCACGCCGACCACCCAGCCGCCCACCTCGCAGCCCCCGACCTCCCAGCCTCCGACGTCTCAGCCCCCGACCTCGCAGCCGCCCACCAGCACGCCGCCCACGACCCCGTCGCCAGGCGACACCTGCCCGACCAAGCCGAAGCCCGCGGGCAAGGTCCTCCAGGGCTACTGGGAGAACTGGGACGGCGCCTCCAACGGCGTCCACCCGGGCATGGGCTGGGTGCCGATCACCGACAGCCGGATGGCCGCGCACGGCTACAACGTCATCAACGCCGCCTTCCCGGTGATCCTCTCGGACGGCACCGTCCAGTGGCAGGACGGCATGGACACCAACGTCAAGGTCTCCACCCCCGCCGAGATGTGCCAGGCCAAGGCCGCCGGCGCGACGATCCTGATGTCGATCGGCGGCGCCGCCGCGGGCATCGACCTCAGCTCCAGCACCGTCGCCGACAAGTTCGTCTCGACGATCGTGCCGATCCTCAAGAAGTACAACTTCGACGGCATCGACATCGACATCGAGACCGGCCTCTCCGCCGGGAGCGACATCAAGACGCCCTCCGCCTCCCAGGCCAACCTGATGCGCATCATCGACGGCGTCCTCGCCCAGATGCCCGCCGGCTTCGGCCTGACGATGGCCCCCGAGACGGCCTACGTCACCGGCGGCAGCGTCACCTACGGCTCCATCTGGGGCGCCTACCTGCCGATCATCAAGAAGTACGTGGACAACGGCCAGCTCTGGTGGCTGAACATGCAGTACTACAACGGCAGCATGTACGGCTGCTCCGGCGACTCGTACCAGGCCGGCACCGTCCAGGGCTTCACCGTGCAGACCACCTGCCTGGCCAACGGCCTGACCATCCAGGGCACCACCATCAAGGTGCCCTACGACAAGCAGGTCCCCGGCCTGCCCGCCCAGCCGGGCGCGGGCGGCGGCTACATGGACCCGGGCTCGGTCGGCCAGGCCTGGAGCGCCCTCGGCGGGGCGCCCAAGGGCCTCATGACCTGGTCGATCAACTGGGACGGCTCGAAGGGCTGGTCCTTCGGGGACAACGCCCGCTCCCTGCAAGGCCGTTGATCCTCCGCTGAAGCAGCACCCGTGCCCCCGGCGCGGCGGGAACCCGCCGCCCCGGGGGCACGGGTGTGTACACGGCACCACCTGCGGGGTTCGGTTTTCCGAACCCCGAATCGGGGTGCCAGCCCAATCGAAAAACCGGCCCGCCGTGTCCAGGATGAAGAGCATGAACGGGACGACGACAACCGCCGCCACGGCAGGCGACACGACGACGGGCGCGGTCCTCAGCGCCGAGGGGCTGCACCGCGCGTACGGCCGGGGCGCGGGCGCCGTGCCCGCGCTGCGCGGGGTGTCCGCGGCCTTCGCGCCGGGGACGTTCACGGCCGTGATGGGCCCCTCCGGCTCCGGCAAGACGACCCTGCTGCACTGCCTCGCCGGGATGGACAGGCCGACCAGCGGCAGCGTGCGCTGGGGCGACACGGAGATAGCGGGGCTGCCCGAGCGGCGCCTGGCCGAGCTGCGCCGGGCCCGGGTGGGCTTCGTCTTCCAGTCCTTCAACCTCATGCCCGCCATGACGGCCGCGCAGAACGTCGAACTGCCCGGACGGCTGGCCGGGCGCCCGCCCGCGCGCACCGAGGTCCGCGAGGCGCTCGCCCGGGTCGGCCTGGCCGGGCGCGAGCGCCACCGGCCCGGGCAGCTCTCGGGCGGCCAGCAGCAACGGGTGGCGATCGCCCGGGCGCTGGTCTCCCGACCCGAGGTCCTCTTCGCCGACGAGCCGACCGGCGCGCTCGACCGCGCGACCGGCCGCGAGATCCTCGGCCTGCTGCGCACCGGCGTGGACGTCGACGGGCGGACGTGCGTGATGGTCACGCACGACCCGGCCGCCGCCGAGTTCGCGGACCGGGTGCTGCTGCTGGCCGACGGCCTGCTGATCGACGAACTGCTCCGGCCGACGGCGGCGCGGGTCGCCGAGCGGCTGAGCGCCCTGGGCGGGTGAGCGGGATGAGGAGGAGCTCGACGAGCGCCGTGGCGGCGACGGCCCTCGCCCAGATCCGGCGCCGGCCGGCGAGCTTCGCCGGGCTCGCCGCGGCGCTGCTGCTGGCCGTGGCCGCGCTGACGCTGTTCGGCTCCCTGGCCGCCGCGCAGCTGACGGCGCCCGCAGCCGTGGCCCGGGCGCGGGTGGGCGGGCCCGGCCTGGTGGTGATCGCGGGCGCGTTCGGCGAGATCGCCGTCCTCGTCGCGATGTTCGTCGTGGTGAACGCCCTCGGCTTCACCCTCCGTCAGCAGCACCGCGAGCTGGCCCTGCTCCGCACGGTCGCGGCCACGCCCCGGCAGGTACGACGGCTGATCCGCGCGCAGGTCACGGCGACGCTGCTGATCGCCGCCGGGCCCGGCGTGCTGCTGGGCCGCCTCGCGGCGCACCGGTTCCTCGGGGAGCTCCAGCGGCGCTCGATGGCGGCGCCCGGCCTGCGCATACCCGGCACGCCGGTGCCCTGGCTACTGGCGCTCGCCGTCACCCTGCTCGTCGGCCTCGGCGCCGCAGGCCTCGCCGCCGGGCGCATCACCCGGCCCGCCCCGGCGGCCGCCCTCACCGACGGATCGACGGGCCACCGGCGGGCGGGCGCGGTGCGGCTGCTCGCCGGGGCGGCCGTGCTCGCCGGCGGCGCGCTGCTGCTGCGGCTGGCCGCGACCAGGCGGGCCGAGGAGCTGGACAAGGCCGGGCAGGCCGCGCTGCTCGGGGCCGTGGTCCTGCTGGCGGCGCTCGCCCTGCTGGGCCCGCTCGCCGTCCGGGTCCTGGCCGCCGTCCTCGGCGCGCCGCTGCGGGTGCTCGCCCCCCGGGCGGGCTGGCTCGCGGACGCCAACCTGCGCGGGTACGCGGCCCGGCTCTCCTCGGCCGTGGTGCCGGTCACCCTGCTGACCGGACTGTCGGGCACCATGGTGATCATGACGAGCACCGCCGAACGGGCCGCCCGCGCCACGGGCGTGGCCACCAGCGTCACCAAGGCGAGCGACGTGTGGCTGCGCCAGGCCGAACTCGGGCTGCTGGTCTGCTTCGCGGCGGTCTCCACGGTCAACACCCTGGTGGCGCTCACCGCCGACCGTCGGCGCGAACTCGCCCTGCTGCGGCTGGTCGGGGCGACGCGGCGCCAGCTGCTGCGGATGCTCACCCTCGAGGCGGCGGCCACCACCGTGGTCGGCGTGCTGCTCGGCGCGGCGGTGGCCCTCGGGGCGGCGGGCGCGTTCAGCCTCGCCGTCACCGGCTCGGCGCTGCCCACCGTGCCGGGCGCCTCGACGGCCTGGCTGGCGGCGGGCGCGGCGGCGCTGACGATGCCGGGGATCGTCGGGACGGGGCTGTGGGCGGTCGGCGGGCGCGAGGTCGCCGCCGTGGCGGGGGAGCGGTGACGTGAACGGTGCAGCGGTGAGGCGGCACCTGGCGCTGCCCGGAGGCGAGGTGGCCTTCGCCCTGCTCGGGCTGCCGCTCGGGGTGCTCGGCGGGCTCTACGCCGTCGCCGTCCTCTACGCGGGGGCGCTGCTGTCGCTCACCGTCCTGGGCCTGCCCTTCGTGGTGGCCGCCCTGGCCGGGGCCCGGGCGCTCGGCGGGCTGCACCGCCGGCTGGTCGCCCGGCTGCTGGCCGCGCCGGTGCCCGCGCCCCCGCCGCCGCCCCGCCCGTCCGGGGCGCTCGCCCGGGGCCGGACGGTGCTCACCGACCCGGTGGCCTGGCGGGCCCTGCTCTACCTGCTGCTGCGCCTCCCGCTGGGCGCGCTCGGCTTCCTCGCGGCGGTCGGCCTGCCGGCCGCGAGCCTGTGGCTGACCGGCTTCCCGCTCTGGGTACGGCTGATGGAGCCCGGCCCGCACCCGGTCGGCGGGCTGGACGCGGGCGCCGTCCCGGCCGGGCTCGCCGTCCTGCTGGCCGTCCCGGCCGCCGTCCGCGCGCTGAGCGCCGTCAACCGGGCCCTCGCCCGGGCGCTGCTCGGCCCGGCCCGCTCGCAGCAGCGGGTGCGCGAGCTGGAGAACGCCCGCACCACCCTGCTCGCCGAGTCCACCGAGCGGCTGCGCGGCCTGGAACGGGACCTGCACGACGGCACCCAGGCCCAGCTGGTGGCCCTCGCCATCACCCTCTCCCTGGCCGACGACGCGCTCGGGGCCGGCCCCGGCGCCGGCCCCGACCCCGCCCGGCTGCGCACCCTGCTCGACCGGGCGCGCGGCCAGACGGACGACACCATCACCGGGCTGCGCCGCCTCACCCGGGGCATCAACCCGGTGGCCCTGGACGCCGGGCTGGCCGAGGCCCTGCCCGGCCTGGCCGCCACCGCGCCGGTGCCCGTCACCGTCCGGGTGGAGCTGCCGAGGCGCCCGGCCGAGCCGATCGAACGGGCGGTGTACTTCTGCGCGGCCGAGCTGCTGACCAACGTCGCCAAGCACAGCGGCGCCCGCACCGCCGAGCTCGGTGTGCTCTCGGCGGGCGGGCGCGTCCGGCTGACGGTGCGTGACGACGGGTGTGGCGGCGCGGTCGTGGGTGCGGGCTCGGGCCTGGCGGGCCTGGCCGAGCGGCTGGCGGCGGTCGACGGGGCCCTGTCGGTGCAGAGCCCGCCGGGCGGCCCGACGACGGTGACCGCCGACCTGCCCGAGCAGCTCTGACGCTCTTCGGGCTCAGATCCCGGTGCTCTCCGAGAGATAGGCGAGGACGGCCTTCACCCGCCGGTTGTCGGCCTCCGTCGCGGGCAGGCCGAACTTGGTGAACACGGCGGCCACGTGCTTCTCCACCGCCCGCTCCGACACCGTCAGCTGGGCGGCGATCGACCGGTTGGAGCGGCCCTGCGCCATCAGCTCCAGCACCTCCCGCTCGCGCGCCGTGAGCGTGTCCACCGGCCCGCGCCGTCCGCCGTGCAGCAGCCCGTTGACGATTTCCGGGTCCAGCGCCGTCCCGCCCTCGGCCACCCGGTGCAACGCCTCCACGAACTCCGAGGTCCGGGCCACCCGCTCCTTGAGCAGGTACCCGATCCCGGCCGCGCCGTCCGCCAACAGGCGTGCGGCCCAGGCCCGTTCCACGTGCTGGGAGAAGACCAGGATGCCCACCTCCGGAAAGCTGCCCCGCAGCTGCACGGCCGCCCGGATGCCCTCGTCCGTGTGCGTGGGCGGCATCCGGATGTCCACCACGGCCACGTCCGGCCGGTGCTCGGTCACGGCGGCGACCAGCTCCGGCCCCGTACCGGCCGTCGCGACCACCAGGCACCCGCGCGCGGTGAGGAGTTCGACCATGCCGTCCCGGAGGATCACCGAATCCTCGGCCAGGACGACGCGGAGCTGCTTGTCGATCATGCGGCCATTATCCGGCCCGCCGTCCGCCCTTGATGTCGACCCTCGATGCCGACGACCCTGAGACACCGCTGTTCGCTCCGGGCCGCCGTTCGCTCCGGGCCGCCGTTCGCTCCGACCCGCCGTCAGACGTCGCGGGAGCGGAAGGCCGCCACCACCACGGCGACCGAGCCGACCGCCCACGCGCCGTACGCGATCCACGCGTGGACGGCGGACGGGTGGTGGCCGACGATGTTGCCGGTGTTCCCCAGCGTGGTCAGGAAGATCCACCCGGCGAAGGGCAGGCTGTTGCCCACGAAGGTGAACAGCCGGCCGGTGTGGAGGGCCGTGTCGAAGGAGGAGAGCGGCGCCAGCGAGAGGCCCACGAAGGTGATGAACAGGGCGAACACGGTGGCCGCGGTGTGGCGCACGAGCGCGGCGACGGCCATGCCGATCAGGCCGGACACCGGGAACACGACCACGGAGGCCAACAGGAACCGGCCGACGCCGGGGCTGGTCCAGGAGAACCCGGTGACCCGGCCGGAGTAGGCGGCCAGGGTGACGGCCCAGCTCGGCACGGCGACGAGAACACCGAGACCGGTCAGTACGGCGGTCACGACGCCGGCCTTGGCGATCAGGACCCGGCTCCGGTGCGGTACGGCGATGAAGGTGGTGCGGATCAGACCGCTGGTCAGTTCGCCGAGCACGGTCTGGGCGCCGATCGTGCCGGCGAGGGCCATGAGCAGGGTGAAGAGGGGAGGGAAGAGGGCGTCGTGCCCGGCCTCGTAGATCCGCCTGAACGAGTCGGGGTAGCCCGGCCAGGCCTCGTACGTGCGGCCGGCCGTCTTGTAGGCGATGAGGCAGACCAGCACGGGCACGGCGGTGAGTACGACGAGGTTCGAGCGCAACGACCAGAACTTGATCCACTCCGCGCCCCACAGGTCGCGCCAGCGGGGCGGCGACCCGACGGGAGGCCGGGTCCTGGCGGCGGGCGTCGTCGCGAGGGTGGTCATCGGCCCTCACTCCTCTCGGGGGACACGGCGGTGGCGCGGTACTGGACGCTGTCGGAGGTCAGCTGCATGAACGCGTCCTCCAACGTGCCGCCGTGGGCGGTGACTTCGTGGACCATGACGTGGTGGGTGAAGGCGAGCTCGTTGACGCGGGCCGCGGTGAGCCCGGTGACGCTCAGGACTCCGGGGCCCTCGGGGAGCACCGAGCCGCCCGCGTGCTGCAGCACCCCGGTCAGGGCGGCCGGGTCCGGCGTGCGCACGGTGACACCGGCGGTGGTGGCGCGGGCGGCGAACTCCGCGACGGGCTCGTCGGCGATCAGCCGGCCGCCGCCGATCACGACGAGGTGGTCGGCGGTGTTCGCCATCTCGCTCATCATGTGACTGGACACGAAGACGGTGCGCCCCTCGGCGGCCAGGCTCCGGAACAGCTCGCGCGCCCACCGGATGCCCTCCGGGTCGAGGCCGTTGACCGGCTCGTCGAAGACGAGGACCGGCGGGTCGCCCAGCAGCGCGGAGGCGATGCCGAGGCGCTGGCGCATCCCGAGCGAGAACCCGCCGATCCGCCGTCGGCCCGCCCCACCGAGGCCGACCGTCTCCAGGGCCTCCTGGACCCGGCGCCCCGGCAGGTCGTTGCTGCGGGCCAGCGCCGCGAGATGGGCTCGGGCGGTGCGCCCCTTGTGGAGGTCGTTGGCGTCCAGCAGCGCGCCGACGTGGCGCATGCCGGTGCCGAAGTCGCGGTACCGGCGGCCGTCGATGGTCGCGGTGCCGCTGGTGGGGGTGTTCAGCCCCAGCAGCATGCGCAGCGTCGTGCTCTTGCCCGAGCCGTTGGGGCCGAGGAACCCCGTCACCCGGCCGGGCGGCACGGTGAAGCTCAGGCCGTCCACCGCCAGGACGTCGCCGTAGCGCTTGGTCAGTTCGTGGATTTCGATCACAGGGAGGACGGTGCCGCAGGCCGGGGCCGCCGCACATCGGTCCGGGGACCGTACGGCGCCCCGGCGTCCTCAGCCCCGGGGATGAATCCTCGGGGCCGATTCCCCCGGCCCGTCGCGTCGTTAGCATCGCAGCGTGACCCGAGCCCCGAAGTCCCCCGCACCGCCCCGGCGGCTGCCCGACGCCCTGACGGTCCTGAGCTGGTGCGGCGTCCCCGCGTTGGCGATCGTGCTGCTCGGCACGATCGCCGGGGACGGGCGCTCGCTCCACCTGGGGCGTGACGAGGGCCTCGCCGCGCCCCTGGGCATGGTGGCGGCGGCCGTCCTCCTGGCCCTGCCGGTCGGCTGGGCCGGCCGGCGACCGGTGCAGGTGCTGGGCGTGCTGCTCGCCGAGGCGGTCGGCCTGCAGGCCTACGGGGAGAGGACCTGGCCGCCCCTGCTGGCGGCGGTCGTCCTGGTCTTCTACATCACCGTCACCCGGTCGCAGCGGACCGGGGCCGTCGCCGCGGGCAGTGTGCTGATCACCTGGGGCGTCACGGACCTGGCCGACACGCCCGGCGCGGATCTGCTGAACGCCTTCAAGGTCCCGTCGGCCCACTGGGTGGTGATCACCTTCATCGCCTGGATCCTCGGCAGCTGGATCCGGCTGCGGCAGCACCACGCGGAGACCCTGCGCGCCCAGGTCGTGATCCAGGCGGTCCAGGCCGAGCGGCTGCGGATCGCCCGCGAGCTGCACGACATGGTCGCGCACAGCGTCGGCGTCATCGCGATCCAGGCCGGTGCGGCGGCGCGGGTCATCGAGACCCAACCGGCGGGCGCCCGCGAGGCGTTGAAGGCCATCGAGTTCACCGGCCGCGACACCCTCGCCGGGCTGCGGCGCATGCTGGTCGCGCTGCGCGAGGCGGACGGGGACGGGGGGCGGACGGCTCCGGCGGCGGGTCTGGCGGACATCGAGAAGCTGCTCGCGGTGGCGGGGGACGCGGGGGTCCACGTCGACATCCGGTGGCGCGGCGAGCAGCGCCCGCTGCCGGCCGAGATCGACCTGTCCGCGTACCGCATCATCCAGGAGTCCCTGACCAACGTGCTGCGGCACGCGGGCGCCACCACCTGCCGCATCGACGTCGACTACGTGGAGGACGGGCTCGCCATCGAGGTCCTCGACGACGGGCGCGGCGGCGCGGGCACCGGCGCGGGGAGCGGCTACGGGATCGTCGGGATGCGCGAGCGCGTCGGGCTGCTCCACGGCCAGTTCAGCGCCGGACCGGGGCCGGAGGGCGGCTTCCGGGTGGCGGCTAGGCTGCCGGTATGACGATCAGTGTCGTACTTGCCGACGACCAGCCGCTGGTGCGCGCCGGCCTGCGCATGGTCATCTCCGACGCCCCGGACATCGAGATCGTCGGCGAGGCCGGAACCGGCGCCGAGGCCCTGCGACTGGCCGGGGACCTCGCTCCCGACGTCGTGGTGATGGACATCCGGATGCCCGTCATGGACGGCATCGAGGCCACCCGGCGGATCAAGGCGGAGACCGCACAGGTCGGGGTGGTCATCCTCACCACCTTCGACGACGACGAGAACGTCTACGCCGCCCTGTGCGCCGGTGCCAGCGGATTCCTGGTCAAGGACTCGGTGCTGGAGGAGATCCTCGCCGCGATCCGCGTGGTCGCCGCCGGTGACGCCCTCCTCGCCCCCGGTGTCACCCGACGCCTCATCGCCGAGTTCGCCACCCGCGAAGCCGCCCCCGGCCCGCCCCGACGGACGGTCGAGGGCCTCACCGAGCGCGAGTTCGAGGTCCTGACCCTCATCGGCCGCGGCATGTCCAACAGCGAGATCTCCGCCCACCTCTTCATCAGCACGGCCACCACCAAGAGCCACGTGGCCCGCCTCCTCGCCAAACTCAACGCCCGCGACCGCGTCCAACTCGCCATCACCGCCCACGAGGCGAGGATCGTCCCGCCCTCGGCCTGACGCCCCGCCCTCCGCCTGACGCCCCGCCCTCCGCCTGACGCCCCGACGGCCGTCTGCCGCGACAGGAGCCCGTCTCCCGGGCGCCCTCGCGAAGGGGAACGGATATGCCGCCCCGGCCGGTTCACCGGCCGGGGCGGAGAATTCGTGAAAGGGAAGTTCCCTGGTCAACGGCTCTTCAAAGCCGCCCGTTCGGTGAAGTGTGCATGGCATTCCCGGAAATGGGGACAGATCGGCCCGAGAGGGATTCAGGAAATTCGCGCACTGCTTACGTGATTCGCTCAAGTCCTTCCGTTTGCGGATCGAATCTGAAAGCATCGTCCGCTATCCGGCGACCAAGGCGACCAAAGGCGACCGGTGGGGCGGGGAAGCAACCGGGGGAGGTACGCGATGCCGGTCGGCCTTCCCCGCCGGACGACGCCGTAGCGACGTGGCCGCCCGGCTGCGCCACGTGGAGGAGATGTGACCCCGCAGGAAGGCACCCCCGTGCCCAGCCCCACCCCCGCCGCCCACCGCCCCGCGCGCTGGGTCCGCACCAGGCTGCGGGCGAGCCCGCTGTCCACGCTGCTCACGGCGGCCCTCGTCCTCGTCACCGCCTTCCTGGCGGCGGGCTTCCCCCGCGTCGCGGACCGGGGAGCGGACGCGGCCCTCCAGGACTTCGTCGGCCAGAAGGGCATCAACTCGACCAGCCTGATGGTCACTTCGAAGACGGGGACCGACGACACCGCCTTCGTCCTCGACCGCGTGCAGGGCCAGATCGCCGAGCAGATCGGCGGACGGGTGCCGGTTCTCCAGCAGAACCAGGCGTACGGCGCCCGCGCCCTGACGGAGCGGGGCATGGCGAACCCGCAGTACGTGCGGATGGCGGAGAAGTACACCGACCCCACCCTCGGCCTGCTCTACCTGCACGATCTGCGCGAGCGCGTCACCCTGACCGACGGCACCTGGCCGACCCCCGGGGACGGCTTGGGGGCGCTGCCGATCGTGATCAGCAGGAAGGCCGCCGAGACCATCCACGTCAAGGTCGGAGACGTCGTCGACAACGGCACCGAGAACTCGGGCGGCGCCCGGACCAGCGTCGTGGTCGGCCTGTACGAGGTCAACGCCCCCGAGGACCCGTTCTGGGAGGACCTCGGCTGCCCCGCCCGCGCCTGCCTGCGGACGCCCCCCGAGCACGAGCACTGGGCGACCACCGGATTCGTCGACGGCGCCAGCCTGCCCGCGCTCGCCCGCTGGGGCGCGACCGCCGAGAACTTCTGGCGGATGCCCGTCGACGTCTCCTCCCTGCACGCCGACCGGCTCGAGGAGACCCGCGCCACCCTCAAGTCCCTGCTGAGCGGCGGCGAGGCCACCAACCTGGCCCGCCTGACGATCCGCTCCGACCTGCACACCGCCTCGCCGCTGCCCGACCTCCTCACCCGGGCCGACGCCCGCTACCGGGCCACGCTGCCGCTGAGCGCCATCGGCCCGGCCGGCGTCGCGGGCGTCGCCACCGTCGTGCTGCTCCTGGCCGCCGCCCTCGCCACCGACCGCCGCGCCGGAGAGATCCGGCTGCTCAGGGCCCGCGGCGGGTCCCTCGGCGGGGTGCTGCTGCGCCTGCTCGGCGAGGGCGCCGTCACCGTCCTGCCCGCAGCGGCCCTCGGTACGGGCCTGGCCCTCCTGCTGCTGCCCACCCAGCGCTGGGTGCCGTCGGTGCTGGCCGCCGCGGCCGTGGCGCTGATCGCGATGCTGGCCTTCCCCGTCCGCGCCGCCGCCCTGTGGTCGCGCCCCAAGCCCGCCGGCGGCCGGCGCCGACTCGTCGGCGAGCTCACCGTCCTGGCGATCACCGCCGCCGCCGTCGCGGAGGTCCGCCGCCGGGGCATCGGCACCGGCGCGGGGCTGGACCCGTTGCTCGTCGCCGCCCCGCTCCTGCTCGCCGTCGCCGGGGGCCTGCTGCTGGCCCGCACGGAACCGCTGGTGGTCGGCCGGCTGGCCGCCCTCGCCGGCCGGGGCCGCGGCCTGATCGGCTTCCTCGGCCTGGCCCGGGCCGCCCGCGACAGCACGGGCCGCCGCAAGCCGTCCGTCCTGCCCCTGCTCGCCCTGCTCACCGCCGTCACCACCACCGGCTTCGGCGCCACCGTGCTCGACACCGTCGACAGCGTGCGCACCCGCGCCGCGCGCATCGCCACCGGCGGCGACATCGGCGTCTCCCTCCCGGGCTACGCCACCCTGACCGACCCCTTCACGAAGGCCGCCTCCGGCCTGCCGGGCGTCCGGGCCTCGACGGCCGTCTCCGTCGAGCCCAAGGCCCGCGTCCTCGGCGCCGACCAGAACTACACCGAGGCCTACCTGGTGATGGTCGTCGACCCGGCGGCCTACGCCGAGATCGCCCGCACCCTCGGCGTCGGCGCGTTCGACGCGGCCGGCCTGGCCGGGACCTCCGGCGGCCGGGACACCCCCGTGCCCGCGCTGGTCAGCAGCGACCTGGCCAAGAGCCTGGCCTCCGGGCCGTCCCAGATCCGCACCCCCAGCGGCAACGACCTGCGCCTGACCGTCACCGCCGCCGTCGGCGCCACCCCCGCGCTGCCCGACCCGGGCAAGCCCTTCGTCGTCGTCCCCGCCGGGCCCGCCTGGGAGCGGCTGCCCGACACCCGGAAGGTGAACCAGTGGTTCGCCGTCGGCGACGTCGACCCCGAGGGCGTCCGGGCGGCGCTGCGGAACAACGGCGGCGCCCAGCCCGTCGGCCTGGCCAAGCTCGTCGCGGACGGCGCCGCCGCCACCGGCAAGGACACCCACGGCCTGCCCGCCGGGTACACCGTGCACAGCAGCCGGGAGACCGCCGCCGCGCTCGGCGACGACCCGCTCCAGCACGCCGCCGAGCGGCTGTTCTGGTACGCGGCCGCCGCCGGCGCCGGGTACGCCCTCCTCGCCGTCCTGCTCACCCTGCTCCGCGCCGCCCCCGACCGCACGGCCCTGCTCGCGCGGCTGCGCACCATGGGCCTGCGCCCCCGTCAGGGCCTGGCGCTGATCGTCACCGAGGCGCTGCCGCAGACCGCCGCGGCGGCCGTCGGCGGAGGCCTCGTCGCCACGGCGGCGGTCGCGCTCCTGGGCGGCGCCTTCGACATCTCCACCCTGGTCGGCGCCAAGGTCGGCGAGGTCATCACCCCCGTCCTCCTGCCGGTCCTCCTGCCCACCGCGGGGCTCGCCCTCCTCGTCGGCCTCGCCGTGGTCGCGGAGACCCTCGTCGCGGGCCGCCGCCAGATCGCCACCGAGCTCCGCGCGGGCGAACAGGCGTGAGGTACGGCTCCCCCTGCGGGCCCGCCCGCAGGGGGAGCCGTACCTCAGGCGGCGGGCACGGGTGTCGGCGCCGGCTGCCTCGTGACGGCGCGGCGGACGACCTTGGCGAGGACCGAGGGGTGCATCAGCAGCGACGGCGGGGCGGTCATGTTGGCCACCTTGACGAAACGGGTCCAGACGTCGGCGTCGTGCAGGGCCAGGGCGAAGACGTGCCGGTTGAACCAGTGCGCGAAGCGGGCGCCCAGCGGCTGCCCCTCCGGTGACCACATCAGGTCCGAGGTGGTGGACAGCGTCCAGGGCGCCTTGACGATCCCGGCGGCCGCGCGCAGGTAGTCCCGGCTCAGGCCGGTCAGGTCCGCGTCCGCCGAGCGGCGGCGCAGCAGCGTGCCGAGCGCGTCGGCCTCGATGGCCGCGACGGTCAGCCCCTGCCCGTAGACCGGGTTGAAGACGCAGAGCGCGTCGCCGATCGCGACCAGCCGGTCCGGCCAGCCGGGGTTGCGGTGGTGCAGGCGCCAGGTGCTGCCGGGGTTGGTGTACCGGTGCACCTCCTCCTGTCGGCTGCGCCGGGCGATCTCCTCGGCCAGCCGCGGGTTGTCCAGGTCCCGCGCGAACTCCAGGTAGGCGTCCGTGTCGGTGGGCGGGTGCTGCTCGAAGCCGAACAGCGAGCAGACCCAACGGCCGTGCTCGATCCCCATCATGACGCCGCCGCGGCGCACCGACGGGGCGAAGGTCATCTGGTACGCGACGTCGTAGTCCTGCTCCCCGGTGCGGTCGAAGACCATCGTGGTGTAGGTGATCCGCGCCCTCACCGTGCTCTTCGCCGAGACCGGGAGCCCGGCCTCGATCAGCCAGTCGTCGATCGCGCCGGACCGGCCCGAGGCGTCCACCACCAGGTCGGCGGCCACCTCCTCCTCGGCGCCGTCCCCGATTCGGTACCGCACACCGGTGACCGCCCGGCCGTTCCTCTCGCCGGGCGCGGTCAGGAGGCCCCGGCAGCGGGCACCGCCCACCATCCGGACCGGCGCCAGGTCGAGCACCCGGCCGCGCAGGCGCCGCTCCAACTCGTCCCGGGTGAAGGTCTGGATGTGGACCCCGGTGGTGGTGCGCGTCGCGTAGCCGGAGGGCAGGAGGAAGCTGATCCGCTCCCCGTAGTCGAAGACGGGGGAGCCGATCTGCTCCAACTCCGCGCGCAGGCCCGGGAAGAGCTTCTCCAGCGTCTCCCCGCCCTTGGCGAGCATCGCGTGCGCGTGGTAGGACTGCGGCGCGCTCGGGTGGGCGCCGGTCTCCCTGCTCACCGCGTCCCGCTCCAGCACCAGGACCTCGGCGAAGTGGTCGGACAGCACCCGGGCCGCGAGCAGGCCCGCGTAGCCGCCGCCGATCACCACCGCCCGTTCCCGGCCCGGTCTGCCCGCTCCCGTGCCGCCAGCCTCAACCATGCTCTCTCCCAGCGTTTCGTCCCGGGGACGGCCCGGTCGGTCGGACGGCCGTCCGTGCACCACACCTCATCGCGTGACCCCGGGAACGATCAAGACGCCCGGGGGAGCGCGTAGGGGCGCGCCGCAGCGCGCAGTTGGCGCTGCCGCCCCCTCGGAGGGTTCTGAGGACGGCCGTCGCCGAGCCGGCCGTCCGGGCCGCCCACCAAGGCGCCGAACCGCCGCGCCGCATCCGACCGTTGCGCCCGCGGGGCCGTGCCCGGAGGATGGACCGCGAGCCCGTGGAACGCGGGGGCGGTCGGCAGGAGGCGTGATGGACCCGTTGGAGGACTGGCTGGAGGGCATGCACCCCCGGGTCACCGGCCTGGTCGACCACGAGCTGCCGGAGGGCGCCCTGCCGGACTACTCGGCGGCCTCGCTGGCCCGGCTGGAGGCGGAACTCCTCGCTCGCAGCGCTCCGACCGCCGAGTTCCGGGAGCGGGCCGCGGCCTTCGTGGGGGAGGCCCTGCTGACGGTGGCGGGCGGGCACTGGGAGTGGGACGGCCTGCCGGTCGTCGTACCGGACGCGGCCCTCGGCCTGGCGCCGCTGCGCCCTGGCCAACTCGTGGACCAGGCCAGGGAGTCGGGCGACGGCGGCGAGTTCGGCCGTGCGTACGGGCGCCTGGAGGCCGCCGTCGCCGAGAGGCGCTCGGCGGAGCCCGGCTGGGAGCCGGTGAAGGAGCCCACGCCAGGGCTGGACCGCGACCTCACCCTGTACGGCGAGGACTTCCTCGCCCACTGGCTGCCCGAGCGCGCGGCGCAGCACGAGGCGTGGCTCGCCAAGTACGCCCATCGGCCCGAGCGGTGGGACTTCTCGCCGGACTCGCTGGGCGAGCTGGAGGAGACCCTCCGGCAACTGATCAGTAGCGCCGACGAGTTGGCCTCCCACGCGGAGTTCGCGGACGGCGCCGCCTGGTACCTGGGCGAGGTGATCCGCCCGGGGATGCGCGCGCGATGGAACTACTACCCGGGTGATCCGGCCGACGGGATGTTCATCGGGTGCCCGTTCCTGGACCAGCTCCTCCCCGAGGGGAAGACCGCCGTGCCCTTCCTGATCCTGCAGATCGCGCTCAACGACCGTGCGCCGGGCGTGCTCCGGCGCATCCGCGATCGTTTGGCATGAGCCTTCCACAAATCGGTGCGTCCGGTTACCGTCAGGGGCCGAAGCACCTGTGGAGGGGGAAAGCCGGATCATGGGTGGACGTCGCCGGGTCCTGCCGTTGTCGCTCGGGCTCTTACTCACGGCCCTGATCGGGGTCGCCGGCCTGCCGGGCACGGGCGAGGCCGCGCCCAAACCGATACCCCTGCCCACCTTCGGCGGCACGGCGCCCACCGCCGACGAACTCCCGGGCGGCGCCCACCCCGTGTCGCCCGGCGGGATCCAGGTCTACCACTACGAGAACGCCTCCGAGGCGTTCCGGGGCCGCCCCGAGCCGAACCAGGCCGACGTCGAGGCCGCGACGTACAGCGACAAGGCCAAGACCTCCGGCACCTGGGAGCACATCCTGACGCGGTGGCGGGACTACCAACTCCGCAAGGCCGCCGAACAGGCCGCCTACGCCAAGGACCCCGCGAACACCAAGCGCCCCTCCCGCACCCAGCCCTGGACGACCTGGCTCAACGGGCAGATCCCGCGCGAGGGCAACGACGCCCAGGGGAAGGCCTTCCAACTGCACGTCGCCGACCGGCTGCGCCTCGGCGCCAACTTTGGCTGGAAGACCGAGGTCAAGGTGCCGGAGGCGAACCGCCAGTACGACTTCGCCAACGAGGCCCTCGGTCTGTACTACGAGGTCAAGTCCGGCCTGGGCATCGACATGAAGAAGGAGTTCCCGGAGGACAAGGCCTTCGTCGAGGGGGAGAAGGGGAAGGCCAGCCCCCGCAAGCTGGTCTACATCTTCCCCGGCGAGCCCACCAAGGCGGCCAAGGCCGCCCTCCAGGGGGCGGGCATCTCCTACTTCGTCGTGCCCGCGAAGAAGCAGCCGGTCATCCCCGGCAGCAGCCCCAACGGCGCCAAGACCGGCCCCGCCGTACCGGACGACACCATGCGCGCCCCCGACCAGTTCCAGGCCCAGGGCGCCGCCCCGAGCGAGATCACCGGCTCCGCGAACACCGCCGAAGAGGCAGCCGAACTGCGGGCGGACAACGCGGAGTTGGACGAGGAGGCCGGCCAGCCCGGTGCGACCGACGACCTCGGCGGCGTCGACTTCTCCACCCTCGAACTCCGCTACGTCTCCGACACCTACCACCACGGCCCCGGCGTCCAGTACGCCTTCAAGGCCGACTCCCTCGACCCCGACCAGGACTCCTTCGGCGGCGCGCGCAACGCCCGCCTCGCCTCCGACTCCTTCTTCGTCTGGATGGAACTCCCGCCCTCCTCCTTCACCGTGAACCTCAACCCGGACGAGCCGGACCGGATCATCGACGCCAAGTTCGGGAAGACCGACGCCGGCCGTGTCCTGCTGGAGGCGGACCTGGCGATGAAGAAGGTCGTCGCCAAGTTCATCCACCCGGACACCCCGGCGGGCCAGACGTTCTGGGACTCCCTCCAGGGCGACACCAAGTGCATCTCGATGCGCCAGTGGATCGTGCCCGACACCGCCACCGTCCGCGACACGGGCGACGAACTGTACATCCTGGACGCGCCGTTGCTGGTCAAGATGGAGTCGGACGTCGTCAAGGCCCAGGGCGTCGGCGGCTCCAACGGCTGCACCCAGCAGGACAAGGCGACCACGAAGCACAACGAGGACGTCTACCGGCAGACGATCCTCCCCCAGGTCCAGGACGCCGTGAACCACGCGCCCGAGTACGCCGACCTGCGCCGGGTCTACGCCAGCCGGGTCGCCGCCGAATGGTTCCGCCAGCGCGGCGCCACCAAGCACACCGCGTACTCCGACCTCGTCGGCAAGGGCGACATCAGCCACTGGACCTCCCGCGAACCCTGGTCGCCGCGCGAGGTGTTCGACCGCTACGTCCAGTCGTACAGGAACGGCGAGTTCAACGTCAGCCACACCACCACCAAGGGCGACACCGTCTACACCTACACGTACGTCTACGGCGGCGTGAACTTCAGCCGGATCAACGAGAACCGGGTCAGCGCCGAGCAGTTCGCCAAGGACCACCCCGAACTCGCCACGGCCGCACGGGACGCGCTGAACGGACCCAGCGGCGACGGGAAGGGGCTCTGGCTCGGCGGCCAGACCACCGCCGTCCCCCCGGCCGAGGCCTTCGCCGCCCCGCCGCAGGCGACCTCGAACCGGCTCTTCTACCCGCTCGCGGCCCTGCCGCTCCTGCTCTGGCTCACGGCCGGCGGGGTGTTGCTGATCCGCCGCCGGCGCACGGCCGAACGGAGTCCGCGATGACGGCCGCGGCCTGGCCGGCCGCGCCGCCGCTCCCGCCCGCACCGCCACGGCGGCCCCGCGCGCCGGGCACGGTCTTCGCGGCGGGCTACCTGCTCGCCGGGGCGGCCTCACTCGCCCTGGTGGCGGCGACCGGCGCCTTCTTCGCGATCCCCGAGTACAGCGACTACCGGACGGAACAGGCCGCCGACCCCCAGGCCGGCAGCGCCGCCGCGACCGGCCTGGCCGCCTTCGGCACCTCGGCGGCCGTGGTCGCCGCGGCCGTCCTGCTCCTCGCCGTCCTGGCGGGCCGGGGGCAACAGACGGCCCGGGTCCTGGCCTGGGTGGTGGGCGGCCTGTCGGCCGTCGCGGAGGTGCTGGTCCTGCGGTCGGACGCCTACGGCGCGCTGTCCTGGCTCAGCGACCTGATCCGGCTCGCGGCCGCGGGCATGCTGGTGCTGACGGCCGTCTCCCTCACCCTGCTCGCGCTGCCGGCCTCCCACCGCCACTACCGCCTGACGCGCCGCCGGGCCCGCCCCACGCCGCCGCCGTTCCTGCCGGCGCCGCCGCCCTTCGGCCAGGCCCGCCCGCTCCCGAGCACCCCGGTCCCACGCCCCGGCTACCTCACCCAGCCACCCCCGCCGCACCGCTACCCGCCCCCACCACCCGGAACGCCGCCGACCCCCGGACTGCCGCCGCCGCCCGGGTAGTCGGCCACGCCGCCTCAGCCCCGATCGGCGAGGACGCCCGCGAGCACGCGCCGCGCGTCACGGGCGTCGGCGCCGTCCTCGCCCAGGCTCCCGGCGCACGACACGAGCGTCTTCCACAGCGCCCAGCCACGCCCGCGCGCCCAGGCCGCGTCGTCGACACCGAGGCGCTCCCGGAACCGCTCGCAGCCCTCGGCCGTGAGCAGGGTCCACGCGATCGCGAGGTCGCAGGCCGGGTCCCCGACGCCGCAGGTGCCGAAGTCGATGACGGCGCAGAGCCGTCCGTGACGGAGGAGCAGGTTCCCCCGGGCGAGGTCGCCGTGGAACCAGACGTCGGGCCCGTCCCATCGCGCCTCGACTGCCCGCGTCCACACGGCGTGCGCGCGTACGACGTCGACGTGGCCGCGCAGCGCGTCCAGCGCGCCGAGCGCCTCGGCCTCGTACGTGCGCAGCGTCGCCCCACGGAACCAGTTGTGCGTGCCGGGCTGCGGCCCGTCCGAGGCGTCGACGCCGCGCAACGCGGCGAGGAAATCGGCCAGGCCCTCGGCGAAGCGGATCGGATCGACGACCGACTCGAAGGTCGCGGGTGTGCCCTCGATCCACCCGTAGACCGACCACGCGAACGGGTAGCCCGCACCGGGGCGCCCCTTCGCCAGCGGTATCGGGACCGGAAGGGGGAGAGCGGTCGCCAGCCGGGGCAGCCAGTGGTGTTCCTTCTCCACGGCCAGGGCGTATTCCGCCGCGCTGGGCAGGCGGAGCACCATGCTGTCGCCCAGGCGGAAGGTCCGGTTGTCCCAACCGCCGTTCTCCGCGGCCGTCACCGGCAGGGCGGCCCACTGCGGGAACTGCTCGGCCACGAGGCGCGACGCCTGGATGGCCGTGACGGCGACCCGCCGGGGCACGGGCCCGAGATCCGGAACATCGTTCACCAGGTACCCCTTTGTCCGGGTTCGCGTGCGGGCGGAGGGAGTTCGCCCCGTACGAGTAGAACCCACCCGTCGCAGTTGATCGGTTCGGCTGCGGGCGGCCGGGCGGCGGTCCTACTGTTCTCCTGCTGATCAGACGGTTCGTCGAGTGGGGTGGGCGCAGTGGATGTTCCCTTGGTGGAAGCGATCGCGGCGGTGCGGGACGAGTTGATCGCGGCGGCCGCGCAGGGCGGGGAGCATCCGGACGTGGTGTTCGCGGTCGGCCCGGTGGAGATGGAGTTCGAGGTCGAGCTGCGCGCCGACGCGAAGGCGAAGGCCGGGTTCAAGCTCTGGGCGGTGGGCGCGGAGACGGAGGCCGGGCTGTCGCGCGGCCGCACGCACCGGGTGTCGTTCAGCCTCACGCCGAGGAACGTCCACGGCGGCGACCTGCTCGTCAGCGGATCGCCCGACCGGCAGCACGGCCCCGGCGACACCTCGGGCCGCATCCCCGACTGAGGGAGCAGGGGATGGAGCGGGCGCGACTGGTCGGGGTGACCGGGCCCGGCGGGCCGGGATCGGGGTACGTGCTGGGCGGGCGCCTGGTGCTGACCTCGGCCCACGTCGTGGGGCGGGCGGGGGAGGGCGTGGAGGTCTTCCGCCCCGGCGTCGACGGCACGGCGGGCGGGACGGTGGTGTGGTGCGGTACGCCCGGCGGCCGTGACGACGCCGCCCTCGTCCTGGTCGACGAGACCTGGCAACCCGTGACGGGCACGGTCCGCTGGGGCCGCTTGGTGACCGACCGCCCCGGCGCCGCCTGCGAGAGCTGGGGACTTCCGGAGACGGCCCAGCGCCCCGGCGCCGCCGTGGAGGCGGTCCAGGTCAGCGGACGGATCAACCCCGGCAGCGGCTACGTCGGCAACCGGTACGTGATGGACCTGCTCCAGCACCCGCCGCAGGGCTCCTCCCCGTGGGGAGGCGCCTCGGGCGCCGCCGTCTTCTGCGACCGCCTCCTCGTCGGCGTCGTCGCCTCCGACCGCGCCGACTCCGGCCACGGCCGGCTCAACGCCGTGCCCGCGTACGTCCTCCACCACGACCGGGGCTTCCGCACCGCCCTGGCCAGGTACGCCGGTACGGCGAGCGGCCTGGAGGCCGTCGAGTTCCAGCACCTCGCCGACCCGGCGGGCACCGCCCCACGCGGAGCCCTGCGCTCACCCGCCGCGCTGCTCCAGGCCGAACAGCGGATCGTGCCCTTCCACGGACGGGAGGAGCTGATCGGGCGGCTGCGGGCCTGGTGCGCCCAAGGAGGCTTCGGGGCACGGTTGTTGTACGGCCCCGGAGGGCAGGGCAAGACCCGCCTCGCGCTCCACCTGAGCGACCTGCTGGCCGCCGAGGGGTGGGCCGTGCTGTGGCCGCGCCCGGAGGCGGAGGCCGAGCAGGTGCGGGAGATCCGGCACGCGAGCAGGCCGCTGCTGGTCGTGCTCGACTACGCGGAGACCCGGGCGGAGCAGCTCGCCGCGCTGGTCGAGGCGGCGAGTGAGCACGCGGGGGCGACGCCGCTCAAGCTCCTGCTGCTGGCGCGGACGGACGCCGACTGGTGGCAGCGGGCGCGGACGGTCACGCGGCTCGCCCAGGACCACCTTGAGGGCGCTTCGGCCCATTGGCTGTCTCCCGTGGACCTCTACACGCTCGACTTCGGCCGGGTCTACCGGCAAGCGGCCCAGGCCTTTGCCGCCGCCCTGCCAAGCGTTGAGGGCCTGGCTCATCACGATTGGTCGGCAGCTGCTGCCGTACTGCCCGAGCCACCGTGCCGTTCAGGCGTCAATACGCTCACCCTGCACATGACCGCCCTCACCGATCTCCTCGAAACCACGCTGGCCGATGTGCCGTCCCGGGCTGCAGCGTCGCCAGCAGTGGAGGATCGCCTGCTCGGACACGAGCACCGTTACTGGGAACAGAGCGCCGAGGCCCGAGGCCTGATGTCCGGGCTGACCCTCGACACCCTCACGACCGCACTGGCCGCCGCACAGCTGATCGGAGTGGTCGACCGAGAGCAGGCCGACAGGCTGTGGCGTCGGGTACCTGCCCTGGCGGATCAGACTCGGGACCGCCGGAACGCCGTCACCGCCTGGATCGCCGCGCTGTACCCCGCAGCCTCCGACGACCGGCTCTGTGAGGGCATTCAGCCCGACCGCCTCGCCGAGCGCCTCGTCGGGCGCGTCCTCGACGCGGACCCGATGGTGGCCGATCGTCTTCTGGCCGACGCGGACGACACGGAGGCGGCCCGGCTGCTGTCCGTCTACAGCCGTGCGGCCGGCCACGCCGTCCTCGACGGGCGGCTCGACCAGCGCCTGTCGGACCTGTGCACTCGATACCACGGCCGGTTCGCGAGCCAGATCGTTGCCACGGCCGTCCAGACCAGTTACCCAAGCCCACTCGTCACAGCTTTGCACGCCATCTCCGACGACTCTGCGGCTCGGCTGGACGACCTCGTGGCCCTGAACGCCGCAATGCCTCCGTCCAGCCTCCGACTCCTCCATGTGGCGGCCCGTCTCGCCCAGAACCTCACCAACCGCTACACCGCCCTGGCCCAGCAGGACCCGGCCACCTACCTGCCCGACCTCGCCACTTCGCTCAACAGCCTGTCGAACCGCGTCGCCTCCGTGGGACAGGGGGAGGAAGGGCTCGCGGCCGTCGAGGAAGCGGTTCGCATCCGCCGAGTCCTGGCCGGGGAGGACCCGGATACGTATCTGCCGTACCTCGCGGTGTCCCTGAACAACCTGTCTCTCCGGCTTCGGGATGCGAACCGGCACGACGCGGCCCTGGCAGCGATCCAGGAGGCCGTTGGCATCCGCCGTAATCTGGCCAGGACGAACCCGAACGTCCATCTACCCGACCTCGCGATCACCCTCATCAACCTGGCTGCGGGTTTGGGGGAGGCGAGACGTCAGAGTGAAGGTCTGGCCGCGCTCCAGGAAGCCACCGACTATTACGAGATTCTGGCGAAGGCCGACCCCGGCACCTATCGACCTCGTCTGGCCGTCGCCCTCAACAACTTGTCCCTTCACCTGAGGCGGGCAAGACGGTGGCAGGAGGCACTTACCGCGATCCGGAGGGCTGTCGGTATTCGTCGAGCATTGGCCGAAACGAACCCGGATGCCCATCTGAGTGAACTCGCCAACTCGCTGAAGATCCTCGCGGGCGCTCTCGTCTCGGTGGGGTTGACCGAAGAGGCCAGAACAGTGAGCCGGGAAGCCGGGGTTCTGCAGATGAGGTCCGAGAGGAAGCCACGGCAGGAGGAGCATGGAGCCGTCTACAGCAGAGGGGGACCACGCGGGTGGCGGTGAGGTGGCGGGGGACCCCACTCGCTACGCCGGCTTCACCGACACCGGCCAGTGCCCGCCCGGGTACTGGCTCGTGTCGACGGCGTTGCCGTGCAGCGCGGCCATCTCCTTCGCCTGTGCGCCGAGCAGCACCATCAGGGCGCTGACGGCCGCCACGATCACCGCCGTATTGACCCCGGCCTCCTCGATGATGAGCAGGAACCCCGCCCACGAGAACACCACCGACCCGAGTGCCGCGATGGCGGTGATGGTGGCCGCGATGAACTTGACCAGCACGAGCGCCAGCGCGAGGTAGAACGCCAACCCGGCCGCCGCGCAGGTCTCCAGCGAGGTGGACGTCTTGTCGCACGTCCCGCCCAGCGAGGTCGCGGCGGCCGCCTGGCGCGGGATCTCCTTGCCGTACGCGTCGGCCGCCGCGCCCTTCCACTCCCCGGTGGCGCCGAGCACCGCCGGCTGGAGCTGCCCGGTGACGCCGTTGGCCAGGCCGCGCAGGGTCTGCCACTGGAACCCGTGGACCATCATGTAGACCGGTGCGGCCGCGCCTTCCAGGCACTCCTTGATCTTGTCGAGGATCCAGGCGCCGATCTCGCAGAGCTTCTTCCCGAACCAGATCACCTTGTCGGCCAGCCACCCGGGTATCCACCACTGGTCGGCAGCCGAATTCGCCTTGCCGGGGACGGTGTTGAGCTTGGCGGACAGGCTGCTGACGCCCGAGGTCAGCTTGTCGACCGTCGCCTGGTACTGCGCCGCTTGAAACGCCATGCCGGTGGCTCCCCTCACTTGCCCGCGATGGCCGCGATGTCGGCCGAGGTCTTCTGTTCGTGGTGGTCGTAGTTGTCCGCGACCTTGCGCAGGCCGTCGCCGACCGCCTTGAGGTTCTTCTGCCCCTCCAGGGAGCGGTCGTGGACGGCCGTCAGGACCTCCGCGTAGGCGCCGACGACGAGTTGGAAGACGCCGGCCTGGAAGCGGTCCATCGTCATCGACTGCACGGACGTGGCGATCTTGCCCAACTGCTCGCTCTGCTGGTCCCAGATTCCGGCCTCCGTGCGCAGGGTGTCCGTGGTGACCTTGTAGCCGTCATCGGCCATGGTGGTGTCGCTCCCTTCTCGTTGTTCTCGTCCCGCCGCCTCACGAGTGGTGCAGCCGGCCCGGGTCCGTCAGCAGCGCGAGCGCCTCGCGCAGCATCGCGTCCGTGCCCGCGCCCTCCTCCTCGGCGGCCCGGACGGCGGCGGCCAGGCGGGTACGGGCCTGGGCCAGGGCGGCGGCCAGTGCGCGGTTCAGCGCGGCGGTGCCGGCCTCGGCCGCCCACCGGCCGTCCGTCTCGCAGGAGACCAGCCCGCCGCGCGCGAGGACCACGCTCACGTGCCCGGCCTCGTCACCGCCGCGCCCCTGCACGGGGGTTACGGGTGCGTCGGCCCGGTCGAGCGCCGCCAGCACGTCCTCGGCCAGCTGCTCCAGCGGACGCGGGGTCACCTCGCCCAGGTCGCCGAGGAGCGCGGGAAGACCGGGCACCGAGGTGCCCGCCTCCGGCAGCTGCTCCGGCACGGACTCCCAGGCGGCCCGCCCGGCGCCGTCCTGCCAGGCCGACAGCCGGTTGACGGCCGCCGCCTGCCCGGCCTCGACGGCCGCGCCGCCGAGCGCCTCGGGGGAGAGGCGCTGCCGCCAGCCGGCCGTGACGGTGATCGACTGCGGGAGGTCCTCCGCGTCGATGACCACGGTCACCGAGCCGGTGCGGTCGGCGCCCTCGGAGCGCCGGGGGAGGACGTCGCGGGTCGCGGAGAGCGCCCGGGCGAAGTCGCCCAGGGCGGCGCTCATCTCCTGGAGTTCGTGCAGCGGGTCGGTCATGGCGCGGGCCTCCCGGGCCGTACGGGCTCCGGGTGGGAGCGCGGCGGCGGTCGTCGGACTGATCGGGTCGGGTCGGGTCAGGGGCGGAGGGCGGCGGCCGTCCGGGTCGACTGCTCGCACAGCAGGGCGAGGGCCACGGCCCCGCCGAGCAGCAGGAAGCCGCTGGAGGAGACGTGGGCGTCGCCGAGGAGGGAGGTGAGGGCGACCGCCGCCGTCAGCCCCGTCGCCCCGCCGGCCAGGACGGACGCCCACCGGGCGCCGCTCGCCCGTACGGGGCGGCGCACCGCGAGCAGCACGGCCACCGCCGTGGCGGCGGCCGCCGCGTACAGGGCCGCGTCCGCCCACCAGCCGGGCGCCCACGGCCTGTCGCGCCAGATGGCGAGGGGGCAGAAGAGCAACGGGCACTCGGCCATCAGCCCGAGCAGCACGAGCGTGGTCCGGTCGGCCTGCTTGGGTCTAGCCTTGTTGCTCACATGACACCCCCGTCGTCGGCGGTCACTATACCGAGCAGGGGCGTTCAGGAGTACGGTTGCGCAAAATCACTGATGTTCCGTCACATCCCTTTCTCCAGCTGGGAATTGGCTGTGAAGTCGGTGTCAGGGCATGCGCAGCGTCGCGGCGGCCTTGTAGGTGCGCAGCACGGGCGCGGTCTCGATCCGCGCGACGGCCTCCAGTGCCACCCGCCGGGTCAGGTAGTGGTGCAGTTCCCCGGCGCTCCCGCACAGCGCGTGCGCGACCAGGTTCGTCGGGCCGGTCGTCGCCCCGACCAGGGCCAGCTCCTCGTGCCCGGCCAGTTCGGTGGCGACCTCGTCCAGCCGGGCGGGCGCGACCTGCATCCACAGCAGCGCGGAGACGGTGACGCCGAGGAGCGCCGGGTCGATGTCCACGTCGAAGAACAGGGCTCCGCGCGCACGGAGTTCGGTGAGCCGCCGGGTCGCGGTGGACGGGCTCGAGCCGGTCCTGGCGGCGAGGTCGGCGTAGCTGAGGCGGGCGTCCTCGCGCAGCGCGTCCAGCAGCAGCCGGTCGGCGTCGGTGAGCAGGTACGCGGGTTCGCACGGGCCCGCGCCGCCCTCGGGCCGCAGCCGCGCCTGCTGCGCGGCGTCGAGGGCGGTGAGGCGGCCGCGCCAGGCGGTCGGCCCGCCGAGGTAGGTGTGCAGCAGGTAGTGCGCGGAGACGGCGGTGATCCCGGCGGTGCGCGGGATGTCGCGCAGCAGCAGGGCGTGGGCGTCCGGGCCCGTCGGCGAGGTGTGGATGATCGCCACGATCTCGGTGCCGCCGGAGGTCAGCCGTACCCAGGAGGTGTCCGGGCGGCGCGCGAGCGCGACGGCGAGGTCGTGCGCGGTGCGCGTCGCGGCCGTCAGCCGGACGAACCACTGCTGGGTGCCGCTGCTGCGTGGGTCGGGCAGCGCGACCACGCGCAGGCCGGCCTGCGCGTGCAGGCGGCGGTAGCGGCGGACCACGGTCTGCGTGGAGACGCCGAGGACCTCGCCGACGAGGGTGAACGGCGCCCGCGCGTCCACCTGCAGGGCGTGGATCAGAGCGCGGTCCAGATCGTCGAGTACGAGCACATCCACCAAACTAGCCGACTCGGATGGAAGTAATCACCCATCTCTGCGCCGGAGATGGAAGCAGCGGCGCGACCGGCGGCACGGTGGTCACCTCACCGGGGCGAACCTCCGCCCCGGACCCCGTGAGGAGGACCGCATGCCCCGGGCCGTAGGCACCTTGACCGCATCCGCGCCCCCCGCGTACCGGTGGCGGTGGCCCGCCCTGGCCGCCGTCCTGGTCGCCGAGGCGATGAACCTCCTCGACGCGACGATCGTCCAGGTCGCGGGCCCCGTCATCCACGCCGACCTCGGCGGCGCGGATGCCACGATCCCGTGGTTCAGCGCCGCGTACACCCTCGCCTTCGCCCTCGGCCTGCTGACCGGCGCCCGGCTGGGCGACATCGCGGGCCGCCGCCGCGTCTTCCGTCTCGGCGTCGCCGCTTTCGCCGTCGCCTCGCTGGCCTGCGCGCTCGCCCCGACGACCGGGGCGCTGATCGGGCTGCGCGCGGTGCAGGGCGCCGCCGCCGCGCTCGTCATCCCGCAGAGCTTCGGGCTGATCCGGGCGATGTTCGACGGCGACGAACTGCCCAAGGCCCTCGGCACGATCGGCCCGGTGATGGGCCTGTCCGCCGTGCTCGGCCCGGTCCTCGGCGGGGTCCTGACGCACGCCGACCTGTTCGGCTCCTCCTGGCGCGCCGTCTTCCTCGTCAACCTCCCCCTCGCCGCCGCCGTGCTGGCGATCGCGCCACGGCTGCGCGAGGACCGCGCCCCCGCCCGTCCGCGCCTGGACCCGGCCGGGACGGCGCTGGCGGCGGCCGGCACCGCCCTGGTGGTGTGTCCGCTCGCGACCGGCACCCCGGGCCCGGCGGCCTGGGCGACGGCCGCCGGGGGCGGCGCCGTCCTCGCGCTGTTCGTCGCCCACCAGCGCCGCGCCGCCCGCCGTGGCCGGGCCCCGCTGGTCGAACCGTCGCTGCTGCGCGGCCGGGCCTTCCCGGCGGCGCTGGCCACCTCGCTGCTGTTCTTCGCCGTCGTCAACGCCGTCATGATCACCGTGGTGCTGCACCTGGAACTCGGCCTCGGCCGGGGTCCGTTGGCCACCGGTCTGACGCTGCTGCCCTGGTCGGCGGGCCTGGCCCTCGGATCGTGGGTGGCCGGCGCGAAGCTGGTCCCGCGCCACGGGGACCGCGTCCTGCACGCGGGCCTCGCCGTCCTCGCCCTCGGCCTGGCCGCCGCCGTCCTCGCCTACCGGGCGGGCGATCCCGGCGCGTACCCGGCGGCCCTGCCGTTCGCGCTCGCCGTCGCGGGCCTGGGCAGCGGCCTGTTCACGCCGCCCTTCTTCACCGGCGCGCTGCGCGGCGTCGGACCGCAGGAGACGGGCTCCGCGGCCGGGCTCCTCAACGCCGTCCAGCAGCTCGGCGGCACGCTCGGCGTCGCCGTCGTCGGCGGCGTCTACCTCATCGGAACAACCGGAACAATCGGAACAACCAGAGCGGTCGGAGCGGTCGGAGCGGACGCCCCGGCCACAGCCGCGCAGGCGGCCCTGGCCACGGCCGGGGCGGTGCTGGCCGCCGCCGCTGTCGCCGCCACCGCGATGACCTCCCGCCGGGCGGGCGCGCGTGGCCGGTGACGGCCCTCTGGCCAGGTGGGCGGTACACATACCGCGACGCCCGAGGTGGCTGCCGCCGACATAGGGAGGCGCCCCCTCCGTTCGTAGGGTGTCCCGAACTGGACCTCGGCGTGGAGGAGTGAACGCGGCATGTGGGGAAGCGGACGTGGGAGGCGCAGCGGCTTCGGCTGGCTGCTCGCGAGCGTGCTCGCGCTGGTCGGCGCGGTCGTCCCGGCGGTACCGGCCTCGGCGGCGGTGCCCGCGAACCTGACGCTGGAGGCGACGTACAGCGGCGTCGCCAACGGCTGGGACCACGTGGAGCGCTACCTCGACACCACGCCCGGCTTCAAACAGGAGCAGTACCCGCCGGACGGCCGCGGCGACCAGGACGGCCAGCGGCTCACCTTCTTCGGCGGCGTCAAGCAGCCCTTCTCCGGCCGCTTCCTCCTCTACTCGGCCCCCGGCTGGAACACCGGGGCCCACCAGGTCCCCGTGCTGCTGGTGCACGGCGCCAACGACAACCCCGACCGCGCCTGGGCCAACCCCGGTGAGTCCGGCGGCTACGGCTGCGGCGCCCTGTCCTGCCCGAACACCGGCCTGATGCAGTCCCTGTCCGGGCAGGGCTACCGGGTCTTCGCGGTCGGCTTCGCCCACAAGCAGGGCGACAACCTGATGCAGGCCCAGGAGGTCGGCGACGCCGTCGCGCTGATCCGCGCCAAGCTCGGCGTCCCCCAGGTCGACGTGGTCGGCTGGAGCAAGGGCGAGATGTCGGCCCGCTCGTACGTCTCCTCCGTCAAGCCCTCCTGGGGCCGCCCCTACGCGGGCGACGTGCGCAAGCTGATCACCCTCGGCGGCCCCAACGGCGGCTACGACTACCCGTACGCGCACGGCTGGGCGCACGACTTCTCCATCTGGCCGCAGTGCGGCGGCAAGATCAACGCCCCCTCGCCGCACCTGCGGATGACCTGCTATGGCACGTACACCGCGCACCCGGAGTTCTCCTTCGCCCCCACGAGCGGCTACGACGTCTACCCCGGGCAGCGGCAGATGCTCGCCCGCTGGGACTCGGTGTTCGGCATCGACCAGACCCAGCAGGACTGGTACACCACCTACTACGGCGGCCAGGGCTTCTACACCGACGGCGCCGGCATCCAGGCCGCGATCGACGCGGGCTCGCTGATCGGCCCGCTCCACCAGGCCGGTGTGCCCGCCTCCGTGAAGACCTACCTGCTGGCGGGTGGCACGCCCGGCGTCGTCGGCATCTACAACGAGAACCGGGGCCCCAGCGACGGCGTGGTCTTCGTGGCCAGCGCCCTGGACACCACCGGCATCGCCACCGTCGGCGGCACCGCGCTGATCGCCCTCGCCAACCACCTGCAACTCGGCTGGGACGGCGCGTCGACCGCGCAGGTCGCCAGTTGGCTGAACTGAGGAACCACCCGATGATCACCGAACGACTCGTCGCCACCGACCGGCTGACCGTCCACCACGCCGAGATCGAGGGCCGCACCGGCGAGCCCGTCGTGCTGGTGCACGGCAACGTCTCCTCCGGCGCCTTCTGGCACCCCACCATGGCCGACCTGCCCGAACGCTTCCGCCCCCTGGCGCCCGACCTGCGCGGCTTCGGCCGCACCGAGCCGCTGCCCGTGGACGCCACCCGCGGCCTGCGCGACCACAGCGAGGACCTGCTCTCCTACCTCCGGGCCCTCGGCCTCGGCCCCGTGCACCTCGTCGGCTGGAGCATGGGCGGCGGGATCGCCCTCCAACTGCTGCGTGACCACCCGGAGTCGGTCCGCACCCTCACCCTGGTCAACCCGGTCTCCCCGTACGGCTTCGGCGGCACCCACGGCGAGGACGGCCGGCTCAACTCCCCGGACGGCGCGGGCTCCGGCGCCGGCGGCGCGGCCCCCGAGTTCGTCCGTCTGCTGAGCGAGGGCGAGACCGGCGCCGACTCGCCGTTCGCGCCGCGCTCGGTGCTGGACAGCGCCTACGTCAAGGAGCCCCTCGCCGACGCGGACCGCTACGTGGCCGCCATGCTGACCACCCGCACCGGGGAGGACCACTACCCCGGCGACGTCCGGCCCAGCGACACCTGGCCCGGCTCCGCGCCCGGCGTGCGCGGCGTGCTCAACTCCATGGCCCCCACCCACTTCCGCATCGACGACCTCGAACTCGTCGAGCCCAAGCCGCCCGTCCTGTGGATCCGCGGCTCCGCCGACGTCATCGTCTCCGACACCTCCCTGTTCGACCTCGCCCACCTCGGCGCCCTCGGCGCGATCCCCGACTGGCCCGGCCCCTCCGTCTGCCCGCCCCAGCCGATGCTCGCCCAGACCCGCGCCGCCCTGGCCCGCTACGCCGCCGCCGGCGGCCGCACCCGCGAGGTCGTCGTCGACGGGGCCGGGCACAGCGTCCACCTGGAGCGGCCCGAGGAGTTCCTCGCGGCGCTGGTCGACACCCTGGACGCCGCCTGACGTCCCCCGACGCCGTCCCGTTCCAGCGTTCCAACCCCACCGCGTTCCCGCTGGTCAGCACCCGTTCGAGCGTCCCGTCCTCCCCGTTGCGCCGCGAAGCGTGGCGGGTGGGACGGATCGCCCCGCAGGCTTCGGTCGTCCGACCGACCCGCCCGCCGAAAGGGGCACGACCACATGTCCGCCCGCACCGTTCGCACCGCTCGCACCTCCCGCACTCGCCTGCTCGCCGCCACGGGCCTCGCGCTCGCCGCCCTCTCCGTGACCGCGTGCGGCAGCACCGTCGTCGACCCCGAGGCGGCCCCTCCCGCGCCCGCTGCGCCCGCCGCGCCCGCTGTGCCGAGCGCCGCCCCGTCGGCCCCGACGACCAAGCCCGCCCCGAAGGCCCCGAAGGCCACCAGGCCGGCGCCGCCCGCCGCACCCACCACCTGCACGGGCGCCAACACCCGCACGACCGCGGCCCCGCTCAGCCGCCCCGTCAACCACATGCTGCTCACCGTCACCAACACCGGCCCCGGCCTCTGCTACCTCTACGGCTACCCCGCCGTCCGCTTCGGCGAGGCCCAGGCCGTCCCCCCGGTCGTCCCCGACTCCAAGCCCCAGGCCGTCGTCACCCTCCAGCCCGGCCAGTCCGGCTACGCCTCCGTCAACCTCTCCTCCGGCGACGGAACCGACGGAATCGACGGCAGCGACGGCAGCGACGGCACCGGCGCCGCCCACGGCCACACCGTCACCACCCTGACCGTCTACTTCCAGGGCCCCTCCGACACCGAGAGCGTCGGCCCCGGCACCACCCCCGCCCTCCCCGCCAAGGGCGCCTACGTGGACGACTCCCTCAAGGTCACCTACTGGCAGCAGCGCCTCGACGACGCCCTCTCCTCCTGACCCCGCAGGCGCGGGGCGGGCCACTCGGCGGCCGGGCGCCCGTCCCAGTGATCGGGAGGCGGCCGGCCACAGCCGTGCGCGAAGGCCCGGCGCGGTCAGGACCGCGCCACTCACACCGTCCGGTCGGCCGCAACACGGGCGCGTCGCGGCCCCGTCCGAGGCAGCGCGATCCGGACCGGGATCCATACGCTCGACACGCTCGACGCACCGCATGTCCGCAATGCCCGGGAAGGACACCCATGGCCACCACCTCGCACCACACCATCGGGGCGTCCGAGATCGCGGTCTGGAACTGGTCCGGCGCCGGGATCCGGAACTTCGGCGACGAACTCGGGCCGGTGCTGCTGGAACGGCTCGGCCACCGCGTCCGACGCGTCCCCGACATCGCCGACGCCGAGGTGATCACCTGCGGCAGCGTCCTGGAGTTCATGCAGAGCGCCCGACCCGGGCTCGTCGTCTGGGGCTCGGGCCTCATCAGAGGCGGCCACTGCGACGCCGAGCGGTTCGACGTACGAGCGGTCCGCGGCCGCCTCACCGCCCAGCGGCTCGGCGTCACCGTCCCCTTGGGCGATCCGGGCCTCCTGGTCTCCGCCCTGTGGAAACGGCCGCCGGTCCGGCACCAGGTCGGCGTCGTGCGGCACTACGTCGACGACCGCGTGTACTCCTGGGCGGACACCGTCATCGACGTCACCGAGCCGGTGGACGACGTCGTCACCGCCATCGGCCGCTGCGCCGCCATCGTCTCCAGCTCCCTCCACGGCCTGATCGTCGCCCAGTCCTACGGCATCCCGGCCGTGCGCATCCACGAGGCGCGCCTCGTCGGCGGCAACTTCAAGTGGGCCGACTACGCGACGGCCCTCACCCGGCCCGTCGACGAGATCCAGCGGGAGCTGGTGGCCGCTCTCCCGCTGTGATCCCCTGTGATCCGCTGCCCCGGTCAGTGGGCCGGTGCGGGCTGTTCCGGGGTGAGGGAGTTGCCGGGCGGGATGTGGCCGCAGTCGGAGGGGGCGGGGCGGCCGGCGAAGCGGTCGTTCAGCCAGGCGAGGGCCTGCGGGGCCCAGACGACGGGGACGCCGAAGTGGCTGAGGGCGTCGTACTGCTGGTACGCGACCGGGCCGGCGCCGGTCGCGCAGTACTGCCGGGCGAGCGCCCGCACGTCCCCGGCGACCGCCACGCCGTCGCCCGTGCCGATGCCGGCCGGGTTGCTGAAGGTGCCCTCCAGAACGCCGCCGCCGCCCTGGGCGATCTGGCCGGGCACGGTCGGGGCCGGGGCCGAGCCGAGGTTGTTCCGGTTGACCGCCGTGACGAAGTCCGCCACCGAGTTGGGGTCGGCGTACCGGGGCTCGGCCATCGCCTTCCAGGTCAGTCCGGGGTAGTGGCCCAGGGCGTCGACGATCGAGGCGTGCTCCAGCTGCTGGAGGACCGAGCGGCCGTAGTCGTTCAGGTAGGGCATGAGGTCGATGCCGAGGGAGCGCGAGACCCCGATCAGCGCCATCGGGGTGATCCCGCTCCACACCAGCGAGCCGTCCACGTACTTGAGGTTGTGCGCCGCGTCCACCAGCAGCCCACCCTCGGTGTAGCCGACCAGTCGGGCGTTCACCTCGGGCGCGTAGCTCGGTGCGAGCGCGGCCGCCCAGGAGGTGGCGACGGCGCCGCCGGAGTAGCCCATCAGCCCGAAGCGGGTGCCGGAGTCCAGGCCGGTCGCCGGGGAGGCGGTCGCGGCCCGGATCGAGTCCAGCGTGTTGGTCCCGTACTCCGGCCCGGCCGCGAGGTCGGCCTTCTGGCCCTCGGTGTCCGGGATCACCACGCTGTAGCCCTGGGCGAGCAGCGGCACCAGGAAGAGCGCCTCGGCGTTCGGGATCACCCCGCCGAGGGTGACGTCCCCGGCCACCGCCCGGGAGGGGCTGTCCGCCGGGTCGAGCGAGTCGTAGAAGGACTGGTAGGAGACGGCCCTGCCGCTGTCCCCGGTCAGGCTGCGCACCACGGTGGTGACGTTGGCCGCGGGGCGACCCTGCAGGTCGGTGGTGCGGTAGAGCAGCTGGATCGCCGTCACCGGGGTGGGCAGCCCCAGCACGTGGTACGGCAGGGTCCGGGTCTTGAGCACGGTGCCCGGTGCGAGCAGGGCCAGCGGCGTGCCGCCGTCGTAGGAGTAGAACGGGTCGCTCGCGGCAGCGGTGCTCGCCGCGGCCGGCCCGGCCGTGACGACCGTCGCGGCGGCGGCCAGGGCGGCGGTGACGGCGGCGGCGAGCAGCCTGGACGTACGCGTGCGCATGACTCCCCCAAGGTTCGTGGATTCCTGACGGTCCGTCGCAGGACGCCGTGTTACCAACCAGTAGGCGGCGTCCCGGAGAACATCATGACAGCGCTCCGACAAACTGCCCCCGCGCCGGACCCCACTTTCTCGGGGCGCCTCGTGACCGTTCACGACCCGGCCTACCGCACGGCCACGGCCCGTACCGGCGAAACCCGGTGGCCGTTCGAGCCCGGCTCTGCCTAGGTTCGGCCGCATGGCTGACGAAGGCTTCGGACATCCACGGCTCGCCGCGCTCTACGACCCGCTCGACCCCGACCGCAGTGACCTCGACGCCTACCTGCGGATCGCGGAGGAGTTCGACGCCGGCCGAGTCCTGGACATCGGCTGCGGCACAGGGGTTTTCGCCCTCCTCCTGGCCGAGCGGGGGATCGAGGTCGTCGGCGTCGATCCCGCCCTGGCATCCATCGACGTCGCCCGGGCCAAACCGGGCAGTGAGCGCGTGCGCTGGATCTGCGGCGACGCGACGGACCTCCCGCCGCTGCAGGTCGACCTGGCGACGATGACGGCGAACGTCGCCCAGGCCATCGCCGATCCGCAGACGTGGCAGGGGACGCTGCGCGGAGCCCACGGAGCGCTGCGGCCCGGCGGACACCTGGTCTTCGAGACCCGTGATCCGGCCCGACGCGCCTGGGAGGAGTGGACCCGCGAGATCTCCCACGGCGTGACCGAGATCCCGGGCGTCGGCTCCGTCGAGACCTGGGTTCAGCCGGTCGACGTGAGCGGGCCCCTGGTGACGTTCCGGTGGACCTACGTGTTCGCTTCGGACGGACAGGTGCTGACGTCGGATTCGACGCTGCGCTTCCGAGAGCGGGAGGAGATCGAGAGGGACCTGGTCGCCCACGGCTACGTGGTGGAGGACGTCCGCGACGCGCCCGACCGCCCGGGGAGGGAGTTCGTCTTCCTGGCACGACGCCCGTGATCCTCGGCGTCCCGACCTCACCGGCACACGTCCCTGCCGGGAAGCCGCGGACAGGCCGGCCAGGCACCGTACGGTCGCCGCCCGCGAGCCCGGGGCGCTTGAGGGGAACGCGGCTGCCGGAGCCCCTCGGCCGGGTGCCGGTGGAAAAACGGGTGCGCCGAGCCTGCCCGGGCCGGGAGACTGTCGGGCATGACTGACCACCGTGCACTCTCCCTGCGTTTCTCCGAACCGGCCACCGACGCCTCGGTGCCCGCCCAGTCCGGCGGCCGGCCGCTGCCGGTCGAGCAGGGGGCCGACTTTCGTCAGCCGCCCGGCGGGACCGCCGCCGCGCTCGCACCGGCTCGGCGGGTGTTCGCGGCCGGAGGCCTGACCTTCTCCGATCCGGAGCGGCAGATCTGACCGGCCCGGGTGCCGTGGTCCGTCGCGGCACGGAACCGGACGGGGCACTGGAACCGCTGCGCAGGGTGCTGCTGGAGCGCGGCCCGGGAGGCTGTCCGGAGTCGGCCGTCGCGGCGGTGGAGGCCGCCTGGGCGGCGCTGGCCGGCGGGGCGGACACCCCGGGGCTGTGGGAGCTCGGTGTGCTGTCCGACGGGGAGGTCCTGGAGGCGCGCCGACTGCTGGCCGAGGTGGAGCAGGAGTTGCGGCCGGTGCTGCGGCTGCCCGTCACGGCCGAGGGCCGGGACCTGGCGCTGGCCCGGTACTGCCTTCGGGACCTGCTGGACGGCCGGCTCGATCCGCTGGCGGCGGCCGAGCGGGTCGGCTTCGGGCTGTGCTCCGCCGACGACCCCGGCTCGCCGCTGCGGCCGGTCCGTGGGTGGCTGCACCGGGCGGAGGACCAACTGGAGTACCGCAGGGGGCTGACGGCGGAGCTGGTGGCCGAACTGTACGACCTGGCCGCCCGGTTGCTGGCGGGCCCGCTGTCCTGACGCCCGGCCCCGGGAGGCCGTACGGGGCCCGGCCGGGGGCTGTGTCAGGCGGCGGATTCGAGGGCGAGGAGGGCGGTCTTGGCGTCGAGGCCGCCGATGTAGCCGCCGAGGGTGCCGTCGGTCGAGTGGCGGTCCGGCGTGGGCGGGGTCAGAACAGGCGCGAGGCGGTGACCTCGGCCGGCTCCTCCAGGGCGAGGAGCTCCTGCTTGCGGCGCGGGCCGCCGGCGTAGCCGGTCAGGGAGCCGTCGGCGCCGAGCCGGGCGCTGACGACGGTGTGCCGGATGTCCATGATCGCTCCTGCGGTCGGTGGCGCTGGTGCTGCGTTCTCGCCCTGTAGACGGACCCGGCACCGGGAACGTGAGATCCGCGCCGAAGAAATCTTCCGGCTCTTCCATTCGGCTGCACCGCACCGGGGACGTCTCCAGCACCCTGCTGCGTTCGCGCATGGAGCACGCCGCGGTGCCCTGACCGGCACCGCGCCACGCGCCCGTCCTGCGGACGCGACGTCCGAATGCCGCCAGCACCCGGTCCCCGCCCCGAGCGAGGATCGAAACCCTCCACCCTCGCGCCCACCCGGGCCACCCCCTGGAACACCCAAGGACCCTCCCCGTGAACGACGCCTCCGCCCCCGACTCCCTGCCCGCCCTCGCGGCCGTCGACTGGCAGGACGTGCGCGCCGATCTGGACCGCGACGGCGTGGCGCTCACCGCGCCGCTGCTCACCTCCGACCAGTGCGCCCAGCTCACCGCGACCTTCGACGACGACGCCCTGTTCCGCTCCACCGTGGTGATGCAGCGCTACGGCTTCGGCCGGGGCACCTACCGCTACTACGCCGACCCGGCCGCCCACCCCGTCCTGCGGGAGCTGCGCGAGCGCCTGTACCCGCCGCTGGCCGAAATCGCCAACGAGTGGGCCCGGCGCCTGGACGGCCCGGCCTTCCCCGCCACGCTCGCCGAACTCCACGACCGCTGCGCCGCCGCCGGGCAGCACCGCCCCACCCCACTGGTGCTGCGCTACGGCCCCGGCGACTACGCCTGCATGCACCAGGACGTCTACGGCGACCTCGTCTTCCCCCTCCAGGCAACCCTCATGCTGGAGCGGCCCGGTGAGGACTTCACCGGCGGGGAGAACGTCTTCGTCGAACAGCGCCCCCGCTCCCAGTCCCGCGCCATCGTCGTGCGCCCCGGCCTCGGCCAGGCCCTGGTCTTCCCCGTCCAGCACCGCCCCGCCCAGGGCCGGCGCGGCTGGCGCCGCCACCCGATGCGCCACGGCACCAGCGCCGTCGAGACCGGACGGCGCACCACCCTGGGCATCATCTTCCACAACGCCCGCTGACCCGCGCCGTACGCCGTCCCCGCTCCCGATCCGTGAACACCGCCACCACCGAGGACGTCCGCTGCCAGGCCGTGCGCAGCCGCGACGCGCGCTTCGACGGCGAGTTCTTCTTCGCCGCCGCCACCGGCATCTTCTGCCGCCCCAACTGCTCGGCGACCACCCCCAAACGCCGCAACGCCTCCTTCCGCCCCACCCCCGCGACCGCCCCCACCGCCGTCGCGGGGGCGGGCGGCGCTGTTCCGTGTCAGGTGGTCCCAGGGTCGTTGGGGTGCGGTTCCAGCGGCGTGACGGTGGCGGTCATCCACGGCCACAGCGGCAGGGTGGCGAGCACCTCGGAGCGCAGCCGCTCCTCGTCCGGTGCCCGCCAGACGCCGATGCTGCGCTTCTCGCCGACCGGCCGCCAGAGCCGGAACAGTCTTCCGGTGTCGGCGAGTTCGCGGGCGCGGACGGCTTCGGCGGCGCGTCGGCGGTCGACCTCCTCGGCGGGGACGTCCGGGGGGACGGCGGTGGTGATCTCGACCAGGAAGTCCCTCATGGTGCTGCTCCCTCGTGCTGTGTGCGTGGTGCTGCTGCCGTCCATGCTCCGCCGGTGCTCCGCGTGGCGCCACGACCTGGATCCTCCGGGGTGGGAGGCGCAGCCTCCCACCGGCCGTAGGGTGTGGGGCGTGGAACTGCGCCAACTGCGGTACTTCGTCGCGGTCGCCGAGGAGTTGAACTTCGCCCGGGCGGCCGCTCGCCTGCTGATCGCCGGGCCGTCGCTGTCCCAGCAGATCAAGGCGCTGGAGCGGGACCTCGGGGTGGTGCTGTTCGACCGGGACCGACGTTCGGTGGCACTGACCCCGGCCGGCACCGCGCTGCTGCCGCACGTGCGGGCGCTGTTGGAGCGGGCGGAGGACCTGCGACTGAGGGCCGGGCGGCTGTCGTCGGCGGAGCCGGTGAGGGTGGGGTACGTCAACTGGTGGCCGCCGGACTTCGCCGCACGGACGTCCGGGGTGGCGACCGTGCACGTGGACGCCTGGGTGGCGCCCTCGCACACCCAGGCCGCGCGGGTGGCGGACGGGAGCCTGGACCTCGCGGTGTGCTGGGTGCCGGACGCGGACCTGGAGCGGCTCGGCCTGGCCGGGCGGCTGATCGGCGCGGACCGGCTGTTCGCGGTGTGCGCCGCGGGCGGCGCGGGGCCGGTGCGGGCCCGTGACGCGGTGGTGCTGGTGGACGAGGATGTCATCTCCTGGGCGTCCTGGAACGTGTACGCGCAGGAGCTGGCCAGTGCCACGGGCGCGCGGGTGGAGCGGATCTCGGACGGCGGGGTGACCGGTCCGGCGTTCTTCGAGCACGTGCGCCGGATCGGGCGGCCGGTCCTCAATTCGCCGAAGGGTCAGACCGCTCCGCTGCCGGCCGATCTGACACGCCGGCCGGTGGTCTCGCCGGAGGTGCACTGGCCCTGGCTGCTGGTCCGGCGGGCCGACGAGGCCAGGGCTGCGGTGCTGGCGGTGGTCGACGCGTTCGACGCGTTCGACGGCGGCGCGGACGTGTGGCTGCCTGGCGGCTCCTGATGCGCTGACCCGTGCTGACCTGCGCTGGGAGGAGGGGCCTTCCAGCAGGGAGGAAGCCGGTCGCGGCGCGGGGTCGGTTCGGCGTTGCCCCGGTCGGCGCGCGCGGCCTACCGTCGAGGTGTCGGCAGGAGCCGGCGGCCGTGGCCCGTAACTGGTCCGGCCGTGACTGGCAGTGCCGCCCCAGAATCCACTCGACCGTGTCCGGTGACGGACACCCTCCGGAGGTATGTCATGCCCATGAATAGTCAGCGGGTCGCCGTCGTCACCGGAGCCTCCCAGGGCATCGGCGCCGCCCTCGTCGACGCCTACCGCAAGCTCGGTCACGCCGTCGTCGCCACCTCGCGCACCATCGCCCCCTCCGACGACCCGGGCGTGCTCGCCGTCCCCGGCGACATCGCCGACCCCGCCACCGCCGAACGCCTGGTCACGGCCGCGATCGAACGCTTCGGCCGGATCGACACCCTGGTCAACAACGCCGGCCTGTTCGTCGCCAAGCCCTTCACCGACTACACCGTCGACGACTACGCCGCCGTCACCGGCGTCAACCTCGCCGGCTTCTTCCGGCTCACCCAGCTCGCCGTCGGCCAGATGCTCGGCCAGGGTGGCGGACACGTCGTCAACATCACCACCAGCCTGGTCGACAACGCCGACGCCCGCGTCCCCTCCGTCCTCGCCTCGCTCACCAAGGGCGGCCTGCAGGCCGCCACCAAGTCCCTCGCCATCGAGTACGCCACCCGCGGCATCCGGGTCAACGCCGTCTCCCCGGGCACCGTCCGCACCCCCATGCACGCCCCCGAGACCCATGACTTCCTCGCCGCGCTCCAGCCTGTGCGCCGCCTCGGCGAGATCGGCGACATCGTCGACGCCGTCCTCTACCTGGAGAACGCCCCCTTCGTCACCGGCGAGATCCTGCACGTCGACGGCGGCGTCAGCGCCGGCCACTGAACCCCGCCACTGAACCCCGCCACCACCCCACGACCCCGGAGCCGCCGCCATGAACACCACCGACACGACCGACGCCCTGCGCACCGTCCTCGACGCCTGGAAGGGCGCCGTCGACGAACACCGACCCGAGTCGGCCGCCGCCCTGTTCACCGAGGACGCGATCTTCCAGGGCCTCCACCCCTACACCACCGGACGCCCCGGCATCGCCGCCTACTACGACTCCCAGCCGGCCGGCCTGAGCGCGAACTACCGGCTCCTGGAGACCCGTCGCCTCGCCGACGACCTGATCCTCGGCTACCTCGGCGTCGCCTTCTCCTTCACCGACCGCCCCACCCTCGACGTCAACCTCTCCGTCCTGCTCCGCCGCACCGACCAGGGCTGGGCCATCGCCCACTACCAGGTCTCCCTGCTGCCCTGAACACGCCCGAAGCGGCCAGGCCGCGGCGCGGTGGTGCGGCCGGGCCGGGGCTGTGCCGGGCGGTCGCTTCGAGGGGAAGGTGGGCGGCCCTGGGATCGAGGCCGCCGGCACAGCCGGTGAGGGAGCCGTCGGCGCCGACCAGCAGGATACGCAAGGGGTCGGCGCCGACGGCCTGACGGCGTCGCCGTCGGCGACGAGGGTGACGAGGGTGACCGCGCCGAGCCGGCTGTTGACGACGGTGCGCCGACCGCGCGGTGGCGCTGCGCCCGCCACCGGACGCGACGTCCGAATGCCGCCAGCACCCGGTCCCGCCCCGGGCCACGATCGAAACCACCCTGAACCCCCGCGCCCCTCCGAAGCACTGAAGGACCACCCGTGAACGACCCCGCCGCTGACGCCGTCCGGGCCGCCGACTGGACCGCCCTGGCGGCCGAACTCGACACCTACGGCTGCGCGTTGACCCCCCGCCTCCTCGACGACGACCAGTGCCGGCGCCTCGCCGCCCTCTACGAGGAGCCGGCCCGCTTCCGCAGCACCGTCGACATGGCCCGCCACCGGTTCGGCTCCGGCCGGTACCGCTACTTCACCCACGACCTCCCCGAGCCCGTCCACGTCCTGCGCGAGGCCCTCTACCCCCGCCTGCTCCCCATCGCCCGCACCTGGGCGCAGACGCTGGGCCGCCCCGCGCCCTGGCCCGACACCCTCGCCGAGTGGACCGCGATGTGCCACGCCGCCGGGCAGGGGAAGAGCTCCCAGATCCTGCTGCGCTACGGCCCCGGCGACTGGAACGCCCTGCACCGCGACCTCTTCGGCGACCTCGTCTTCCCCCTCCAGGTCGTCATCGGCCTCGACGCCCACGGCACCGACTGCACCGGCGGCGAGTTCCTCCTCGTCGAGCAGCGCCCCCGCGCCCAGTCCCGTGCCACCGCCACCGCTCTCCCGCAGGGCCACGGCCTGGTCTTCACCACCCGCGACCGCCCCGTCCCCTCCGCGCGCGGCCACTACGCCGCACCCGTGCGCCACGGCGTCAGCACCGTGCGCAGCGGCCGCCGCCACGCCCTCGGCCTCGTCTTCCACGACGCCTGACAGCCCGCCGTGACCACCGCACCGATACCCGCCGCCCCGGGGCCGCCGCGCACCTACACCCTCACCGGGCCCGAGGGCCGCCCCTACGCCAGCGCCACCCCCGGCACCCTCGGCGGCCACCGCCCCGGACGCCGCTACGGGCGCCTCGACTGCCCCAGCGCGCTGCGCGCCATCGCCGCCGGCCACTACGTACGCCACCGCGTCTTCTTCCCCGACGAAGCCACCGCCACCGCCGCCGGCTACCGGCCCTGCGCCGTCTGCCTGCCCGAGAAGTACCGGCAGTGGAAAGCCCGAAGGACCCGAACCCCGTGAAGCCCCGCTCGCCCCTGCTGACCCCGCCCGAGGCCGCCGCCTACGGCCCCCTGCCCGCGCCCGCCCCGCACACCGCCGCCGAACTCACCGCCCTGCTAGGGCTGTTGACCGGGCACCGCCGCCCACGGCTGCACACCGTGACGATCGGCCACAGCCGCGACGACGCCTCCCGGGAGGCCGCCGAAGCGTTCGCCCAGGCCTGGTGCGCCGCCGGCCACGAGGTCCTGGCCGTCGCCGACTGGCCCGAACGGGCCGCCTCCTGGCTGCGGCCCGCCCACCGTCTCACCGACCGTGAACCCGATGCCCTCGTCATCGCCGCCGCCCCGCTCGGCTGGGCCCAGCTCGCCCGCCGCCTCGCCCGCTCCACTCCCTGGCGCCCGGAGCGTACCTTCGGCTTCGCCTCCCTCGCCGAACCGGCCGCCGCCGCCCTGGCCGGCGACGGCGTGCTGGACGGCCTGCGCGGCGTGAGCCCGGACGGTGGCGCCTGGCGCATCGAGCACGGCTGGACCGAGACCCTCCCGCCGACCACGACGGGCGGCGCCGCATGAACACCGACCCCGCCCCGACGCTGTTCGGCCCGCCGCATGCCGCCTACGAGCGCCGCGAGATCGCGCCGGGCGCCGTCCACCTGCCCGGCTGGCTCACCCCGGGCGAGCAGCGCGACCTCGTCACCGCCTGCCGCGCCTGGGCCGCCGGGCCCGTCCCCATCCGCCGCACCCGGCTGCCGCGCGGGGGCGTCATGTCCGTGCAGACCGTCTGCCTGGGCTGGCACTGGCAGCCGTACGCCTACTCCCGCACCGCCGACGACGTGAACGGCCGCCGGGTCGCCCCGTTCCCCGCCCGGCTCGCCGACCTCGGCCGTCGCGCCGTCGCCGACGCCTACCAGGACGAGGAGCAGGCAGCCGCCTACGAACCCGACGCCGCGCTCGTCAACTTCTACGACGGGACCGCCCGGCTCGGCATGCACCAGGACAAGGACGAGCGCTCCCTCGCGCCCGTGGTCTCCCTCAGCATCGGCGACTCCTGCGTCTTCCGCCTCGGCACCACCGAGCACCGCAACCGCCCCTGGCACGACGTCACCCTCGCCTCCGGCGATCTCCTCGTCTTCGGCGGCCCCTCCCGCCTCGCTTACCACGCCGTCCCGAAGATCCTCCCCGGCACCGGCGACCCCGCCACCGGCCTCACCCGCGGCCGCCTCAACCTCACCCTGCGCGTCACCGGCCTGACCGACGAGCCCGAAGGGGCCGGCCGGTGACCGCAACGGGTCGGGCCCAGGAGGTTCTGACCTCCCGGGCCCGGCCTTCACATGGACGGAGCGTCAGCAGGTAACCGGAACGTCCAGCACGGGCCGGACGCCCCACGGGCCGCTGCCCTGCACCGTGAAGGTCGCGCGCACCGTCGAACCGCAGGGGGCCGTGGCGGTGAAGCCCTCCACCCGTACGGTGGTGGAGTGGAACAGGGTGCGCCCGTTCACGGAGCCCAGCGAGCTGCCGCCGACGACCTCGGCCGACAGGTTGGTGTACAGGGTCTGCCACGACACCGGCCCGTCGGGCGGGCCGGCCAGGCCGATGTTGCCGTAGATCACGACGCTGTTGCCGGTGACGTCGGCGCAGGCGGTGGTCGCCAGGCCGGCCTGGAGGCCGGTCTTGCAGGTCGTGACCGTAGCGGTGGTGGTGTCGGCGCCGGCCGTGGCGGCGAAGGCCGGCGCGGGCGCCGTGAGCAGGGTGGCGGCGCCGGCGGCGCCCACCGCGATGCGGGTGATGCGGTTCATGGTCTTCTCCTACGGGCAAGGTGGGAAAACGTTCGGAAGGAGGCTCTATCGGCCATGTGACATTTCACATGTGCCATGACCCAAACTTTGCCATGCGATTCCAAGGCTCCAGCTCACTTTTGCCTTCGAAGTGCCAACCCGTCCGAAACCGCATCCTCGGTGACGTAAACCCGCCGGGCCGGGCCAATGCGGCGACCACCTCGGGCGAACCCGTGCCGAACGCCGGGTGAACCGCCTCCCCGCCTCCCTGCCGCCCGGCTCGCGGCCTCCGCCGACGGCCTTTCGGAGACCGGCCGAGGCACTCAGAGCACGAAGGCGCCGAGGGTGGCCGCGAACAGCAGGACGGTGACGATCGGCCAGTACATCAGCCTGGCCGCCATGTTGCCGTTCCACTCCAGGAGCCGGAGGCGGCGGGTCGAGGTGTACTCGACGACGTTGAAGGCGACCAGGGCGATCACCAGGTAGAGGATGAAGTAGAAGTACTCGGCGTAGACGATGCCGGTGGCCCCGGTCGCGCTGCGCAGTGAGCTGTGCTGGACGGCGATGACGAGCATCATGGCGCCGCAGAAGCCGATCACCGTCCAGGTGGAGAAGCCGGCCAGGGAACGCCGGTCGGAGTCCTTGGTGACGACGAACAGCGAGGCGAAGACCAGCATGGCGATGACCATCAGCGGGACGAGCCGGTCGAGCAGGGGGCTGAGGAAGCGGCGGGTGATGCCGGTGGAGAAGTGCAGTTCGGGGACGGTGGAGTCGAGGGAGGCACCCGCGGCGCCGTGGGTGGTGCGGTTCTGGACGTCACCGAGCGAGAAGGCGCTGAAGTGGGTGCGCCAGTCGCCGGTGACCATGTCCGCGTACAGGCCGTAGTTCTGCTCGGCCTCCCACGGCGGGTAGGCGGCGAAGTCGGGGACCAGGACGGTGTTGGCCGTCCGGGGCCACATGGTCATCCAGACGTTCTGCCGGTCGAGCGGGTAGTGCTGGTAGTCGAACTGCTCGCGCAGGGTCGCGCGCAGCTTCCACCCGACGGTCTTGGTGCTGTCGCCGTTGTCGAGGAGGTAGACCTGGTCGCCGATGCCGCCGTCGACGGCGTCGGGGAGGTCGACGGCCGGGATCTTGGTGTCGGCGGAGGCGGGCAGGCGCTGCCAGAGCAGGCCGGTGAGGCGGACGTTGTTGGCGTCGGTGAACTGGGCGGTCTGGATCATCAGGCCGGTGGGGATCTGCTGCATCCCGTCGCGCTGTTCGGCGCGCAGGTAGTCGGCCGTCGCGGCGGGGGTGGTGACCACGGTGCCGGGGGTGCCGATGACGGTGTCGTCGGCGGCGACCGAGACCCAGACGAACACCGTCGCCAGCAGGCACAGCGCGCTGACCGTCGCGCTGAACCAGCCGAGCGAGGACGGCTTCGAGGGCCGGGGCCGCAGCAGCACCCAGGCCGCCAGCAGGAGCCCGAGCACCGAGCAGACCAGCACGACCGTCAGCCGCCCGCCCTGCCGCATCACCTCGTGCGCCGGCTTCTCGATCCCGGCCGCCGCCACCCCGGCGAGGGCGAACAGCAGCACGGCGACGACCGCGAGGGCGACGCGCGGCGCCGTCCACCGGGCGGGAGCCGGTGACCGGCGGGCGGGGGACGGGGACACGGGCGCCTCCGGGCACGGGGAGAGGGATCTGCCCGGAGATCGTGGACGACGCCCGCGCGCGGGCCGCTCCGCGAATCGCCGGTTCGACGACGATCGACCGGAAGTTCCGCCGAACGGCCGTCCGCGTGCGGGCTACGGCGGGCCGGGGATCACCGCGGTCGGCCGTGGGGGAGGGACGGCTCCCGGGGCGGTCCGGCCGCGATCCGGGCGCGGACGAGGTCGACCGGGCCCCGGAACCAGCCGAGCTTCTCGACCCACCAGGTGAGGCCGGCCGCCCGGTACGGGGCGACGACCGCCGCGTCGGCCTCCGGCCGGAGCCCCGAGGTCCGGCCCTCCATGACGACGTCGAACGGCCGCCCGGGGGAGGGCCGTTGGTCGCGGACGTAGGAGACCACGGCCTCCAGGTCGGCGGGCGGCATCATCTCGGTGTGCCCCACCCCCGCCCGGGTGGGGAACACGCCGTCCCAGTGCGCGGCCCGCCGCATGGGGCGTCGCGCGGGCCACGTGCCGGCGATCCACACCGGGATGCGGGGGCGTTGCGGGCTCACCGGCTGGAAGGCAAGGCTCTCGACGGTGAACCAGCGTCCGTGGAAGGAGAATTGGCGGCCCGTCCACAGCCCGTCGAGGACCTGGAGGGCCTCGTCCAGCTTCTCCGCCCGCACCCGCGGGTCCGGGTCGTGGCCCAGCGCCCGGAACTCGTCGGGGGAGGAGCCGAGGCCGGCACCGAAGACCAGCCGTCCGCCGCTGAGGAGGTCCAGCGCGACGGTCGCGCGGGCGACTTCGGCCGGGTGCTTGAGCGCGAGCACGTTCACCATGACGCCGAGCCGCAGCCGCTCCGTGTCGGCGGCGACCGCGGCCAGGGTGGTCCAGGAGTCGGTGACGTGCTCGTCCGGGTGCTCCCCGACCTGGCCGTCCCAGAGGAAGAAGCCGTCCCAGCCGGACCGCTCCGCCAGCGCTCCCAGCTCGCGGAGCAGGCGGGGGTCGGCGTACTCGCGCCTGTTGGGCAGCCCAACGGCGTAGCGCAGCGGCTGCTGCGGCGTGGCGTCCATCGGTCGTCGCCTCCCTGGTCGCCGTTCCAGCCTCGATGATGTGGGCCGCGCGGGGATCGCGGCAACCGGAGCGACAGCTTCGCGGACGAACCTCCGCAGGACGCGGGCCGGGCCCGGTGCTACGGTCCTTGGGGAGCGTGGGTCGCCTGTGGCGGTTCCGATGCGCTCCCCGCGCGGCGGTGTCCCCTCAGGCGGGACGGCACGCCACCCTCCCCTCGCAGCTGTGGCAGGCCCGCGCGCCCTGACCCTCCCCACCTCCCAGAGCCATCGCCTCCGGACGGAAGAGCGCCGGAGGCCTCGAAGGGAGCAGCGATGACCGAGAACAGCGCGGCCCCGCCGTCCGGCGACGAGGTCCTGGTGATCGGCGGCGGGTTCACCGGCCTGGCCGCCGCCCACGAGCTCGCCCTGGCCGGGGTGCCCTGCCGGGTGCTGGAGCGCGATCCGTACGTCGGCGGCCTGGCCGGGTCCTTCGAGGTCGGGGGAGCCCGGCTCGAACGCTTCTACCATCACTGGTTCTCCTCCGACCTGGAGGTCCGGGGCCTGTGCGAGGAACTCGGCTGCGGCCACCTGCTCCAGCCGCACCGCACCCGGACCGGCGTCTACTACGCGAACTCGGTGTACCGGCTGTCGAGCCCGTGGGACGTCCTGCGCTTCGCGCCCCTCCCGCTGCCCGACCGCGTCCGGCTGGGCTGGTCCGCGGTGCGCGCCCACCACGTCAAGCACTGGCGGGACCTGGAGGACCTCACGGCCCGGGAGTGGCTGCTGGAACTGAGCGGGCCGCAGGTCTACGAGACGGTCTGGCGCCCGCTGCTGGAGGGCAAGTTCGGCGAGTACGCGACCGAGGTCGGTGCCACCTGGATGTGGACCAAGCTCCACCTGCGCGGCGGCAGCCGGTCCCACAGCGGCCGCGAGGTCCTCTACTACCTGCGCGGTGGCTGCGCCGCCCTCCTGGACGCGTGGGTCGCGCGCCTCACCGAACTGGGCGTGCGGATCTGCACGGGCACCCCGGTGCGGGAGGTGCTGACCGACGCCCAGGGGGTGCGCGGGGTCCGTACGGACGGCGGCGTGCTGCCCGCACGGCGGGTGCTGGCCACCACGGCGCCGGACCTGCTCGCCGGCTTCCTCTCCGAAGCCGAAGCCCGAGCCGAGGCCCGAGCCGAAGCCCGAGCCGAAACCCGAGCCCCCGCCGGACCGTCGCCCCACCCGGACGTGCCCGCCGTGCGCCGGCGGCTGTCCGACATCCCCTACCTCGCCAACCTGTGCCTGGTGCTGCAGACCGACCGCTCCCTGTCGGACACCTACTGGCTCAACGTCACCGACCCGTCGTTCCCCTACGTCGGCGTCATCGAGCACACCAACCTGGAGGACGCCGACGCCTACGCCGGGCGCCACCTGGTCTACCTGTCCGCCTACCTCCCGACCAGCGCCGAGCTGTACCGGATGGACGACGACGCGGTGTTCGAGGCGAGCCTCCCGCACCTGCGCCGGATGTTCCCGCAGTTCCGGCGCGACTGGGTCCGCGACCACCACGTCTGGCGGGCCGACCACGCCCAGCCCGTCATCACTCCGCACTACACCGAGCGCATCCCGGCGACGGAGACCGACGTGCCGGGGCTCTACCTGGCCAGCATGGCCCAGGTCTACCCCCAGGACCGGGGCACCAACTACGCCGTACGGCAGGGGCGCAACGCCGGCCGCCTGATCGCCGACCGGATCCGCACCGCCGGCCGCACCGGCCGCACCGGTCGGGAGGAACGGAAGGGGACGCCATGAACTCCCTGATCAGCACCGAGGACTGCGAGCGGATGCCCGTCGAGCAGGTGCACGAGCTCTACCGCCGCCATGTCAGCAGGGGCCAGGTGACGCTGCTCTCCGCCTTCGGATTCGGCCACGACGCCGTGGACAGCGCCTCGGGCTGCTGGATCACCCTGCGCGACGGGCGGCGGGTCCTGGACTTCACCGGCGGCATCGGCGTCCTGAACCACGGCCACAACCACCCCCGCATCCTGGCCGCCCGCCGGCGCTTCCAGGAACTGCGGCGCATGGAGGTGCACAAGAACTACCTCTCGCCGTACGTCGCCGCGCTCGGACACAACCTGGCCCAGCTGCTCCCGGGGGACCTCGACGTCAGCTACTTCCCCAACTCCGGCGCGGAGGCCGTCGAGGGCGCCCTCAAGATGGCCTACAAGTACCACCGAGGCCACCGCGGCACCGTCCTGCACTCCGACATCGCCTTCCACGGCAAGCTGCTCGGCGCCGGAAGCCTCACCGCCTCGCCGGAGGTGCACTTCACCTTCCCGAGGATCCCCGGCACGGACGGCTTCGCCTTCGACGACCTGCGCTCCCTCGAACTGGCCCTGGAGCGGCACACCACGCCCGAGGGCGGGAGCGACGTCTACGCGCTGGTCCTGGAACCCTTCAGCGCCTCCAGCCTGCGCGAGTGCTCGGAGGAGTTCCTGCGCGAGGCGCGCCGGCTGTGCACCCTGCACGACATCGTCCTGATCTTCGACGAGGTCTACACCTCCTGGGGCAGGACCGGTTCGCTCTTCCACTTCATGCGCCACCCCGGCCTCCTCCCGGACGTGGTGACCACCTCCAAGTCCTTCGGCGGCGGCAAGGCCTCCATCTCCGGGTACGTGGCCCGGGAGCCCGTCTTCCGCCGGGCCTACGACTCGCTCCCCGACGCGACCCTGCACAGCACCACCTACTACGGCTTCGGGGAGGAGACCGCCACCGCGCTGGAGGCCGTGGCGATCGCGGTCGAGGACGACTACCCCGCCAGGGCCCGCCGCCTCGGCGAGCGGCTGCGCACCGGCCTCACCGCCCTCGCCGCCCGCCACCCGCGCACGGTCGCGGAAGTACGCGGCGCCGGGGCCCTCCAGGGCGTGATCCTGCGTCACGGCCCGGCCGCCCTGGACCACGTGCTGCACCTGCTGCCGTCCTCCTTCGCGCGCGACCCGCAGGCCGGGGCCAAGCTCGCCACCGCCGCCGTGGTCGCCGCCCTCTACCGCGACCACGGCGTGCTCACCTACTACGGCTCCAACCAGGACCTCCCGCTGATCGCCGCGCCGCCCCTGGTGGCGGAGGACTCCGACGTCGACCTCTTCCTGGAGGCCCTGGACGCCGTCCTGGCCAAGGGGATGCCCCGGCTCCTGGCGGGCCTGGTCAGGGAGAAGGTCACCGCATGAGGGCCCGTCGCTCCACCGGGGAGGGGGAGCGCCGTCGGGAGCGGGCCTGGGAGCGGCGCGTACGCTCCGCCGGGCTCCCGCCGCTCTGGGCGGGCCGCTGCGCGGCCCTGTCCGAACCGGCCCGCCAGGCCGCCGCCGTCCGGCACACGGCCGCGACCCTGGCGGCGCTGCCGGGGCCGTACCGGCTGGCGTTCGCCCTGCTCATGCGGGCGCTCCCGGTCGCCGCCTTCCTCACGGACCCGCTCCGGGGGCGTGCGGGCCGGGCCCGTCCGCAACGGGTCGCCGACCGGCTGTCCGCCGTGCCCGGCTTCGCCGAAGTGCTCCGGGTGAGCCTGGCGCTGGCCCTGCACGGCGCGCTGGACGGGCCCTCCACCACGCCGGGCCGGGAGCCCGCATGACCGGCTCCGTGCGGACCGTCCGCTGCGACGCCCTGGTGATCGGCTCGGGGGCCGGAGGCAGCGCCGCCGCCCTGGAACTCGCCGCCGCGGGCCGGGAGGTGCGCGTCCTGGAGGAGGGCCCGCACGTCCCGCAGGAGCGGATCACCGCGGCCGCCCCGGCGGAGAACCTGCGCCGGCTCTACCGCCAGGGCGGCCTGGTGCCCATCCACGGCGCGCCCACCATCCCCTTCGGGGAGGGGCGTTGCGTCGGCGGGACCACCGTGGTCAACGGCGGGCTGTTCTGGCGCCCTCCCGAACTCCTGCTGGAGCACTGGGCGTCGGCGGGGATCGACGGCTTCCGGGCCCACCACCTCGCCCACCACCTGGCGGAGGCCGAGCGGCGCCTCGGCGTCGTCGACCAGCCGCCCGGGCGGGGGAACCGCGACTCCGTGCTGCTCGCCGAGGCGGCGGACCGGCTCGGCTGGCGCTGGGCACCGGCCCGCCGGATCGTCCGAGGCTGCCGGCACGCCAACCGGTGCGTCACCGGCTGCCCCACCGGGGCCAAGCAGAGCATGCTGGTCAGCTACCTGCCCGCCGCCGAACGGCTCGCGGCGGTCGTCGAGCCCGACACCCGGGTCGTCCGGCTCGAACACGACGGCACCCGGGTCACGGCCGTGCACGCCCTGCGCGACGGCCGGCGGCTGCGCTACCTCCCGCAGGCGGTGTTCCTGGCCGCCGGCCCGATCGGCAGCCCGCTGCTGCTGCGCCGCAGCTCCATCGGCGGGCGCGGCCCGGGCCGGGCCATCGCCTTCCACGTCAACTTCCGTACGGTGGCGCGCTTCGACGAGCCCGTCCGCGCCACCGAGGGCACCATCTTCACCGCGCAGCTGCAGGAGTTCGCCGACCGGGGAGTGCGGGTGATGCCCGGGAACCTCACCCCGGGCTCGCTCGCCGCCGCGCTGGCCGCGCACCCCGCCGGGACGGTCGACCGGATGCTCGCCCAACTGGACCGGATCGCGGTCTACACCACCCAGGTCAGCGTCCAGGGCACCGCACGGCTCCTGGCGGTGCCCGGCCTCGGCGCCGTCCTACGGCACCGCCTGACCGAGAGCGACCAGGGCCTCCTGCGCTCCGCCTTCCGGCACACCGCCGAACTCCTGCTGGAGGCCGGAGCCGTGGAACTGCTGCCGCCCGCACCCGCGAGCCTGACCACCGCTGCCCGGGCGGCCGACTTCGCGCGGCACGGACGGCCGGAGACCTGGGACCTGATCTCCGTCCACGCCATGGCCTCCTGCCGCATGGGCCCACCCGCCCTGGGCGGCGTGTGCGACGCCCAGGGCCGCCCGCACGGCTTCACCAACCTGCGCCTGTGCGACGCGAGCGTCCTGCCGGGCGCCACGGGCGTCAGCCCGCAGGAGACCATCATGGGCTTCTCCCACCTGCTGACGGCCCGCTACCTCGACCAGCCCGGTCTCAGGACTGGGCGGGGTCCTGCGGCTCCTTGAACGCGGCGCCGGAGCGGATGTCGTCCAGCGTGCCGCCACCGGCGGTGAAGCCCAGGTAGCCGAGAACGACGCCGCCGAGGCCCAGCAGCAGCCCGAGGTACGTGCCGAAGTCGGCACCGGCGGTGATGAACGAGGCCGCCTCGGCCGGGATCGACGGGTAGGACACCCAGCGGATCACCACGATCACGGTCGCGAGGAGGGAGAGGGCCCCGTACGCGGCCCAGCCGCCGGGGACGGACACGGCGCGTCCGAACACGGGCAGCGCGACGAGCACACCGACCGCCAGGAGCAGCAGCATCGGCAGCCAGCCGCCGATGCCGACGTCCCACGCGTTGCCCGCCGTGGAGTAGCCGTAGGCCACGCCCGGGTAGGGCGTCTTCTGGGAGACCGAGTACCAGGGGAGGAAGGAGTCGACGAGGGCCAGGAGGCCGATGGCCGCCAGCACCTTGGAACGGGTGTCGAGCTTGGTCAGATCCATGTCGTTCTCCGTTGAGCGATGAAGTGTTGTTCAGGCCGGCTTCTCCGGCCGCTCGTGATCCGTTCAGACGGCGGATCACGAGGAGAAGGGACGCGGAACCTCCAGGGGCGGGGCCCGCGGAACCCGGGCCGCCCGAAGTGGTTGACGTGCCAATTCGACCGGCGGGGCCAAGTGTTGGGGGCGCGGACGGACGAGGGCAGTCCCTATGGGTCCATCGATACCAATCCGATACGTGATCGACCGGGTCGGTACCGGACCGTCCGGCTGGGTCGCCCGCGAACGGCCGGGCGGCCGTACGCGCTCGGCGTACGGCCGCCCGGGGTGGACCCGCGCCCGGTCGGATCAGCGGACCGGCAGGACCTTGGTGTGCTCCTCGCGGACGGCATCGAGGTCGTGCGGCTTGAGGCCGAGCAGCTTGAGGATCGTCGGCGCGATCTGCTTGGTCTCGACCGCCTCGTCCTGGCGGACGCCGCCCGGGGTGCCGGCGCCGGAGACGACGAGCGGGACGTTCAGGTCGTCCGGGTGGGCGCCGCCGTGCTCGGCGATCTTGCTGCCGCCCGTGTAGACGACGCCGTACTGCGCGACGCCGAAGACGTCCGGCACCCGCGCGTCGCCCGGGTCGACGCCGAAGTGGTCGGCGGCCTCGTCACCGGCGTAGACCTTCTCGATGCCGCTGTGGGTGAACGGGCGGGGCTTGCCGTTGATGTCGACGCCGTTGCCGTTCTGCGCCAGCAGGTAGGACTTGGCGAACCCGGTGGCCTCCTCGGAGCGGTCGTTCAGCCAGAGCAGCACGCCGTCGTCGTCCACCGCGTGGGCGACGAGGTTGCCGGCGCCCGGGTGGGCGGCCTTCCAGGCGGCGTTGAGACCGTCCAGCAGCGGTCCGTCGTCGATCCGGTTGAGCGCGGCCGGGTCGGTCGGCGACTGGCCGTGCTTCGCGGAGAGGATGACGGTGGTCGAGCCGTCGAGGTGCTGCTTGCGCAACTCGGCGGTCAGCGCGCCGACCTGGCGGTCGACGTACTCCAGGTTCTTCTCCACCAGGGGGCCGGGCACGCCCTTGGCGACGTAGCCGCCCTGCAGGCCGTCCGAGCTGTTGAGCTTCTGCGCGGTGGACACGGACTGGAAGTTGAGGCCGAACACGGCCGGGGTGCCGACCCGCTGCGCGCGGCTGTGGTCGTAGCCGTCGATCTCGTTGAGGACGGCCTGCACCTTGTACGAGTCGTACTGCTCGGTGGCCTGGTTGTCCTTCGTCCAGTCGCCCTTGTAACCGGTGGCGCTGCTGTTGACCTCGGGGGTGAAGAGGTCCTGGATGCCCTCGCCGGAGGGGCCGTTGAGGATGTCGTACGCGGCGTGCTTGTCCGACCAGGCGGTGCGCAGGCCGGCCTGGCGGGCCACCTCGAAGACGGTGTTCACCTGGAGGTAGGAGTGCGGGTAGACCGGCTTGCAGGTCTGCGGGTCGACCGGCAGCTTGGCCGGGTCGATCAGGGTCTGCGGGTTGCCGGTCATCTTCAGGATGGAGCCCGGCAGGCCCGGCAGGCCCTGGCCGGCGTCGATCGAGTCCTTGTTGCGGTCCAGGTCCTCGGTGAGGTCGACCTCGACGCCGGGCTTGGCGTTGCGGCAGTCGGTGGTGCCGGCCGGGAGCAGCTCGGCGTTGTAGGTGTCGTCGTAGTAGACGCCGGTGGTGCCGGGACCGCCGCCGGTCAGCTGCGCGACCATGCCGGGGAACGAGTCCGACGGGTCGGTGGTGCTGGCGTGGGTGTACTCGACACCGCCACGCACCAGCCGGGCCAGCGCCGACTGGGGGTGCGCGGCCACGAACCGGGCGAGGTCCGACTCGTGCAGGCCGTCGACCGACACCAGCAGGACGTGCCTGGCGTGGTTGCCGCGGCCCTCCTCGGCGGCGGCAGCCTGGGCGACGGTGGATCCGGCCAGCACACCCGCGGCGCCCAGGGTGGCGGCCAGGCGGACATAACGACGGGTCACAGAGTTCTCCTGGGGAGAGGGAGGGGGGAGGTGACGGCGGCGGTGCGGCCCCCAGGGTGGGAGTCCCCGGTGTACCGGCGGCAGCCGGGACGTGAACAGCACCGGTCCGCTCCGCCGGCGGCCCCGGATTTTACCTGGCCCCCACCAACTCGTTGCCCTGCCATGGCACTTGGTGAATGCGCACGGTCAGTTCGGGCGGACTGCCGGTCCGCGACCTCCACGATGCGCGCCGCAGTCCCTCCGGTCGAGGCCGCCACGCGGGATGCGATCAGGCGGGAGTCCGGAGCGCCGGCACGCGCCCTCGCGGCTCGACGGGTCGGTCGCCGGGCATGCCCTCCTCCGGCGCCGGTTGTGTGGTGGGGAGTGCCAGAACGGTGCTCGGGCCCGTCGGGGGTCTGCTGGGACCGCACACGCCGGACAATGAGATCGCCGCCCCGGGCAGTGCTGCGCGGGGCGGCGAGGTGGGCGGGACGGCCGGTCGGGACCGGTGGCGCCCGGGGTCAGAGTTTGAACATGGCGGCATAGGGCTGGGTGATGCGTACCTGGTGTGATCCGAAGTCGACGAGCACGGCGATGTCGTTGTCACCTTCGAATTCGACGCCGATGGCCCGGCCGAGGCCGTACGTGTCATGAGTGACCCGGTCACCGACGGCGAAGTGCTTGCGTGGGGCCTCCATGCGGGCCTTGAACGGGCTGGTAGGCAGGTGGCGGGGGACCGCTGCGAATTTTGTCATCAGCTTCAGTATGCGCCGGAAAGCGCGGGACGGGACCTTCCCGGAACCTTCGATTCCCGGGGATCTTGAACGACGCGTGCGCTCGTCCGGCCGGCTCCCCTGCGGCTCGGGTGGGCGTGATCCGTCCACATCCGTCCACGCGGCGGCCGCCACCGTGCGGGCGGACACGCCGCGCCTGCGGTCATCGCACTGTGGGGCGGTCGGCCGACGGGGTGATCCGACCTGCCAACCAGCTTGCCCTCCATGCCTGTTGGCGGCCACCTTCGCTCCGGTCAGGCGGCTCCCGGGACGGGCCCCCGACGATCCGGGGCGGAAATACCCGACGCGGCGGGCCGCCGCCTGTTACTGTGGTTCTCGTTGCAGTAGTGGTTCCCATGAACTTTGTGTGCGCCTGCTGGTGTTTGGCAGGCGCATTTTTGTTTTCCGGTTTTCCGGGTGGGTGCTCATCGCGGCGACTCGGAGCCCGCGCTGTGCGTGCTTCGGACAGCCCCTTGAAGGAGATTTCTTAATGGCTAATGGCACCGTGAAGTGGTTCAACGCGGAAAAGGGCTTCGGCTTCATCGAGCAGGAGGGTGGCGGCCCCGACGTCTTCGCCCACTACTCGAACATCAACGCCAACGGCTTCCGTGAGCTGCTCGAGGGCCAGAAGGTCGAGTTCGACGTCACGCAGGGCCAGAAGGGCCCGCAGGCCGAGAACATTCGCCCGCTGTAGTTCTTCTGCCACGGCACCCGCCCAGCAGCGAGGGGCCCGCACCGCGCACACATGCCTGGTGCGGGCCCCTCGGCATTGCGCCACCGCGCATCCTTCGGCCGTTTCCGGCCCCTGGCTCCGCCACCGGCGGCCATCCCCACGCGAGACGCACAGCGCCGCGTCCGGATCGGCGCCCTGCCGTGCCGTCGCACGGCTTCGAGGTTCCTCGCTCCCGCTCCGCGCGGTGAGCGCCGACCGTAGGTGACGCGCCGCACGGTTTCACCGTCCACGCCTCACCCGTCACACTTTTCGGCCCGTTCCCTTGCGGTCTCCGCGCTGCCCTGTGCCGCGGTGCCTTCCTCGTGACGTGCCGCCCCGAGGAAGGTCTCCCGCATGAACCGCTCCAGTCGCTCCCCCTACCAGAACGCCAACCCCCGCTCCGCTGCCGGCTCCCGCTCCGGTGGCAGCTCCTTCTACGGCGACCGGCCTGCCGGCGGCCGGCACTCCTCCGGGCGGAGCGCCCGTTCGGGACCGTCCCCGAAGGCGGAGTTCGCGATGCCGGTGAGCACCACCGCGGCGCTGCCGGCCGTCGAGTCCTTCGACGAACTGGACATGCCCGCCGCGCTGCTGTCGGTGCTGACCCGCCAGGGCGTCACCACGCCGTTCCCCATCCAGGCCGCGACACTGCCCAACTCGCTCGCCGGTCGCGACGTCCTGGGACGAGGCCGCACCGGCTCGGGCAAGACCATCGCCTTCGGCCTCGCCGTGCTGGCCCGCACCGCCGGGCGCAGGGCCGAGCCGCGCCGCCCGCTCGCCCTGGTGCTGGTCCCCACCCGCGAACTCGCACAGCAGGTCACCGAAGCCCTCACCCCCTACGCCCACGCGGTGCGGCTGCGGCTGGCGACCGTGGTGGGCGGGATGTCGATCGGCCGCCAGGCACACGCGCTGAACCGCGGGGCCGAGGTCGTGGTCGCCACCCCCGGTCGGCTCAAGGACCTGATCCAGCGCGGCGACTGCCGGCTGGACGAGGTTGCCGTCACCGTCCTCGACGAGGCCGACCAGATGGCCGACATGGGCTTCCTGCCCCAGGTCACCGAGCTCCTCGAGCAGGTCGCCGAAGGCTGCCAGACGATGCTGTTCTCCGCGACCCTGGACCGCAACGTCGACCGCCTGGTGCGCCGCTTCCTCAAGGACCCCGTCACCCACTCGGTGGACCCCTCCGCCGGGGCGGTCAGCACCATGGAGCACCACGTCCTGCACGTGCAGAACTTCGACAAGAACGCCACCATCGCCCACATCGCGTCCCGCGACGGCGGGGTGATCATGTTCACCGACACCAGGCACGGCGCGGACCGCCTGGTCGAGGACCTGCTCGCGAACGGGGTCAAGGCCGCCGCCCTGCACGGCGGCAAGTCCCAGCCCCAGCGCACCCGCACCCTGGAGCAGTTCCGCACGGGCCAGGTCACCGCGCTGATCGCCACGAACGTCGCCGCCCGGGGCATCCACGTCGACGGGCTCGACCTGGTCGTCAACCTGGATCCGCCGACCGACCACAAGGACTACCTCCACCGCGGTGGCCGCACCGCCCGGGCCGGCGAGTCCGGCACCGTCGTCACCCTCGTGCTGCCCAACCAGCGCCGCGCGATGGCCCGCATGATGGCCACGGCGGCCATCACCCCCGTCACCACCAAGGTCAGCGCCGGCGGCGAGGAACTGGCCCGCATCACCGGCGCCCGCGTGCCCACCGGCATCCCCACCGTGATCGCCGACCCCGTCGTGGAGCGGCCGCGCCGCAACTCCACCGCGAACCGCGGGCGGCGCGGCCGTCCCACCCGCACCGTCGACGACACTCACGCCACCTCCACCCGGGAGAACCAGGGCTCCGCCCGCCGTCGGGCCCCCAAGCGCGCCGCCCTCGCCGCGTAGCACCGCCGCCCCGGAACTCCCCGGCGGTATACGGTTCGGCGCCCACGGCCTGTCGGCGGTCGGCGGTTCGGCCGCTGTTCAGTGGCGCGTGGCTCGGCGGATGATCTGCGAACAGACCCGGTACGTACCGTCAGGGCCCACACCACTTCCGGGAGCGAACATGCACGACATCCACGAGTCCGGGCAGGCCTGCGGCTGCCCGCGGACGGCCGACCTCGACGGGGACGGACCGGCCGCGGCCGGCCGGCGCCGGTTCCTGCGCGGCGCCGGCCTGGTGGGAGCCGGGGTCGGGACGGCAGGGCTGGGCCTGCTCGGCGCGGCGCCGGCGTCGGCGGCCCCGGGGGACGCGTCGGAGAAGGCGAAGAAGGAGAAGAAGGGGAACAAGGCCAAGGGCGGGGGGCGTTGGCAGCCCGACCCGGACGCCCGGCGGTTCACCGTCGTCGTCATGCCGGACACCCAGTACCTGTTCGACCAGGACCGCATCCACCCGGCCCCGCTGGAGGCCTCGATCCGCTACGTGCTCGACGGCGGCGTCAACCGGGAGGACGGGACGGACGACAACATCGTCTTCCTGGCCCACCTCGGCGACGTCACCGAGAACGGGCTGGCCGTCGAGTACGCCGCCGTCACCAAGGTGTTCGGCCTGCTGGACGACGCCGGGGCGGCCTACGGCGTCCTCGCCGGCAACCACGACGTCCGCTCCTCGACCGACGACCGGCGCGGCAGCACCCCGTACCTGGAGACCTTCGGCAAGGAGCGCGCCGCCCGCACCTCCGGGTACCACGCCTCCAGCCCGGACGGCTACAACACCTGTCACATCTTCACGGCGGGCGGGCGGCCGTGGATGCTGCTCTCGCTGGACTGGCGGCTCTCGGACGCCGGTTTCGCCTGGGCCAACGCGGTGATCGCCGCCAACCCGAAGGTCCCGGTGATCCTGACCACCCACGACCTGGCGTACGCCGACGGCGGCGGCCGGGCCGAGCTGTCCGACTACGGCAAGAAGCTCTGGGACCGGCTGATCAGCGGCAACGACCAGATCTTCCTGACCGTCAACGGGCACTACTGGCCGCCCGGGCGGACGGTGCTGCGGAACAAGGCGGGCCACGACGTCCACGTCCACATCACCAACTACCAGGACCGCTACTACGGCGGCGCCGCGATGATCCGGGCGTACCGCTTCGACCTCGACCGGAACACCGTCGACGTGTCGACCTTCTCGCCGTGGATCCAGGAGATCGCGGCCGAGGAGCGCAACACCCTGGCCGCGCAGGAGGTCGAGCTGACCTCGGACGTGGACCGGTTCTCGCTCGCCATCGACTTCGACCGCCGCTTCGCCGGCTTCGCGCCCGTTCCGCAGCGCCCGGCCCGTCGGGCGGCCGAGCTGCTGGTCCGGGACACCGCGGCGTACTGGCGCTTCGACGGCGGCGGTGGCGACGGCACGGCCGTCTCCCCGCAGCAGGTCGTCAAGGACCTGACGGGGCAGGGCAACGACCTGCTCCCGCAGAGCGCCCCGGGCACCCCGGACGGCGCGCTCACCTGGTCCGCCGACCACCACCCGGACCAGCCGGGCCACGGCAGCCTGCTGTTCAAGGGCACCCGCTCGCCCGTCCACGGCGGCTACCTGCAGACCGTGCCCACCGCGCCGATCAACCGGGAGACCTTCGAGCGCGGATTCACCGTCGAGGCCTTCTGCAAGCTGCCCGCCGACTGGGACTCGGGGCAGAGCCGCTGGTCCGCGCTGCTCAGCCGGTGGGGGACGGCGAGCGAGGCGGGCCGCAGCGGTCCGGGGACGGACGCGGACGAGCCCGTCGTCACGCTCAGCGTCAGCGAGGCCCCCGCCCTCCAGTGGTGCGTCTACCCGGTCAACCAGACCGGGTCGTCCACCTGCTGGGGCCACCAGATGCCGCTGGACCGGTGGTGGCACGTGGCGGTGGTCAACGACGGGCGGCTCAGCCGGATGTACGTCGACGGCTGCGAGGTCGCCCGCAACCCGGCCACCCCGGCCGTCGGGCTGGCGACGCTGGGGCGGCCGTGGATGCTGGGCGGCTACTCCTACGCGGGCGTGCTGGACAAGGTGTTCCACGGGTACGTGGGCGACGTCCGGATCGTGCGGCGGGCGCTCCGGGTCGGCGAGTTCATGACCGCCTGACCACCCCGCCGCCCGCCTCGGGTACGCGGGCGTCCAACCACCGCCGGCGGTTGGACGCCCGCCGCGCGGGGCGCGGGGCTTGTCGATCTCCGCACGCGGGAAGTCTGCGGCCATGACCGACGACGAGATCGACCCCTTCAGCCCTGAACTCCTGCGCTCCTGGCCGCACCTCGTCGGTGTCGACGCCGACGAGGCGAAGGCCGTGATCGAGGCCGAGAATCCGGACCTGTCGGTTCAGCTCCTGCCACCGGGCTACGACATCCCGTGCGACCTCAGACTGGACCGGGTGTGGCTGCGCCATGACGCGGACACCCGCCTGGTCACACGGGTGCCGTGGGTCGGCTGACCCACCTGGCCGGCGGCCCGGGTGTCCGGGTGTCCGGGTGCGGGGAAAACCGGTTGCCGTGGGCCGCCGTCTCGATCATGATCGCCCGCATGGACTTTTGATGACTGCCACGTAGTACGTACCTGTCGCGCGATCGACCTCGGGGCCTGACGATCCGGCCCCGGGGCGATCGGTCGCGCCCCTCGTGAGCATCCGTCAGAGAGCGGGAGCCGCCGAGTGAGTTCGGCATGCCCTCCTGCTGAGTCCTGAAAGCAACCCAACACATGAATACCGACCGCAAGGCCCTGTGGGCCGTGCGTCAGTCCGCCCTGCCCACCGTCGCCCGGTCCTGCCCGGACTGCCCGGGCATGCGGCACCGCGCCTCGGGGAACATCCGCGTCAACGCGAGCGGCAAGCTGCTCGACGTCTGGCTGCTGTTGAGCTGCGCGACGTGCGACCGGACCTCGAAGGTGCCCGTCCACGAACGCGTCCACGTCTCGCGGCTGGAGCCGGCCCGACTGGTGGCGTACGAGACCAACAGCCCCGCAGCCGTACGAGAGTTGGTGACGAGCGCGTCACTCGCGGCGAAGAACCGGTACCGGCTCGACTGGACCGGGACGTGGGATCTGGAGACCCGGATGCCGCTGTACGCGCTCGACGACCCCAACCCGCTCACGGTGCAGGTGCGCTTCGAACTGCCCGTGCCGGTCCGGGTGGAGCGGCTGCTCCAGCTCGGTCTCGGCCTGAGCCGGGCCGAGGTGCGCCGTCTGGTCGCGGACGGGCGGATCCGCCTGCCGTTCGCCCCGGACGCCAAGGCGCACCAGGACTTCGACCTCACCATCCACGGACCCGGCTCCGTCGATGCGGCCAGGCACGCGAAGTCCCCCGACGCGCCCGCCGCCGAACGCACCGCCCTGGCCCGGATCGGGCTGCCGCCCGCACCCGGCCGTGAGCTCCCGCGCCGGGCCACGGCGCAGTAGGAGCGGTCAGGCGGCTCATGCGCGAAGCCGGGCCGCCCGCCGCGTGAACTTCTGCGCAGGCGGGCGGCCCGGATGGCGCCCTTCTGCAGATTCCGATCGACCGCGATCTTCGCGGTGACCGGCCGATATCCTCGTGACGGCGCTGAGACGGAAGGGGAGGACCATGGCTCGCGTACGAGTCGCGGTGTACGTCACGAGGCCCGGGGCGGGTGGGCCGGAACTGCTGTCGTTCGCTCACCGGGACTTCCCCGGTGCCGGGATCCAGGTGCCGGCGGGGGGAGTCGAGCCGGGGGAGGACCTGGAGAGTGCGGTGCGGCGCGAGTGCCTGGAGGAGACGGGGATCGCGGAGATCCGCGACCTGTACGCCCTCGGGGTCGACCAGTCGCCGCATCCGGAGACGGGGGTCGAGCGGGTCACGGTGTTCTTCCACGCCGAACTCGGCCGGGCGGCGCCCGATCAGTGGCGCCATGTCGTCGGCAGCGACGGCAACGGTGGCGTCGGTGCCGACGACGGGATGGTCTTCGACTGCCGCTTCGCCCCCCTCGGGGAGGTGGGCCCCACACTCGTGGACGGCCAGGACGGCTTCCTCGGGATGATTCCCGCACGGCCGCGCCTCGCGGACGGGTTCGGGCGGGTCGGGCTTTCAGAGCCGGGAGTCGCGGGGTAGTAACTCCGGGCAGCACGGGTCGAACCCAAGGAGGACGCGCATGTTCACCACCCGCCCCACCCTGCAGGGCACCTTCGGTATGGCGGCCTCGTCCCACTGGCTGGCCACCGCGGCGGCGATGGCGGTGCTGGAGGACGGCGGGAACGCCTTCGACGCCGCCGTGGCCGCGGGCTTCACGCTCCAGGTCGTCGAGCCGCACATGAACGGTCCGGCCGGTGAGGTGCCGATCATCCTCGCCCCGGCGGGGGGACGCCCGCAGGTGCTCTGCGGCCAGGGCGGGGCACCCGCCGGGGCGACCATCGGGCACTTCGCCTCGCTCGGCCTCGACGAGGTGCCCGGCACCGGGCCGTTGGCCGCCACCGTCCCCGGTGCGTTCGACGCCTGGATGCTGCTGCTCCGCGACCACGGCACCAAGCGCCTGTCCGAGGTGCTGCAGTACGCCATCGGCTATGCGGCGCACGGGTATCCGGCGCTGCCGGCCATCGGGGCGGCGGTCTCGGTGGTGCGCGAGCAGTTCGAGCGGCACTGGCCGAGCTCGGCGGCGCTCTACCTGCCGGACGGCCGCCCGCCCGCAGCGGGCGCGCTGATGCGCAACCCCCGCCTCGCCGACACCTGGAGGCGGTTGCTGGCGGAGGCGGAGGCCGCCGGAGCGGCGCGTGAGCAGCAGATCGAGGCGGCGCGGCGGGTCTGGCGGGAGGGGTTCGTCGCGGCCGCGCTGGCCGGGTTCGCCGCGCGGCCGGCGATGGACACCTCGGGCGTGCCGCACGCGGGGGTGCTCACGGGCGGCGATCTGGCGGCCTTCGAGGCGACGTACGAGGAACCGGTCGGTTACGAGTGGGGCGGTTGGACGGTGTGCAAGCCGGGGCTGTGGAGCCAGGGGCCGGTCCTCCTCCAGCAACTCGCGCTGCTCCCGGATGAGTTCGGACGGTCCGCCCCGGAGTACGGCAGCCCGGAGTACCTGCACGCGCTGATCGAGGGCGGCAAGCTGGCGATGGCGGACCGGGAGGCCTGGTACGGGGACAACACCGAACACGCCGACGTCACGGTGGCCGACCTGCTCGATCCCGCCTACAACGCCGAACGCCGCATGCTGATCGGCGAGTTCGCCTCGGCCGAGCTGCGCCCGGGCATGCCCGGCGGGCGGCTGCCACGGCTCGGCCGACACGCGGTCGCGGCCCCGGAGGCGGGTGACTGGGCGATGGCGCTCGGTGCGGGCGAGCCGACCGCCACCACCGGTCCGAGCACCTCCAGCGACCCGGGCACTCCCACCGTCGCCGCCGACGGGGCCACCAACGGCGACACCTGCCACGTCGACGTGGTCGACCGCTGGGGCAACATGGTCTCCGCCACGCCCAGCGGCGGCTGGCTGCAGTCCAGCCCCGTCGTCCCCGAGCTGGGCTTCCCGCTCGGGACGCGCCTCCAGATGGCCCACCTCGAACCGGGACTGCCCAACTCCCTCACCCCCGGCCGCCGTCCACGCACGACCCTGTCCCCCTCGCTGGCGCTGCGGGACGGCGAGCCCGTGCTGGCGTTCGGCACTCCGGGTGGGGACGCCCAGGACCAGTGGGGCCTGCACTTCTTCCTGGCCGTCGCCCTGCGCCCGTCGGTGCGTGGCGGCCTCGACCTTCAGGGCGCCGTCGACGCCCCGAACTGGCATCAGGAGGGCTTCCCGTCCTCGTTCCACCCGCACGCCACGGACCCGGCCCGGGTCGTCGTCGAGGAGCGGGTCGGCGCCGCCGTCATCGCCGAACTGCGTCGGCGTCGGCACCGGTTGCGGATCTCCGGGCCGTGGAGCGAGGGCCGCGTCTGCGCGGTGGCCCGCGATCCGCGCACCGGGCTCCTGTCGGCCGCCGCGGACCCGCGCGGCATGCAGGGCTACGCGGCCGGGCGGTGACCCGGCGGGCGGTGGGTGCGCCCGGCCACGCGTACAACCCGCCTCGGTGTGGGTAGTTGACGGAGGGCGAACAAGCCCTCCGTGCACGAGTCGCCCCGGAGCCGGGGCGACGCGTGCCTCCTCGTCACAAGGAGACCAGCAGCGATGAACACGTCCGAGGCGCGCCCGGCCGACCCCGCCGGCGACGGCGAACCCGAGTTCCGCAACTACGTGGAGACCGTCCTCGACGGACTGGCGGACGAACCGGGGCAGGCGGTCCTGGTCAGCGGCGAACGACGGCTCGGCGCCGCGGAGTTCCGCTCCCTCGTCCACCGGCTCGCCCGTGCGCTGCGCGAGCGGGGCGTGGAGCGCGGCCGCACCGTGACCCTGCTGTGCGGCAACATCCCGGAGACCGTCGCGGTCCGCTACGCCGTCAACCTGTTGGGCGCGCACTTCAACCACCTGTACATCCGGCTGGGCACCGACGTCCAGGCCCGGATCATGGCCGACGTCGAGACCTACGCCTTCATCGTCGACCCCCGCCTCGCCGAGCGCGCCGCGCTCCTCGCGGCCGCGGTGCCGGTCAAGCACGTCCTGGTCCTCGGCGAAACCGGCGACGGGGAGGCGGAGTTGGGCGACGACCTTCTCGCCCTGGCCGCGTCCCAGCCGGACGAGCCACTGGCCAGCGCCGCCCGGCCGGGCGACCTGTGCTTCATCCGCCACTCCGGCGGCACCACCGGCCACCCCAAGGGCATCCTCAGCTCCTTCGCCCGGATGCAGGGGAACTGGCTCAACGCCCTGATCACCGGTGAGCGGCGGCGGGACCTGGTGTGCACGCCTCTGTCGCACGCGGCCGGATTCATCGCCGACGGCACCCTCGCCAACGGCGGCACGGTCGTGCTCCACTACGGCTTCGACCCCGGCGAGATCCTGGCCACCGTCGCCCGCGAGCGCATCACCGACATCTTCCTGCTGCCCCCGCTGCTCTACCAGGTGCTGGACCACCCCGACGCCGGATCCACCGACCTCTCCAGCCTCCGCCAGATCACGTACGGGGGCACGCCCTCCTCGCCGGTGCGCATCGCCGAGGCGGTCCGCCGCTTCGGCCGGGTGTTCCAGCACGCCTACGGCCAGTTCGAGGCGGGCATCGTCAGCGTTCTGCCCGCCGCCGAGCACGACCCGGACCGCCTCGACCTGCTGCGCACGGCCGGCTCGCCGGCCGACGGCGTCGAGGTGGAGATCCGCGACGAGGCCGACCGCGCGGTCCCGGCCGGGCAGATCGGCGAGATCTGCGTCCGGTCCGAGTACGCGATGGAGGGCTACTGGAAGAACCCGGAGCTGACCGCCGAGGTCCTGCGGGGCGGCTGGGTGCACACCGGCGACCTCGGACGGCTCGACGAGCACGGCTACCTCGCCGTCGTCGACCGGATCAAGGACATGATCGCCGTCGTCGGTGGTCACGTGTACACCTCCGAACTCGAGGACTTCCTCCACACCCACCCCGGTGTACGGCAGTGCGCCGTCTACGGGGTGCGCGGTGAGGGCGGCCACGAACGCATCCACGCCACCGTGGTGCCCGACCCCGGGGCGGACGTGACGGCGCAGGAGCTGCGGACCCTGGTCCGCGACGGCCGGGGCGAGATGTACGTGCCCGACGTCGTCGACTTCGCCGATGTGCTGCCCCTCACCGACACCGGCAAGCCCGACAAGAAGGAACTCCGCCGCCTCGCCACCCCGGCGACCTCGTAGGCCCGGACCGTACGGGCCGTACGGTCCGTACGGCCCACGAGCCGTTACGGGGGCGGCGCGAGCGCGCGCCGCCCCCGTACGAGCCCGCAGGCGTCACGGACGGCCCCCGGCGCGGCCGCGTCAGCCGCCCCGCTTCGCGAGACGGGCCGTGGCGGGGAGGCCGACGAGCAGCAGGAGTCCGGCCGCCGCGGCGTAGGCGAGGTGGTGGCCGCGCAGCGGCAGGTCGCTGTGCCCCGCCGCGCCGACGGTCTGGGCGATCCCGGCGAGGACGGTGGGGCCGATGCCGCTGCCGATCTGCAGCGCGGTGGCCGTGACGGCCGAGGCGGTGCCGTGGGCCCGGTCCGGCACGTTGCGCAGGCCGGTGACGGTGATGGCGGGGAAGGCCAGGCCCTGCCCGATGCCGGTGACGATCAGGCCGGCCAGGACCGGGCCGCCGTAAGGGCTGTGTTCCCCCGCCGCGCACCACATCAGCACCCCGCCGGCGGTGAGCAGGAGGCCCGATGCCAGGAGCGGGCGTGGTCCGCGGGTCTTCATCAGCCGCCCGGAGACCAGCGCGGCGGCGGCGACGGCCACACTGACGGGAAGGACCGCGAGGCCCGAGGAGGCGGGGGACAGGCCGCGCACCTGCTGGAGGTAGAGCGGCAGCAGGAACAGCGAGCCGGTGACGCAGAAGTAGAACGCGCAGGCCACCACGGCGGCGGTTCGCACGCCGCGCGTGCGCAGCAGGTCCCGGTCCAGCAGGACGGCGGCCCCGCCGCGGGTGCGGACGCGGTTCCACCACGCGTAGGCGGTGGCCGCGGCGGCCGCCAGCATCGCGATCGCGAGCGGGCCGCCTCCGGGGCGGGAGCCCGTGTCCGCGCTGAAGACGGTCAGGGTGATCGCTGCCACCAGCGCGGTGGCCCCCACCAGGTCCAGGGGGCCCCGGCGCCGGTGTGCGCCCGGTGGCAGCCACCGCACGGCGGCCGCGGCGGTGAGGGCCGCCGCCAGGGCCTGCAGGGCGAACACCCAGCGCCAGCCGAAGGCGCTGGTGACCACACCGCCGAGGACCAGGCCGGCTCCGTAGCAGCCCGCCTGCGCGGCGGAGAACACGCCCAACGCCCGTGCGCGCGCCGGTCCGTCGGGATACACGGAGGTCAGCAGCGCGGTGGCCGCGGGCATGGTGATCGCCGCCCCCGCTCCCTGGAGGACGCGTCCCACCACGACCACCCAGAACTCGGGTGCGGCGAACGCCAGCGCGGCGCCCGCCGCCACCGTCGCCAGGCCGGCGACGAGCACCCGCCGGCGCCGGAGCCGGTCCGCCATGGCCCCGCCGCACAGCAGCAGACCCGCGAACGCGAGTGCGTAGCCGGTCACCGCCCAGGACAGGTTCTGCGCCGACGTACCGAACCGCGCGCCCACCGAGGGAAGAGCACTGTTGAGTACGGCGACGCCGCCGGCGTCCAGGCCGGCCGCCGCGCTCAGCACCGCCAGGGGCGCGTACCGGACGGGCGCCGGAGCGCCGGACACCGACGAGGACGAAACGGGCGAGGACAGGGCGGGCGAGGACAGGGCGGGCGAGGACGGTTCACCGGGACGTGCGGGCATGTGCGGGCTCCAGGGACGAGGACGCGCGGACCCACCGGCGCGGCCGATCCGGCCCGCCGGTGACCGGGGCCGCCCGCGTCGTGCGGCACCAGCGGCAGCCAGTCTGAGCGGCGGCGCGCACCCCGACGAGACACCGCCGCGGGCAGGCACCGCCGGGGGTGGCCCTGCCAGGGCTACCCCCGGTCGTGGGAGCGGGCCGATACTCGACGCATGGCACCGTCCGCGGCACTCCCCGAACTGGCCCACTTCCTCCGTACACGCCGGGCCCGGCTGACCCCGGAAGCCGCCGGACTGCCCCGGACCAGCTCCCGCCGCCTGAACGGACTGCGCAGAGCCGAGGTCGCCACCCTCGCGGGCATCAGCCCGGAGTACTACACCCGGCTCGAACAGGGCCGTCAGCGGCGGCCTTCCCCCGATGTCCTGGATGCCCTCGCCGGCGCCCTGCAACTCGACGCCGACGCTCGCCGACACCTCCACCGCCTCGCCACCGGCGGCCCGACACACCAGGCCGGCCCGGTCGCCCGTACGGTCCCGGGCGTCCCGGAAGCGACCCTGCGGCTCCTCGACTCCCTCACCCCGTGGCCCGCACACGTGGTCACCCCCATGCGCGACATCCTCGCGTGGAACGACGCCGAGGCCTGGCTGCTCCTCGACTACGCCGAACTCCCGTCCGCGCACCGGAACTTCGCGTGGTTCGTCTTCTGCGACCCCCGGGCGCCCCGACTCCTCACGGACTGGGAGAAGACGGCGCGCGGCAACGTGCACCGCCTGCGCCACGCGCTGGCCGCCGATCCGCGCAACGAACGCGGCAGGCGGCTGGTGGCCGACCTCACCGCGCGCAGCAGCCGTTTCGCCCAGATCTGGGAGGAGCACGACGTCCGTGGACCGGCCACCGGAAGCCACGGATTCCGCCATCCACGGGCAGGACGGCTCGACCTGGACTACACCGCCTACGTCATCCCCGGCACCGATGGCCTCGAACTCGTCGTCCTGACCGCGGAGGAGGACTCGCCCACCCACGAGGCGCTGAAGCAGGCCGCGGCGGAACGCTGAGGGCCGCACTCCGGGCTGAAATTAGGTTAGCCTCACCTAAGGTCGAAGGTGTCGGCGGCGTGCGCCCGTCACGCTCACGGCACCCGCCCGCACGCCCGAAGGAGGCCACCCTGTCCACCGTCACCGCCCCCGCCCGCTTCGCGCTCTTCCCCCTGCGCGTCGCCCGCACCACGGCGCTCACCCCGCACCTCGTCCGGATCACGCTCACCGGCGAGAGCCTCACCGGGTTCGTCAACGGCGGCCTCGACCAGCGGATCAAGCTGCTGCTGCCGCTCCCCGGCCAGTCCGAGCCCGTGATCCCGCCGGGCGACGGCGAGTTCGGCTGGTACCACAGCTGGCGGGAGATGCCGCTGGACGAACGCCCGGTGCTGCGCACCTACACCGTGCGAGGCCAGCGCCACGACCCCGACGAGATCGACATCGACATCGCCGTGCACGGCGACCTCGGCCCGGGCTCGGCCTGGGCCGCCAAGGCCGCGCCGGGCGACCGGGTCGTGGTCTACGGGCCGGCCGTCGAGCAGGCGGGCGGCGTCGAGTTCAGGCTCCCCGCCGGGGCCGACTGGCTCCTGCTGGCCGGGGACGAGTCCGCGCTGCCGGCCATCGCCGCCATCCTGGAGGACCTGCCCGAGGGCCTGCCGGTCCGGGTCTTCGCCGAGGTGGACGGGCCGGAGGAGGAGGGCTACCTCCCGGCCGGGCGTCCGGACAGCGAGACGGTGTGGCTGCACCGCCGTGACGGCGCGCCGAGTCTCCCGGAGGCGGTGGGCGCCGCCGCCCTGCCGGACGGGGAGCCGTACGCGTGGATCGCCGGGGAGGCGTCCGCCGTACGGGAAATCCGTCGGCACCTGGTACGGGAGCGGGGCATGGACCGGCGCGCGGTCTGCTTCATGGGGTACTGGAGGGCCGGGAGCAGCGAGGACCAGCGGGCCGAGGACGGCGCGGGCGACGATACGGGCGACTGAGCCCGGTCCCCGGCACGGGCCGGGGCGGGCGCACACCCGCCCCGGCGCCGGGGCGGCCACTCCTGGAGGAACGTCTCGGTGAAGCCGGTGCCGCTGGAGCCGAGCGTGCTGGTCCGGGCCTCGTAGCCGACGTTCGAGCTGGGGTCGAGCGCGACCGGGCCGAACCATCCGAGGTGGGTCCGTTTCACTGTGCTGCTCCGGTGACAACGGCGACGCCCCGGCCACGTCAGTGCCCGGGGCGTCACCCGTCTCCCGTCCGACCGGGTCAGTGCAGGAGTTCGAGCGTGTTGTCGACGTTGTTGACGAAGTAGACCGCGTCGTGATCGGGGTCGAGGGCCAGGCCGAACAGTGCGCCCGCACCCGGCGGGGTGCCCTCGCTGTTGATCTGCTTGACCGCCACCTGTTCGCCGGCTTCGGTGGTCTCGACGATGTTCCCGTCGCCCGCGTTGACCGTGAGGATGTCGCCACCGGGGGCGACGACCAGGCCCAGCGGGCCGTTCAGGTTGCCGCCGGTGCTGACGATCCGCCCCAGGCCGGCGCTGTCGGTGCGGGTCAGTGCGTGCGGCAGCGCGGTGATCCGGCTCAGGACGGTGTCGGCGACGAAGAGCGTGCCGTCCCGGCCGAGGCCGACACCGGTCGGGCCCACCACCAGCGCGGCCGGGTCGGTGCGTTCCGGGAAGCCGGAGCCGATCTCGGTGGTGGCCACGCGGGCGGGCGGGGCGTCGCCCTCGGTGCACAGGGTGATCCGCAGCACGGTGCCCCGGTCGACCTCCGCGCCGCCGCCGGCGACCGTGCCGTTGAGCACGTTGGTGACGAACAGTTCGCTCTGGGTCCGGTGTTCGCCGTGTTCCCCGCGCCGGTCGAAGCTGACCGCGGTCATGTCCCACGGCCCGTTGATGCCATCACCGGCGAACGTCTCGCGCACCGTGCCGTGCTTGTCGAGCACCAGCAGGCAGCCGGCCTGGGCGGTGGCGGAGGTGCCGTCGGTGGTGGGCAGGCTGCCCACCACGACCCAGCCTCCGGGCAGCACGGTCAGTGCGGTGGTCAGGCCGACGCCGCCGGGGCAGGGGCCGGGCAGGTTGTTCGGGTCGATGGTGGCGAAGGTGCTCGCGGTGCCGTCCGGGGCGATCTGGACCAGGGTGGTGCCCCGGCCCTGCTCGCCGGCGGGCGGGTTCGCCGAGTTGTTGAAGTTGCTGACCAGGACGGAGCCCCGGTGCAGGTCGCCGATGCTCTCCCGGAGGGTGAACGTGCCGTACGGGTTCACGTCGCCGTTGGCCGGGACGGTGGACGCGACGGGCGACACGGTGGTCAACCGGTCCAGGAACGGCGGGTGGTCCGCCGCGTGCGCGGGCGGTGCGGCGGCGGTGAGGCCGATGGTCAGCGCGGCGGTGGCCAGCGCGCTCGGACATGCCCGAAGTCTCATGTACTGCCTCCTGGAGGGGCGGGTCCGGACGCCCGGGACGGGACCGGCGGACCCGAGAGAACGCTCAGCGGCCCCCCAGGAGGCCACGCTAGGCGCGCACCGGCGCCGCTCGCCCGGCGGAGTCGGCCGAATGCCGGTGCGCCGGAGGGTGGCACCTGGCCTCCACGGGTACGTCGAACGGGCTCTGCTGCCGGGCCGCGAACCCGCCTGAGCAGGAAGCGCTCGGGCTGTCAGTGGCCCGCGGCCGCGCGGCCGCGGGCGGCGTGCGGCCAGGCGCTGTGGTGCTGGTCGATGACGTAGCGGTGGCCGTGCTCAAAGCCGCCGCGGGCCTGGTGGGCGCCCGCGAGGTGCGGGTGGTCGGCGGGCAGGTCGGTGTGCACGTGCTCGAAGGCCTGAGGGTCGTGCCTGGGCCACAGCACCACCGCGCCGAGGGCCGCGGCGAGCGCGATGACACCGAGAACGAGGGCGGTGACCGGCAGCCCGGCCGCGGCGGCGACCCAGCCTGCCAGCGGGTAGGTCAGCAGCCAGCAGGCGTGGGAGAGCGAGAACTGGGCGGCGAACGCGGCAGGCAGATCGGCGTCGGCGGCCGAGCGGCGGATCACCCGCCCGCCGGGGGTGAGCACTGCGGAGCCGGCCGCCCCGATCAGCGCCCAGGCCGCCAGCAGGGCGATCCACGTGCCCGTGCCCGCCGGCGCGGCGGTGATCGCGGTGACGGCGGCGAGGATCGCGGGCAGGGCCAGGGCGGCGGGCAGCATCACCCGGCGGTCGCTCGCCTTCGCCAGCAGCCGGGGCAGCAGCAGCGCGGTGATCATCGAGCCCGCGCCGTAGGCGCCCAGGGCCAGCGAGACCGCCCCGGCCGGACGGTGGAAGTGCTCGCGCACCACGACGACCGTGTTCACGAACACGATCGCGCCGGCGGCGGCCACCGCCAGGTCGAGCGCGAGCAGTGCCCGCAGCCGGGGTGTGGCCCAGAACAGCCGGGAGCCGAAAGCGGCCTTGGCGTACACACCGCCGCCGCGCTCGGCCGGGGCCGCCTTGGGCAGAACCGACGAGACGACCAGGGCGGCGGAGGCGAGGAAGCCGAGCGTGGTCCCGGTGAACAGCCAGCCGTACGACACCACGCTCAGCAGCACGGCGGCCAGGGCCGGGCTGAACAGCGACTCCAGGTCGTAGGCGAGCCGGGACATCGACAGCGCCTGCGTGTAGTCCTTCTCGGCGGGCAGCACCTCGGGGATGGTGGCCTGGAAGGTCGGGGTGAAGGCGGCGGAGGCGGCCTGGAGCAGGAAGACCGTGACGTAGATCTGCCAGACCTGGTCGACGAACGGCAGGGCGACGGCGACACCGGCCCGGGTGAGGTCCATCGCCACCAGCAGCGCCCGCCGCGGTATGCGTCCGGCCACCGCGCCCGCGAGCGGGGCGATCGTCACGTAGGCGACCATCTTGATCGCCAGCGCGGTGCCCAGCACCGCCGAGGCGTTGGCGCCCGCGAGGTCGTAGGCGAGCAGCGACAGGGCCACCGTGGCCAGGCCCGTGCCGACCAGGGCGACGACCTGGGCGGTGAACAGGTGGCGGTAGGTGCGGTTGCGCAGTACGGACAGCATCGGGCCCCGTCCTTGGTTCGGCGTGCGGTCGACACCTCCAGCATAGGCAACATGTGCACACATCTGCACATGTTGAGGAGGAGTCGGCGGCGGACGGGGTGCGGGTGGGGTCAGTCGTGCGGCGGCAGGGAGCCGATCTGGTGGTCGGCGACGTTCAGGGCCTCGTCGACCAGGCGGCGCAGGTGGCCGTGGCGCAGTGCGTAGACGACGTGGCGGCCTTCCTTGCGGGTGGTGACCAGGCCGGCCAGCCGCAGCTTGGCCAGGTGCTGGCTGACCGAGGTGCGGGCGGCGCCCGTCGACCGGACCAGGGTGGTCACGTCGGCCTCGCCGCGGCCGAGCCGCTCCAGCAGGGCCAGCCGGGTGCGGTCGGCGAGCAGTCCCAGGACGGCGGCGGCAACCTCCAGGCGCTCGCCACCCTCGGGCGACTGCTGCGAGGGATGTGCAGATGCGGCCTGCGTGCTGGTGCTCACCAGAGCATCGTAGAGGGCTTCGGGGGTGCGCGCGTGCGCACATGACCGAGAGCCGGCCTCGGAGTATCAGGTGGCAGAGCGGGCGAACCTCAGCGGCGGTCGTGGTGCCGGCCGGGCTGGGCCGAACGGGCGGGCTCTCCGGCGTCCGGGGGAGCGGGTGTGGAGGGCTGGGTGGTGACCCAGGAGGCCAGGAAGGCCAGGGCTTCGTGACTGGGGGTGCCCGGTTCCGCCGTCCAGACGACGATCTGCTGGTCCGGATCGGTGGCGCAGGCGAGCGTCTCCCAGTCCAGGGTCAGTTCTCCGACGAGCGGGTGGTTGAGCTTCTTGACGCCGGCGGTCTGGGCGGCGACGTTGTGGGCGGCCCACCACTGACGGAAGTGGCTGTCCTTGATGGCCAGGTCGCCGACCAGTTCGCTCAGCCGCGGGTCGTCCGGATGGCGTGCGGCTTCCATCCGCAGGAAGGCGACACAGTCCGGCGCCATGGCCTCCCAGTTCCCGTAGCGCTCCCTGATCTCGGAATCGGAGAAGACGAGCCGGGCGTAGTTGCGCTGCTTGTCGGGAAGCCGGGAGAAGTCGGTCAGCAGGGCCGCGGCGAGCGGGTTCCAGGCCAGGATGTCCATCCGGCGGCCGAGGATGATCGCGGGTGCGCCGAGCAGGTCGAGGAGGCGCAGGGTCTGCGGCCTGACCTTCTGCGTGTGCGGGCGGCGCGGGCGCGGAGCGTCCTTGCCGGCCAGTTCGAGGAGGTAGGACCGCTGGTCCTGGTTCAGGCGCAGCACTGTCGCCAGGGTCGCCAGGACGGGGGCGGACGCCTTGAGGCGGCCCTGCTCGACCCGGGTGTAGTACTCGACGCTGATGGAGGCGAGCTGGGCGACCTCCTCGCGGCGCAGGCCGGGAACGCGCCGGTGCCGGCCGTCGGAGGGCAACCCGAGCGTCTCGGGGCTCAGTTCGGCGCGCCGCGCCTTGAGGAACTGGCCGAGTCGTTGCGGTTCGCGTCCGTGCCCATGGGCCCACAAGGCCGGGGAGCTCGGCCTCGTCCCGCCGCTGCACATCGACGTCGCGGAAGCCACCGAGTACTACAAGACGCCGCGTGGCGCCCACCCGCACGGGACCAACCTGTGGTCGTTCTCCTCGATGGCGTCCACCGTCTGGTTCGACGCCTACCACCTGGCGGACAAGCTGCTGACCCAGCCGCTGCTGCTCGTCGTCGGCAACAAGCCGGGCGAGTTCGGCGCCTACCGCGACGCGCACACGGTCTTCGACCTCGCCGCGTCCAAGGACAAGGAACTGCTCATCATCCCCGACGTCTCGCACTACGACCTCTACGACAAGCCCGAGGCGGTCGGGCCCGCGCTGGAGGCCCTCATCCCGTTCTTCAGCAAGCACCTCTGAGCAAGGCCTGTCCTCCGCACAGGCCCGGTCGCGTCCCCGTACTGCGCCGACCCGACGAGTACGGCCTCGCCTACGAGGACGTCACCTTTCCCTCCCAGGACGGCACCCCGCTGGAGGGCTGGTTCACCTCCCACCTCGCCTGACCCACTGCCCGCGAAAGGGATCATCATGACCAACGTCCTCGTGCTCGGTGCGTCCGGGCAGATCGCCTCCTGGGCCATCGACATGCTCGCCGACCAGGGCGCAACGCTGACGCTCTTCGCCCGCAACAAGAACCACATCGGCACCGTTCCCGCCGGTGCGACCGTGATCGAGGGTGACGCGACCAACCGTGCGGCACTCGCCGAAGCAGTGCGCGGACAGGACGTCGTCTACGCGAACCTCGCCGGAAACATCGACGAACAGGCCCGGGCCATCGTCGCCGCCATGGAAGCCGAGGACGTCAAGCGCCTGATCTTCGTGACCGCGCTGGGCATCCACCAAGAGGTGCCCGGAGAGTTCGGCCGCTGGAACCGCGCCACCATCGGCGCCTCCACGCTCGACACCTACGCGGCCGCCTCCGACACGGTCGAAGCATCGTCGCTCGACTACACCGTGCTGCGCCCGGCCTGGCTCTCCGACGCCGACGAGGTCTCCTACGAACTCACCCAGCGCGACGAGCCGTTCAAGGGCACCACGGTCTCCCGCAAGAGCGTCGCCGCGCTCGTCGCCGACCTCGTCGCCCACCCCGGCGAGCACGTGCGCGAGAACCTCGGCGTGAACAAGCCCGGCACCGACGGCGACCGCCTCGTCTGGTAGGAGTGACCGAGCCGCCCTCACCGAGGCCGTCCTCGCCCCCGAGCGTGAGATCAAGGCGCGGGCCCCGCGCCGTCACCGTTCACCGTCGACACGACGAAGCGGCTTCGTCGCAGCACGTGGGCGGCATCGGTGGAGCTGCTGGGGTGGGTGCGGATGCGACGGCCCGTGCCGCCGAGCGGAGCGGCACGGGCCGTCGCCGGAGCAGGCTCTCGGGTCCTGTCCCGGTTGAATCCGCCGTCGCCGCCCACGAACGCGGTGGCCCAGCGAGCCGCCGGCCGGGCGTACGGGTTCGTGGTGCGGCGGAGGACTCAGGGGGTGGTGAGGCCGAACCAGTACTCGAAGGTGTCGAGCAGCCCGGTGAGGGTGTCGAGGGGTTCGAGGGTGCCGGCGGTGACGGTGAGGTCGCCGTCGGCCTGGAGCTGCTCGGGGGTGGCGGTGCCGACGGCGAGGTTGTTCAGGCCGGCACGGGTGACGGTGTAGGTGGCGTCGGCGGTGTCGGACACCTCCCGGGGGGTGTAGACGAGGACACCGTTGCGCACCCGGACGGTGCATCGGTGCGGGTCGCCGTGCAGTCCGTCGGTGATGGTGAAGCCGAGGGTGAGGGGGTGGTCGGCGGCCTCGGGTCCGTTGAGGCGGATGCCGACGTAGTCGAAGAGCATTTCCAGCGTCATGGCCGCCAGGACGGGCTCGGTGATGATTTGCGGGGAGGGCAGCCCGGGGGTGCCGTCGGCGGGCCGGGTGCGCAGTTCGTGGGCGGCGGCGAGGTAGAAGTTGCGCCAGGGGCCGCTCTCGGCCTGGTAGCCGAGCTGTTCCAGGACGTCGGCCTCCAGCAGCCGGGCCTCGACGTGGGTGGGGTCGGCGAAGACGGCGTGGCTGAGCAGTTCTGCCGCCCAGCGGTAGTCCTCGGCGCTCTTGGCGTCGTCGAAGGCCTGCCGGGCGAGCTCGACGACCTTCGCCGTGCCGCCCAGCGCGTCGACGTAGCGGGAGCCGGCCTGCTCGGGGGGCAGGGTGTGGAGGTGGGCGGCGTTGCCGTCGTACCAGCCGAGGTAGCGCTGGTAGACGGCCTTGCTGTCGTGGTTGACGGTGCCGTAGTAGCCGCGGTTGAACCACTGCCCGGTCAGGCTGTCGGGCATGTCGCCGTCGAGGTCCTCGCCGATCTCGGTGATCGTCCGGCCGTGGTTGGCCAGGCGCAGCGACTGGTCGTGGAGGTAGCGGTAGAGGTCGGCCTGGCTGGTGAGGAAGGAGACGATCGCGTCCGGGGTCTCCGCGGTGTTCCAGCGGGGCCAGAAGTGGCTGGCGAAGAGCGTCGTCGAGCGCTCGCCGTACCACTCGATCGACTGGTTGAGGTACTGGGACCACGCCTTGGCGTCGCGGACCTGGGCGCCGCGCAGACTGTAGAGGTTGTGCAGGGTGGGCGTGGCGTTCTCGGCCATGCAGAGGGTCTGCACGTCGGGCAGGTAGAAGTTGAGCTCCGCCGGGGCCTCGGTGCCGGGGGTGAGCTGGAACTCCAGGTTGATCGGCCCGAAGGTGAGGACGTTGCCCCTCACGGCGGTGTCCGAGGTGATGGTGACCGTCGGGGCCAGCAGCCCCGAGGCACCGGCCGAGTTGGTCTTGCCCAGGCCGGCGTCAACCTGCCCCTGGGCGGAGCGCTCCAGGAGCGTGCCGTACATGAACAGCGCCCGGCGCTGCATGGCGTTCCCGGCGTAGACGTTCTCGCTGACCGCGTGCTCCAGGAACCCGTCGGGGGCGATGACGTCGACCTCGGCCGGCAGGACGCCGTCCTCGAAGAGGCCGAGCACGCCGCCGTAGTGGTCGAGGTGGGAGTGCGTGAAGATCACCGCACAGATCCTGCGGTCCTCGCCGCGGTGCGCCCGGTAGAGGTCGAGGGCGACCTTGGCGCACTCCTCGCTGATCAGCGGGTCCACCACCACGATGTCCCGGGAGGCGCCGGTGGGGTCCTCCAGGAAGCTGATGTTGGACAGGTCCATCCCGCGGACCTGGTAGACGGCGTTCTCGACGACCTCGAACAGGCCGGTGTTCATGTTCAGCAGCGCGTTGCGCCACAGACTGGGGTTGACGGTGTCCGGCGCCTGCCCCGTCAGGAACGCGTACGGGCCCAGGCGCCACGCGGGAACCTCGCTGCCGGCCCGGTCGACGGTGAGATCGGCGGGCAGCGCCTGGATGAGCCCGCGGGCGGCGAGCGCCGCCTCCGGGTCCTGGTCCGGCGACGGCACGGGAATCGCGGCGTTCAGATCCGCCGTCAGCGAGGTCGCGGGCCGGGGCTCGCGGTGTACGGAACCGGTCAAGGTCTTTCCCTTCGTACGGCCGGGCGTGCCGGCACGGACTGGGTCTCCCGATGATCGCGGGCAGGCCTGCTCACGGATGGAAGTCGTACGAACGCAGGCCGTGATCGCTCCGCGCACAGAGCATGCCAGCCTGTGACGGCCGTCACCAGAGCGAGAACAGGCCACGCCCCGCCGCACCCGTCGGCCCTGGCCTGTTCTCCATCGGCGCACGACGAGCGCACGACGGGGTGCACGACCGCGACAGCCCTCGTGGCGACGGCGTTCGAGTACGGGTGTCGGGCGCCGTGCGCCGGGCGTCGCTCGGGCAGGCCCGTCCACCTCGAGGCCGGTCCGGTCGGCGAAGCACGGCCCTGGGGAGCGCCTCGCTACAGTCGGCGCATGCGCCTCAGCACCGTGATCCTCCCTGTCCACCGGTGGAGTGAGGGACAGAAGCTCTGGCGGCGGGCCGAGGAACTCGGTTTCCACGCCGCCTACACCTATGACCACCTGTCCTGGGAGTCGTTCCGCGAGGAGCCCTGGTTCGGTGCCGTCCCGACGCTCACGGCCGCCGCCACCGCCACCGAACGCATCCGCCTCGGGCCTCTCGTCACCAGTCCCAACTTCCGCCACCCCGTGTCCCTCGCACAGGAGTTGACGGCGCTCGACGACATAGCGGGCGGGCGGCTGACGGTCGGTGTCGGCGCCGGGGGCACGGGCTTCGACGCCCAGGTCCTCGGCGGCGGGGCCTGGACGTCGAGGCAACGGGCCGACCGTTTCGCCGAGTTCGTACCCCTGCTGGACGAACTGCTGCGCCGGGACGCGACGACGCGGGCCGGCCGCCACTGCACGGCAGTCGAGGCCCGCAGCGTCCCCGGCCGCCTCCAGCGTCCGCGCGTGCCGTTCTGCGTGGCGGCGACCGGCCCGCGCGGACTGAGGACGGCGGCACGGTACGGCCAGGGGTGGGTCACATGCGGGGACCCGGCCGACCCGGACGTTCCGGCGGCCCGGGCCCCGGGTGTCGTGGCAGCGCAGGCGGCGGCGCTGGCCGCCGCCTGTGAGGCTGAGGGGCGCGACCCGGGCTCGCTCGACAAGCTGCTCGTCCAGGGCTTCACCGGTGAACGCCCGCTCGCGTCACTCGACGCCTTCGTCCAATGGGCGGGTACGTACCGGGAGTTGGGGATCACCGAGCTGGTCGTGCACTGGCCGGTCCCGGACTCGCCCTTCGCGGCCGATCCCACCGTGTTCGAGCAGATCGCCACCGAGGGACTGGCACAACTGGACTGAGGGGTTGGCGTGGACTCGCGCGATGCACAGGGGCGCCTCCTGGAAGGCGAACTCCGTTGCAATCGTGGAGTGTTCGGAACCGTCGGCCCTCACGACGAGCTGCGACAGGACGGGCCCAAGGCGCGCGGCGACGGCTGGGTCAGCCCGGCTGGGTTCCGGTCGTCCCGGTCGGTGGTGAAGTCGCACGGGGCCGGTGAGGTCGCGAAGTTGGTCGAGGGCGCGGGAGTTCGCCGCGAGAAGGTACCCGGACTCGACTTGACACAGGGTATTGATGAAGGTGTGCCGGAGAGTCCGGCCCGCTCGCTGGGCAATTTCTCCAACAACACCGGTCAGAGAAGCGGCCAGTAGCAGGTCAAGGTAGGTCTCTGTCTTCCCGCCTCCGGTTGGAACATACAGCTTGGTGATCCCGGTGTTGTTCGCCTGGAAGCGTGGAGAGACCTATCCGAGGTCGTGGTGGGCGGCGAGCACCGTTGCGACCACGTGATGAATATCCAGGTCCAGGACGTCTTGCAGGAAGTCATAGATGCGTTGAACATCCTGGGTAACGCGGGCGAAGGTCTCTCCAAGCCCCTGGGGGTCGCCGCCGGGCACTGCTCCGGTGGGACGTGGCTCGCCCCACAACTCGAACGGGCGCGCCGCGCTGATGGGGAGTTCGCGCTGCTCCTTCACCCGCAACTGTGCTGCGGCCTGGACTGACTGCATGGCACCGGACTTGATGCCGTCCAGCTCGATCGGCTGCATGGGCGCACTCTACTCCGTGACTGGTTGGCGAGGTGCCGAGCTTCGGGAGGACGGCGCGTAGTAGGGGATCATGGGTGGTGGCGCGGGGGCGCACCACGAAGGACCTGCGCCCACGCCTCGCCCTACCAAGGCGCAGCGCGCCGCCATCGCCCGGCGGCGCGCCAATGGCGTCGAACTGCGCCTCGCCGGCCCTGACCCGCTGACGGTCGGCCGCAAGCTTGCCGCCGACCCGGCCGTCAACACCGACCGCGTCGCCTACCCGTGCGGGTACGGGCACGAGCTGTACTCCCGGGGTCGTCCAAGCCCGGACGACGAGACGCTGATCCGTTCAGTCAACCGGGACGTCGGCGCGGCCCTGGAGCACCGGATCAGTTCCTCGCAGGACGACACCGAGGAACCTCGGGCACTCCACGAGGCCCGCCTCGACCGGTTGTTCATGGTCGCCTACCGCAAGGCCGTACGGGACGGCGAACTCCCCGCAATCGACCGGGCGTTGCGCATCATGGAGCGCCAGGACAAGCTGCGCGGGATCAGCCTGCCGCCGCGGGTGGAGATCACCGGCCAGGACGGCGGGCCGATCGAGGTCGAGGTCACCGCCGACGAACTTGCCCGGCTCATCGCGATCACCGACCCGGCCGGCGCCGGGGGACAGGAGTGAGTGCCCGGGCAGGCCTGGTCGAGCAGTACGGCGACTGCCCGCCGACCGGCGTCGGGAGATCGCCCGGTGGGCGACGCCGAAGCTCCGGGCCCAACTCGCCGAGGTCGAGCGCGAGATAGCGATGCGGCACTCGCCCGGTTCGCTGGCCGCCCTGCTCACCGACGGGCGGGAGATGCAGGCCGCGCACTTGGACCTGATCGACGACGCGTTCCGCCGGATCGCCGCCGGGGAGTCGATCCGGCTGCTGCTCACCATGCCGCCCCGGCACGGCAAGTCGCGAAGGGCCGCACGGTGGGCGCCGCTGTGGTACCTGCTGCAGCGCCCGGACCACCGGGTGATGATCGCCTCGTACTCCTCCGACCTCGCGGATGACCACGGCCGGTGGATCAGGGACGCGATCACGACGTGGGGCGAACAGCTCGGCCTGTACCTGCACCCGGGGTCGAAGGCGGCGAACAGGTTCGACATCCTCTCGAAGGAGGCGGCATGTTCGCGGCCGGCGGCGGTCTGACCGGCAAGGGCGCGAACCTCGCCATCATCGACGACCCGATCAAGGACGCCGCCGACGCCCAAAGCCCGACGATGCGGCGCAGGTTGTGGGAGTGGTGGCAGGCCGTCCTCCTCACCCGCGTCGAGCCCGGCGGCAGCGTGATCGTCATCCAGACCCGCTGGGACGAGGACGATCTCGCCGGACGCATCCTCACGGGGGAGACCGCCTCCGACTGGACGATCATCGACCTGCCCGCTGTCGCGGACAGCCCGGGCGACGCCCTCGGCCGGAAGATCGGCGAACTGCTGTGGCCTGCCCGGTACGGGCGCAAGGCACTGGCGGCGATCCGGCGCGCCGTCGGCGAGCGGGTGTGGTGGTCGCTGTACATGCAGAAGCCCCGCCCGGAGGAGGGCGGGGCGTGGAAGCGCGGGTGGATCGACACCGCCAGGGTCACCCCCGTGCAGTTCGGCGGCCTGGAGATGGCCAGGATCGTCGTCGCCGTCGACCCCTCCGGCGGCGACAGCGAGGTCAACGACGAGACCGGCATCATCGGTCTGGCCGCCGACTTCAACGAGGAGCTGTACGTCCTCGCGGACGAGTCCGGCACCCTCGGCCCCAACGACTGGGGCCTGCGGGCCTGCCAACTGGCGCTCGACCTCCAGGCCGACGCCATCGTGGTGGAGGCGAACTACGGCGGGGCGATGGCCAAGACGATCGTCAGGCAGGCCTGGGAGCAGCTGGCCAGGGAGGGCCGGACCCGCGGCGTGCTGATGCCGATGCTGCTGGAGGTCAACGCCAAGGTCGGCAAACGCCTGAGGGCCGAACCGGTGGCCCAGCTGTACGAGCAGGGCCGCGTCCACCACGTCGGGCACTTCCCGGAACTGGAAGGGCAGATGGTGACGTGGGTGGCGACGATGGACTCCCCGGACCGGATGGACGCCGCCGTGCACGGGCTGACCGAGCTGGCCGACCCGGATCAGCTGGCGGCGCTTGCACAGGGTGTGGACGACAACCGGCTCGCCGGGTGCCGGTGACCTCTGGCCGTGGGGTCGACGGCCTCGCGGTCGTCAGTGCCGCCCTCGGCAGATGCGGAGCGGGGCGTGCTTCGGAGTCCGCGTGTCGTTTCGGACGTTGATGGTGCCGGTCGCCGTTCCGGAGGTTACCTCCTGGTACGTTCTGTAGGCTTCCGGCCCAACTGATGTTTCGTCAATTCCCTTAGGGGGCAAGACATGGGGCCGCTTTCCGCGCCGGGTCGACTTGTCGGCGGGAGGTACCGGCTCGACCGCCCGCTGGGTGCCGGGGGCATGGGGCAGGTGTGGGCCGCTCGGGACGAGGTGCTGAACATCGATGTGGCGATCAAGGAACTGCAGCTCGACGAGGGCGGCTCCGAAGGAGGGCACGAGGAGGCAGTCGCCCGCGCGATCGCGGAAGCGCGTCACGCGGCCGCTCTGCGCGACCACCCGAACATCGTTGCCGTGCACGACGTGGTCACCGAGGACGGTGGCCCGTGGACGGTGATGCGCCTGGTGCGCGGCCGCTCCCTGGCCCAGGAGCTGCGCAGCCGCAGAGTGCTGCCGGTCGAAGAGGCGGCCGGGATCGCCGGAGGCGTGCTGCGCGCGCTCGCGGCGGCGCACCGGATCGGGATCATCCACCGGGACGTCAAGCCCTCGAACATCATGCTCGCGGATGACGGCACCGTGCTGCTCACCGACTTCGGCATCGCGAAGAACCACGCCGACACCAAGCTGACGGCCACCGGCTCCTTCGTCGGCTCGCTGGAGTACGTCGCGCCCGAGCGGTTCGACGGAGGCCGGGACACCCCGGCCGTCGACGTGTTCAGCCTGGGGGTGACGCTGTACGAAATGCTGGAGGGGATATCGCCGTTCCGGCGCGACACGGCGGTGGCCATCATGGCCGCGATCACGCTGGGAGAGGTTCCCCCGCCACTTCGGGCCGGTCGGCTGGCGCCGCTGCTCGCCGCTCTGCTGGCCAAGGCGCCGGAGGCGCGGCCGGACGCGGTGCGGGCGCTGGCCTTCCTCGGGGACGGGGTCGGGCAGGGGGCGGCCTACCGTCCGGCGGAGGGCCGGTCGGTGGGGCCCGACGGTGCGGTCGCGGCGTATCCGCCGACCGTGCCCGATGGCGAGGTTGTACCCCACCCGCCCACCGTGCCCGACGGTGCGGTCGTCCCCAGCCCCGTCCAGCGGGGAACAGCAAGGAGCCGCCGGAGGTCGTTGATCGCGATCGGCACCGCGACGGCGGTGGCGGCCGCGGGGCTGTCCTGGGCCCTGCTCCGCCAGAGCGACGGCGACTGCTTGGCCAGGGCCGCCACGGCGCAGCCACAGGTGGGTGCGGATGCGGCCATAGCCGGTACACAGGCAGGCTCGGCGGTGGTCAATGCCGAGCACATCAGCTTCTACTCGGCGGCGGACGGTGGCCCGATGAAGGAGTTCTATTACGACACCACATTCAAGCGGTGGCAGTGGGATCCCGCGTACACCATTGAGAAGGGCGGAACGGCGCTGGTCCCGTCCGTTGCCAAGGGGACGCAGCCGGTTGCTGTCTCTCACGGCGGGATCACCAGGGTGTACGTGGTGGATGGTGCAGGACATCTGCTGGAGGTGAGCCTGCGGAAGATCGGCGAGAGCTGGGACGCGTACGACCTCACCGGGGACAACAAGGCGCCGGTGTCGAACAGCACTCCTGCGGTAGTGGTTCGTGGCCAGAGGGTCAGTGTCTTCACCGTCGACCGGGACACCAAGCGCCTGAAGGAGACGTACCTGATGGACGGCCCGGAGCAGCACTGGATGACCCAGGACCTGCCCAGGACGGATCCCGGGATACCGGTCGATCCGAACGTGGCGCCGGCGGCGGTCTACGACCCACTGACTGGTACGACCCGGATCTACACGGTGGACGCCGACGGCGGCCTCCGGGAGTGGAACAGCGGGGCCAGGGGCGACGCGTGGTCCAGCACCCGCCTGTCCGACACGGTTCACCGGCCTGCGGCCGGGACGGCGCCGACGGTGGCGGTCTTCCAGGGGGTCACCTTGCTGTTCACGGTGGACAAGGAGGACGGCCACCTGTGGGCCGCGCGCTCGGATAAGGCGTCGGGCGGCATGGTTACGGCGCCGAGCAGCGTTGATCTGACGGCGGCGTGCGGGATCACCTCGGCGGAGACGCCGACCGTGCTTGTGCGCAGCGCCGGTGTCAGCGTCTTCGCTGTCGACCGTGGCAGCCGGCACCTCCAGGTGACGAGCCTGGGGGATCCCCGCGGCCTGTGGAGCCGCAGGCAGGACCTGTTCGAGTCACCGGTCGGGTGTCCGCCGGTGGCCTCCGGCACGCGCCCGACGGCCTTGGCGGAAGGAAGCGGCGCCCGTGTGGCGGTGGACGTCGTCGGCGACGGCAAGTGGTACGTGACTGACGACGGCGGCAACTGGGCCGCGAGGAAGCCGGTCAACGGTGGGTGAAGCCGTACCGCTTCCCTCGGACCGGCGGGCAGGTGGAGGCGATCGTTCGTTCTGAACTGGCCTACGGAGGGAGGGTGAGACGTCCTCGGCCATGGGCGCAGCCCGCCGGGAAAACCGAAATGAGGCGGAGCCCGACGTAGGGTGAAGGCTGACAGGCATGTCGTCGCCGCCCAGTGCCCCTCAGAAGCACGATGTTCTCGTCGAGACGCTGACGGTCGTGCGGCGCGGGGCGGCGCTGGCCAGCGGGATGGGCGGCAGGGGCGACCCGTAGGATCGGCCGCCTCTGCCGGTGAAGGTCATGGCAGGTCAGACCTGCTGCGGCTGGTACTCCTCGGCCAGGACCTCGGCGATCCGCCGGGCCCGGCGGGCGATCGACTCGGGCAGGTGCCCGAAGTTCTCCTCCGGGGCCGCCTCCGAGTGGGCGTAGCGTAGCCCGTAGAGCACGGCTTCCACGTCGCCGTAGAAGTCCGGGGCGGTCGGGCCCGGGTCCAGGACAACGAGGTTCGCGACGACGCTCATTGGGGTGCGGTCGCACGGGCGGCCGAGCAAGCTGTCCAGGTATTCCCGTGCACCCGGGGAGTCGGCGGAACGCTGCTTCTGGTGGGTGAGCTGGATGAAGATCGACGGCCCTCTGCTCATCTCCATCCAGGCGATATCTTCGCCGGCGTCGAGCCTGTCCAGCGCGTTCGCCCAGCTTTCCAGCTTCGAGACGTACAACGCGAGGTCGATGTGGCGGCGCGGGGATTGTGATTCCCCGTATTTGTCAGGGATTTGCCGGGAATTGCTCTTTGCGGAAGTGGAGAGTCCTCCTCTTTGTACGGTCCATAGGTGAACGAAGTTGGCCGAGAATGCCCTCCCGTTCGATATGTCATGTACGCGACGGTTGATTCGGGTTCCGGGGAAAGCGACGGGACCCGACCATGCGCCCGAATACGGAGAAGCAGCGAGAAGGAGAGCTCCATGAGCCTGTCCACGCGCCGTACCCTCGGCGTCGCCGCCGTCGCGGCCGCCGCCCTGCTGGCCGCCGCCGCACCCGCCCTGGCCGCGCCGACCACGGCCGACAGCCTGTCCATCAACCGTACGGACTGCAACCAGCGGGACTACCTGGAAATCCACAACGGCGACGGCCGCGAAACCCTGTGCTTCGCGAACGCCGGCGAGGTCCCCGTCGCCATCTACGGCGTGAACTGGGTCCAGTCCGGGAACAACACGGTGACGTTCCAGTTCCAGCGCAATCTCGACGACCCGCGACTGGAAAGCGTGACCCTCAACAAGTGGAGCCAGTGGAACCCGGGCCAGCCGTCCATCCACAAGATCATCTGGATCAAGATCTACTGACGACCGGGAACCCCCGGACACCCGGCACGCCCGGGATGACCGCACAGGCATGAGAACGGAGTGGGAAGTCGGGCCGGCCGACTTCCCACTCCGCGCGTCACCCAGCCAGGCCCCATCCGGTCAGGCCCCGGGCGCCCTCACGCCGACGGGAGCGCGCCCAGCGCGTGCAGCCCGCTGCCGCTGCCCCGGAACACCGCCGAACCGGCGGCCGCCACGGGCACCCGGGCGTATTCGTCGTTGGTCCCCACGTACACGCCGCCGTCCGCGGCGGCCAGCGAACTCACCCCGCGCCCCAGGCCGACCGGCACCTCGGCCGTCCAGCGGGTGTCGCCGGTGGCCGCGTCGACGACATCCACGCAGCCTTCCTGTCCCTCGGCTGTGCGCTCATCTGCCGGCGGCGGCTTGTCTCCCTACCCTGACAGCAACGGCACCCAGTAGTTCATCGCCCGGTGCAGGCGTTGCCGGTGGTCGGCAATCCAGTCGTCCGGCGGAACGAGCGGGACGCGCACGGTGACCATGGACCCCGACTCGTCCTCAACGACCACCTCCGGGCAGTCACGCTCGCCCGTGAGCTGGATGAAGATCGACGGCCCTCTGCTCATCTCCATCCAGGCGACATCTTCGCCGGCGTCGAGCCTGTCCAGCGCGTTCGCCCAGCTTTCCAGCTTCGAGACGGACAACGCGAGGTCGATGCGGCCGGCCACGAAGGGCGTCTTGACGACGATCTCGGCGTCGAGGCCAGCACTCCAGCTGGCGCTCGGTCCCAGAACGTTGACGGTGACGCCGTTCCCCTCGTCATCAGCGAGGGAGATGAGCTCCCGCGGAGCACTGTCGCCCATAACTGCCCTTTCATCGGCGAGTACTGAGACATCCTCGCCCGATCGGGGGCATCCCTCACCTCATTTTGTTAGGAGCTCTTAGCGCCGGTTGCCGTTCCGATGTTCCTTAATACTCCAGCGGTAGATCGTGATCTTGGCGAGTGCTCGGGGGTGGCTGGTAGTCACCTCCGACGGGAGTCGGTGTCGGGCTGACCTGGCCAGCGATGGTGCACTGCGGCTGCTTGCCGGACAGCTGAGCCGTGGTCGGCGTTGCTCACCCGTCGATGGGCGGCCGGGCTTCCAGCGCTTCTGCCTGCTGGAACATGGCATTGGCCTTGTCGTCCCAGTCCGGCCCGAAGGACAGGAGGTCTGCGGCGGCTTCGCGGTGGAGTGCCGGGTCGTCCGGGCGCTGGAGGCAGGCCAGCCGGAACGCCAGGTTCCGGGCCCAGACGGGAAGTCCCATCCAGTCGTCCGAGAGCACTTGGTGCACTGCGTCGAGGATCTCGTCTGGGCCGGCGAAGGTGATCGTCTCGATGAATGTCCGCTCGGCGTCGCCGATCGCGATCGCGCTGCTTTCGCCTGCCAGGAGCGCGCGCGTGGCAGAGGGGAGGTCCGACATGGCGTGGTGTCTCTCCTCAGATCTTCGGCTGGTGTCGCGGGCCGTGGCTCGTGATCTCGCCGATCGGGGCCGGGCGGGGACATGGGTGCGGCCACCGTTGATCATCAGTGTGTGAAGACAAACGATCAGGCGGTGGCCGCAGGTCACACCGTAGACCCTGCCCGTCGGCCACCGCGCCCCCTGGGTAGTCGGCGACGAGGTCTACGGCGGCAACCCGAAACTGCGCACCGCCCTGGAGGAACGTGGCACCGGGTATGTGCTGGCGGTGGCCCGCTCCCATGAAGTCACCACCCAGGCGGGGAAGTTCCGCGCGGACACCCTGGCCAAGAAGCTCCCCAAGCGGGCCTGGCAGAAGCTGTCCGCCGGGACTGGAGCCAAGGGGCAGCGTTTCTACGACTGGGCGGTGATCGACCTGCCCGACCCCCAACTGGGCCACCGTCACCTGCTCATCCACCGCAACCGCACCACCGGCGAACTCGCCTACTACCGCTGCTACTCAAGCGTCCCAGGGCCCGCACCATGCGTCGATCGCTGCTCCGGAGCTGTCCGCCCAGGCGGTCGCGGTCCCGCGCGTATGCGGAAGCGCATCGACCCAGCGCTCCCAGAGGCCGTCCGGAGAAGCGAATCGCTCGGCGTGACGTGTGCCCAACTGGGAATCCATTCTCATGAGAGCCCCAAGGGCGGGTTCCTGGCCATACCGGCATTCCAACTGTGGAAGATAACGGTTCAAATAGGACACAAGGATGTCTGCATCGTCCTGGCCGCCGAACCGAGCGAGCGCAAAGCAGTAGCCCTGACCTGCATAGGTGAGTTCGCTGGCCAGGAGGAGGTCCCCGATGCGTTCGCGCCATTCAACCCGCCGGGCGACACCAACCAACCGCGCTGCGGTCAGTCGGGAACGCCATTCATATCCAAGGAGTGCCCTGATCTCCTGGTCGCTCGCCTGGAGAGAATCGGCTTGCAGCGAGTCTACGAAGGCAGCTCTCGCCTCCACTCCAAGGCGGAGGAAATTACCCCCAGCAGTTCGAGGTATCGCCGTTCGCCAGCGACATACCGGGCCACGACGTGCCCCTGGCCGACTTCCTGAGGATGCTGCATGCTCATCGCCGCATCATGACCTACCCAGGAGACACCCCCACCAGCGGGGCCCCAGAAGCTCCGGTCCATAGTTTCAGAGAATCCGAGTCGCTGATCACCTGGGCCGCGATCACCCTGATGGCCAGGCGCATCACCCAGCGGTAGTCCAAACGCTCGGGACAACCGGCCTCCCGCGAAGCCCAGCGGGACTGATCGTTCTCACGGTCACCGCCACCACCCTGGCCTGGTCCCGCCCACGGCGCCGTCCAGTAGCCACTCTGCCGCGGTCCCGACCCCGCGTCAGCCCGCCGAGTCAGGGAGGTTTGGGAAGCCGCCCGCAAGAACACTCGGCGACGAGCAGACGGCGGCTTGGTCACCGTGCTGCTCGTCGGCCCGCGCTGTCAGTTTCTGCCCGGTAGCGTCATTCCGTCCTGCAGGTACGGTCCTGTCGAGGTGCCCGGGGCGCAGATCACGAAGGGCCTCATGTTCTCAGCCAGGCTGCCCCAGTTCTTCGCCCGCACAATCCATTCTCGGCCGACGGCGTACATGAAGTCAGGGTTGACGTTGCCCGTTGTGTTTGTCCCCATGCCGCCACCCGTGGGTACCTGGCCTTCTGGGCAATCGACGCTGGTGCCTGTTTCCTGCCCGGGGGGAATCGAGATGTTGTCGCCGAATACGTACTGGTAGTTGACGGCTGCCTGAGCGGCCCTCTTTTCGGTGGCGGGTTCATGGTGGTCCTGGGCGAAGGCCAGAGTGGAGCCAAGCGCAAGAGCACCCAGCACCAACGCGGGAACGCGGAGTCGTTTCATGATGACCTTTCGGACGGCCGATGTGTCGGACGTCCAATTTCCTTCGGCCGGCTCCTCCATCCCCTGGTTCACACCAACGTCGCAAGCAGAAACGATCACTCGCTATCCACCCGAGTGAACGGGCGGCGCGGGTAGTCCGAAGCGGGCTGGCTAGCACCGCCGTCCCCGGTATCCGCCTCATCGGCCGCGATCTCAAACTCGCGCAAATGCACCGGACCTTTTAGACACAGGTACTCAGCCTGTGAGGCTCGTGCATCGTGGCGGGCTGATCGGGTGGCCTGGGGCAGCGTGGGGACTCCACGGCGGTGAGCCTCCTGCGTCGGCGAGGGCTACGTACTCCAGTGTGACGGGGGCGGAGACCTTGATCGGCGGGTCGACGATGCCCGAGAGAGCCCGGCCGGCGGTGACGCCGGGGGCGGGCTACAGCGACTGGACGTGTTCGGTGCTCGCCCATGCCTCCCCGGTTGCCGGTTCGCTTGTGTGTCCGCAGGCGGGTCTCGCTCCAGGTTTCGTTGAACGGGTTTCTGCGTTTGTGTGACCTCCTCGATGCCTGATGGGTCGTCATATGAGTCAGCAAAAAGTCAGCATCGATCCGACCGGAGACTGTCACATCTGCCCATACGTGCGAACCGACTGGAGCTCCGCCACCCTGCCGCCCCGGTCTTCCAGGCGGCCGGACGTTCGTGCCCCGGGGAGCGGCGGTACCTATCGGTGCGGGGCTGCGTTCTTGCAGGTCAGCGCACGCGTCCGCGCGGCTTCAGGGGGATCGACGGGAGCTCCGGGGCCGGGAGGCGGTCGCCCGGGTAGCCGTGCACTTCGCCGAAACGGGAGCCCTTCTCCCAGTCAAGCCGTGCTTGTGCGATCTCCTCGCCGGATCGGGCGATGAAGTTCCACCACATGACGATCTGTTCGTCGAAGGGGGTGCCGCCGAGGAGGATGGCGCGGGCCGGGGTGGGGGAGGGGTTGGTGAGGGTGAGGGTGGGGCGGCCGGGGGTGGCGTAGGCGAGGTGGGCGGCGGGGACGGGGGTGCCTGCGAGGTGGGGTTCGCCGTGGTCGACGAGGAGGGCGTGCTCGTAGGAGGGGTCGACGTCGAGGGTGACGGTGGCGTGGGGGGCGAGGGTGAGCTCGGCGCCGAGGAGGGGGGTGAAGGTGGGGACGGGGGAGGTGTCCCCGGCGAGGGTGCCGAGGAAGACGCGGGCCTCGCCGCCGCCTTCGAGGGGGACGGGGTGGGGGGTGTGGTGGTGGAAGTCCCGTGCGGTGTCGCGGTGTTGCTCGGGGAGGGCGACCCAGAGCTGGACGCCGTGGAGCTGAGTGGTGGCCGGGGTGGAGACCTCGGAGTGGCAGATGCCGTGGCCGGCCGTCATCAGGTTGATCTCGCCGGGGCGCACGTAGGCGTGGACGCCGAGGCTGTCGCGGTGCTCGATCTCGCCGCTGAAGAGCCAGCTGACGGTCTGCAGGCCGATGTGCGGGTGCGGGGCGACGTCCATGCCGCCGCTGCGGGAGACGTCGTCGGGGCCGTAGTGGTCGACGAAGCACCAGGCGCCGATCAGGCTGCGGGAGCGCTGGGGGAGGGTGCGGCGGACGGTCATCGCGCGGGGGCCGCCGAGGGGCACGTCCCGGGGCGTGAGGATCTCGATGGCCTCGGTGGGCTCTATGGTGAGGTCGCCGGGGGTGCTCATCGCCGGTGTGTCCTTCCGCCTGCAGATCGTTCGAGTTTCAACTATTATGCACGGGCAGGCTGACCGGTGGAAGCAATCCAGTCGTGGAGGAGCGGTTCGTGGACGAGGTGACGGTGGTCCCGGCGAAGTGGCGGGTGTTCATCGACAAGCAGACCCCGGGAGCCTACAAGGCCCTGCTGGCCGCCGCCGAGGCGGCGCGGACGGCGGCGGCCGAGGCCGGGCTGGACCGGGTGCTCGTCGAGCTCGTCAACCTGCGGGTGTCGCAGATCAACGGCTGCGCCTTCTGTCTGGACGTCCACACCCGCGCCGCGCTGCGGGCCGGGGAGACCACCCAGCGGCTCGGGGTGCTGGCGGCCTGGCGGGACACCGAGGTGTTCACGGCGCGGGAGCGGGCGGCCCTGGAGCTGGCGGAGGCGACCACCTCGCCCGCCGACGCGGCGCTGCAGGAGTCCGCGTACGCCGTGGCGCGCGAGGTGCTGACGGAGGACGAGCTGTCGGCGGCGATCTGGGTCGCGATCACGATCAACTCCTTCAACCGGGTGTCGATCCTGAGCAAGCACCCGGTGAGGCGCCCGGCCTCCCACTGACCGTCAGGGGCGTCAGTGGCGGCGGGGGCATCAGGGGCCTCAGCGGGAGGGTACCGGGTCGACACCGGTGAGGCCGCAACTGGCCTCCCAGAGGTGCGCGGCGGCCACGGTGTCCGCGAGGTGGGCCCACACCGGCTCGCGCCGGGGCCTGCCGCGCAGGCCGAGGACGCGCGGCGCCCACAGGTCCCCTCCCCGGACGGCCGGGTCGAGGACGGCTCGCACCGCCGGCCACGCGCCCGCGTCCTTGCCCTGGACGAAGGCGCCGGCGGGAGCCGCGCGCAGGTGGGCGCCCGGTGTGCGGGTGTGCACGGGCGGGCGCGAGGGGGTGAGGCCGTCCAGGGCGCCGCCGGGATGGACCACGATGCTCGCGACCGTGCTGTCGGCGGCCCGCAGGCGGCGGTCGAGTTCGAGCCCGAAGTGCATCTGGGCCAGCTTGGACCGTCCGTAGGTGCGCTTGGGGCGGTAGCCGTCCCGGGACTGCAGGTCGTTCAGGTCCAGGCGCTCGGACTTCGCGGCGAAGCTGCCCATGGTGACGATGCGACCCGCCGGTGCGGCTTCGAGGAGGGGCATCAGCCACCGGGCCAGCGCGAAGTGGCCGAGGTGGTTCGTGCCGAACATCAACTCGTGGCCGTCGGCGGTCTCCTGGCGCGGCGGGTCGTCCAGCGCGACCCCGGCGTTGAGGACGACGGCGTCGAGGGACGCCGTTCCCAGGGACTCGGCGACGGTCGTGAGCGAGGACAGGTCGGCGAGATCCATCCGCACGGCGCGGACGCGGGCGTCGGGCACACGGGCGCGGACGGAGGCGAGGGCCGCCTCCGCCCTCGCGAGGCTCCGGCTGCCCAGGACGACGGTCGCTCCGGTGGTGGACAGCTGCTCGGCGACGAAGTAGCCGATGCCCGCGTTGCCGCCGGTGACGAGGACGGTGCTGCCGTCCGCACGCGGCAGGTGGCGGTGGTTCCAGGGGGTGGTGGGTGGTGCGACGGGCGGCACGGGCGGGGGCTCCTCTGCGGCAGGGCCGCCCGTGGTCGAGCGGTCTGCCGTCGAGGCTCGCAGGCGCTGCCGTCGGATCACCTGCAGCTCACCGGCAGCTCGCCCGCACATCGCTGACGGCACGGTCTCAGGCGGTCAGCAGCGGTTCCCCGTAGTGCTCGACCGTGGGGAACGGCGCGTAGAAGTGGTGCAGCAGGGCCCGCCACTGCTCGTACTCGGCGGAGCGGCGGAAGCCCTCGGTGTGGTCGGCCAGCGTCTCCCACTCCACCTGGAGCAGGAACCGCGAACCGCCGCCCTCGTCCAGGCACCGCCGCAACTCCAGGGAGCGGAAACCCTTCTGGACGGAGATCAACGGCCGGGCCTGCGCGAAGGCGGCGAGGAACTCCTCCTCCCGCCCGGGCAGGACATCGAGCAGCGCGCTTTCGAGGATCATGGAACGCAGCTTAGAGGGGCTTGCCCGCCCGGATCAGCGGCGCGTGGCTCTCGTCCGGGAAGCAGAGGTGGACGGTGCCCTGCGGGTCGGCGGGGTAGGAGTGGTCGAGCTTCCAGCCCTGTTCGGCGGCCACCCGGAGGAGGGCGGCGGCGCCCGCGCCCCGGAAGTGCCGGGGGTGGACGCGGACACGGCGCAGGAAGGGGCCCGCCGGGTCGGACCGGTAGACGTCCGCCTTGCGCTCCCGGGTCAGCTCGGCCCGGAGACGTCTCGTCAGGTACCGGCGCAGGTGGCGGACGTACGCCTCGGGGCTGCGGCGCAGCTCCAGGAAGCGCACCCGGGGCAGGAAGGGGAGCGTGAGCAGCGGCAGCAGGATGCGGGCCCGCATCGGGCCCCAGGGCGTCCCTGCGGCGGGTGGCGGGCCGGACAGGTCGGGGACGCCGTGGTGCCTCGGGGGCGGGATGAGGCGGAAGAAGTGCAGGTCCCCCTCTGCGAGCCTGCTCTTCTCCCAGTCCACGGACCAGCCGTGGCGCCGGGCCAGCTGCTCGACCTCCGTCGGGGCCAGGCCTCGGTAGTCGCGGCGGCTCAGGCCCGTGACCGCCCGGCGCACGCCGCCGGGCGGTAGTTCGAAGGGCGCCCAGCCGCTGGACTTCCGGGCGGAGTCGAAGCGACTCACCAGCAGCGCCTCGGTGAAGGGCTCCCACTCCTCGGGCCGACCGTTCCACTCGATGCGCAGCCGGCGCCACGAGATCCCGGTCGCCGCCACCCCGCCGAGGGCCCCGCCCGGACCTCCGCCGCCCGACACGGGGGTGCCTCCGCCGGCGTCGGAGGACGCCCAGAGCAGGAGGACCGCGAAGCCGAGCACCAGCAGGAACCCCAGCGGGATGTAGAGGAACTGCAGGACGAACTGTGCCGCCAGGCCGACCCGCGAGCGCCGCGGAGCCACCTGGTCGGCGGGCGCCGTGGACGTCGTGGACGCCGTGGACGTCGTCGGTGGGCGGGCCGGGAGCGGAGCCTGTCTGCCGTATCCGTCTGATGGCATGGCTGTCGGCATAGGTTCCCCGTCCCCCCGGTCGTGTGGCCTTGGGAGCTTCTCTGCCCGCTCGGTGCGATGTCAACCCTGGGGTTCTCCGGCCGAGTTCGGGCCCGGGGCGCTCCGGGCGTCACGGGGTGAGGAGCAGGCCCAGCCGGGCGGCCTCCGTTCGGACGCGCGGTGGGGTTGGCGCGGCGGTGAGGGTGTCGAGGGCAGGCAGGGAGGTGTGGATGCCGTTGGCCGCTGCGCAGGTGGCGGCCGTGGACAGGAGGTTGGCCAGGCCCCGGAGGGCGGGGGTGGGGGCGAGTTCGGTGACGAGGGCGGCCAGGACCTCCCAGGCGGGGAGGGCGGCGTCGGCGAGGACGGGCAGGAAGCGGTCCGGCTTGGCGATCGTCAGCCGCCACAGCGCCGCTGTCCAGTGGCCGAGGAGGGCGGGGCGCAGCCGGCCCCGGGCGTGGAGGGTGAGCAGGGCGTCGAGCGCGGCGGTACGGCCCTCGGGGCGGGAGGCCGTCAGGCCGTAGGCGAGCAGAAGGTGGGACACGGACGCCTGCTCACCGGGGAGTTCCGCGAGGAGGGGGAGCAGGGGGTTGGGGGCGCGGTTCGCGGAGGCGTCCGCCTGGTGGGCCAGGGAGGGGAGGGCGTGCGAGGCGACCGTCTCCGGGTGCCAGGGGGCCGTCCAGGGCAGGTGGGCGAGTTCGCCGGGCGTCAGCGTGCGGGCGAAGCGGTGGGTGTCCGCCGGGTCGGGGAGCGCGTGGAGCAGGCCGGTGACACCTGCGGGGGTGGGCCTGGGCGCGCGGACGTACGGGGCGATGCGCGGGATCGTCGGAGGCGTCCAGGTCCACGTGAACTGGCCCTCCTGCTCGGGTTGCTCCGGCCGTTGGGTGTGGAAGGCGTCCGGGGTGGGAGGCGGGGTGTCGGAGGGCAGGTCGCAGCCGAACTCGGCGGCCGCTGTGCGGGCGGCCGGCAGGGCGTGCGGGGGCAGCCGGAGCAGGGCCTGGGCGAGGTCGGCGGGCCAGGGGCGCGCCCCGGCGGCCCGGTGCGCCGCGAGGCGGTCGGCGAAGGTTGCCGGATCGAGAGCGCCGTCGGCGGTGGTCGGGGTGGCGAGCAGGAGCGGTACGGGCGCGTCGGTGATCCGGGAGGCGGCCTCCAGCACGCGCAGCGCGGGGATCGCGGCCGGGGTCCGGAGGTGGGCGGGCCGGTCGAGGATCCCGGCCGTGAACCCGTCCGCCCGGAGCTCGGGGTCGGCCAGTGCCTCCAGCAGGCAGTCGAGTGCCCCGTCGACCCGGCCGGCCTCCCAGCCCATCACCGGTTCCCCGTCGCGGTGCGCGACGAGCGGGGCGAGGGCGGAGCGCAGGGCGGTCGCGTCGCGGTGGTGCTCGGCGACGAGGGCGGCGAACACCACCTCGAACTCGCCCGGGTCGGGCGCACGGTCGGCGAGTACGGCTCCCAGCCGTTCGGCGAGCTCGTACGGGCCCGGGGGAGCGGCGGGGAGTGAGCCTTCGTCCGTCCGCAGGGTGACGGCTTGCGGTTCGGGTGCCGGAGCCGGGGCGGCCAGCAGGCGGTGGGCCTCGGGCCGGAGGGCCGGGTCGAGGGCGGAGGCGGCGGCGCGCAGGGCCTCCGCCGTGGCCGGGGCGAGGCCGGGCAGGTACTGGGCGGAGAGGCGCAGAGCGCGTTCCTGAACGGCTGGGGCGGGGTGGGCGAAGGCCACGCCGACGGCGGGCAGCAGCTCGCCCGCCACGGCGGGGTCGCGGCGCAGAGCGGCGGCGGAACGGCTGAGCTGGGTGGTGGCGAGGCCCTTCTCCGGGCGGGACAGGACCGCCGCCGTCAGCTCGACGAGCACCTCGACGGGGAGCAGGTCATCGACGGCGGCCAGCGCGGCCTGGGCGGACTTGGCGGCGGTCGGTGCTCCGTCGGCGGCCAGCCGCACGTGGTCCCGGGCGCGGGCGAGGACCTCCTCGGGGCCGAGGGCCAACGCCGCGTACAGCTGGAGGAATCCGCGCAGGTTCCCGGGACGGTCCCCGCGCAGGAGCTTGCCGAGGCAGAGGTCGATCAACTCGCCGCGGTCGAGCAGGCCCTCGCCCGCGAGCGCGGTGAGCGCCGTCGGCCAGGCGTTCTCCGGCTCGAACCCGGGGTCGGAGAAGTAGGTGAACTCGGTGCCGACGTCGGGCACTTCGAACAGCCGGCGGACGAACTCCCCGAGCCGGGGCTGGACACGGAGCCAGGCGAGCAGGCTGCCGTGGTGCGGCACGGGCTCGCGCAGGCGCTGCTCGGCGAACCACTCGCCGATCTCGAGGTGGAAGGAGGAACGCATCAGGTGGCCCTCGCGGACCCAGCCGATCACGTACCCGTCGGTCGCCGGGGGCTCGGCGCCCGACCAGACGGCGAGGCCGTGCGCGAGGAGCCAGCGGGAGCGGTCGCCCCGGGCGGGCAGCCACTCGGCGAGCCGGACGGCGAGTTCGCGGTGGAACGCATTCTCGCGGTGCGGCGGGAGCAGGGCCAGCAGGAGGGCGTGGTCGTCCGCGTTGGTGGAACCGCCGCCGGGCTTGGGCCAGGTGACGTCGAGGAGTCTGCGGGCCGTCAGCCAGTCCAGCGCCTGGGCGGCCGTCCCGGCGGAGAAGACCCCGGCGAACTGCAGCGCGGCGAGCTGGTCGTACGCGGCGACGTACCGGCCGGTGTCCTCCGAGGAGAGCTCGCGCACGAGTTCCGTGCGGAGCTTGCGCAGCGGCACGCGGACATGGCCCAACTCGGCGGCGGGCACGCCGGAGAGCCGCTCGACGACCCCCTGGGGCACCCGCGCGGCGATGAGCGCCCGCAGCTCCTCCCAGCTGATCGCCTCGTTCCTGAGATCCGTCATGGTCGCCTTCTCCGCCCGGTCCGGTTGACGTTCGTGAACATAGCGCCCTCCACTGACAACCGGACCGGCAGGTGCCCGGGGGTGCGGTCGGCCAACTGACCGTCAGGGGGGTTTGGGGGCCGCTGTCTCGTCCGTGCGGCGTACGCGGGGGTCGGCAAGAGGTCGGAGAGGCGCCTCCTCCCGGCGACGGATGTTCCCCGGGAATCGAACGGAGAGGGTGGGCGGAGACGGCGGGCGGCGAGCCTGCCGCAGTGATGGGGGGATTCATGGCGCGTCGTAGGGTGTCCGTGCTGGTGGCGGCGATCTGTGTGGCGCTGGCAGCGCCCGTCGCCTCGGCGTCGGCGGCTCCGGTGCCGTCTCCCGGGTCGGTGCAGGCGCCGCCGAGGCTGACCGGCTCCGGGCAGGACGCCCTGCTCGGTCCGGACGGGTACAGCCAGGGGGCCGACAGCCTGGCCGGCAACGACCGGGGCAGCAACGGCCAGGGCGATCTCGGGGCCCGGCTGCGGGCCGGCCTGCGGAAGGTGACGGCGGCCGGGGCGGTGGCCTCCTTCGGTGAGGTGCTCGACGAGGACGGGGTGCGGCGGGCCGGCTCGGGCGTCTCCGACCTCAGGACGGGCGCGCCGGTGCGCACGGACGGCCGGTTCCGGGTCGGCAGCATCACCAAGGTGTTCACCTCGACGACCGTGCTTCAGCTCGTCGGCGAGCACCGCATCGGCCTGGACGACCCGCTGGAGAGCTACCTGCCCGGGCTCGTCCCCAACGGCGCGCACATCACCGTCCGCCAGCTGCTCAACCACAGCTCCGGCATCTGGGACCCGACCAACGAGCCCGACGGCGGCCTCTTCCCGACCTTCACCAACGTCGCCGACGCCCGCAAGTGGATCGAGGGCGGCGGCTTCAAGGAGAGCGTCCCGCGCGAGAAGGTGGTGGCCGCCGCGACGGCGCACGCGCCGTACTTCGCGCCCGGCACCTCCTTCCACTACTCCAACACCAACTACGTCCTGCTCGGCATGGTCATCGAGAAGGTCACCGGGAACACCTACGCCCACGAGATCGAGGCCCGCATCCTGCGCCCGCTCGGGCTGACCAGGACGTACCTCCCCGGCGCCTCGACCGACATCCGCGGCCCGCACGCCCACGGCTACGCGACGTTGATCGACGGCCCCGGCCCGGACGCCTTGCGCACCGACTACGACATCAGCGAGCAGAGCGTCACCTGGGCCACCACCGCCGGCGAGCTGATCTCCACCACCGACGACCTCATCCGCTTCGAGAAGGCCCTGCTGGGCGGGCGGCTGCTGAAGCCCGAGCAGATGGCGGCGATGAAGGCCACCATCCCGATGACCCCGGACGGCTCGCCGAGCAAGGCGGGCTACGGGCTGGGGCTGGCCAGGTTCGACCTCAGCTGCGGTCCGGTGTACGGGCACGACGGCTCGATGCCCGGGTACCAGTCCCAGCTGTGGTCCTCGGGCAACCGCTGGCTGGCCGTATCGACGACCTCGAAGGGCGACCCGCAGCAGCTCTACGCGCAGTTGGGCGCGCAGTTCGGGATGCTCGAGGACGTGTTCTGCGGCAAGGACGGCAAGGGCGGCCAGGGCAGTCAGGGAAGCAAGGGCGGCCAGGGCTGACGGCGGCGCCGCCGCGCCCGGCAGCGGGCGCGGCGGCCCCGCGGCTCAGCCCTCGTCCTCGCCCAGGAACTCCTCGACGGCGCTGATCAGTTGCAGCGGCGTCTCCTCCATCGGGTAGTGCCCCGTCGCGGGCAGGTCCACGACCGTGGCGTTCGGGTAGTCCCGCAGCCACGTCCCCCGCAGGAAGTCGCCCGTCAGCGCCTGGTCCAGCTCGCCGGCGAACACCCGCACCGGCAGCGGCAGTCCCGCGACCTCCTCCCGGAAGTCCTCCAGCGCCCAGGAGTCCAGCCAGGCGCGGAACGCCTTGGCGTCGCTGCGCCCCAGCGACTGCGCGAGCATCCGCGCCACCCAGGCGCGGGGCCGGACACCGCTGGTGGTGATGTCGATGATGGCCGCCCGGTTCTGCGGCAGGTCGGCGGCGCCGGCGAACAGCTCCCACTGCTCCGGCGGGAACGGGACGCCGGAGGCCGGGACGGCGGAGATGCCGATCAGCCGCCGTACGCGCTCCGGCGCGAGGGTGAGCACGCGCTGCACCACGGCGCCGCCCATCGAGTGCCCGATGAGGGAGAACCGTTCCCAGCCGAGCGCGTCCGCCGTCGCCAGCAGGTCCGCCCCGCCCTCGGCGGTGGTGTACCGGCCGGGCAGGTCGCGGGCCTCGCCGTAGCCGCGCAGGTCGACGAAGGCGTAGGTGAAGGCGTCGAGGTCGAGGTCGGGCAGCAGCCGCTCGTACGCGGCGCGGTCGGCGAACCAGCCGTGGACGGCGATCACGCGGTGCGGGCCGTGGCCGATGAGGGTGTGCGGCAGCGGGGCGGCGGTCAAGGTCGGGTCTCCTCGGTCGGGTTGTCGGGCACGGCAGTGCTCCTGCCTCGCCGGGCCCGCCGCCAAACGCGGACCGCCGGGGACCACCCGACCGTGGGTCCGTACAGTGGGCGGGCCGCCGCCCGGCGGTACGGGAGCGAACGAGGAACCGACATGGACGACGGTACGGACGTGGTGCTCAACCTCTGGCGGCAGCCTCTGGACGCCGTGCCCGCCGAGGCGTGGGACCGTACGGATCTGACCGTCCTCATCCTGGCCGACACCGGCCTCGAGGAACTGCCGCTCCACATCGGCCGGTTGCGGAACCTGCGGACCATCGACCTCGGGCACAACCGGCTCTCGCGGCTCCCCGACGAGCTCGGCGACCTCACCGGGCTGCGCGACTTCCTCTACCTGCACGACAACGCGCTGACCACCCTGCCGGAGACCCTCGGACGGCTCACCGCCCTGCGCTACCTCAACGTCGGGGACAATCCGCTGGCCCAACTCCCCGACGCCATCCGCGGGATGACCGCCCTGGTCGAACTGCGCGCGCAGAATGCCGGGCTCACCGTCCTGCCCGAATCCCTCGGCCGCCTGGGCGCACTGCGCGAACTGTGGCTGCGCGACAACGCGTTGACCGCCCTGCCGGAGTCGTTGGCCGCGCTCACCGAACTGCGGGAGCTGGAGCTGCGCGGCAACGCCCTCACCGAACTCCCGTCCGTGCTGGCGGGGTTGCCCAGGCTGCGCCGCATCGACCTGCGGTCCAACCGGATCACCGAACTGCCGGGCTGGCTGGCCGACCCGGGCGCGCTCCCGGCGTTGGAGAAGCTGGACCTGCGCTGGAACGAGGTGCGGCCGTCCCCCGACCTGCTGGACGCGCTGGCGGCGCGCGGCTGTGTCGTCCTCCGCTGACCTGGGAGAAAAGCTCGCCGATCAGGCACGAGGCCTGCTAGCGTGGAGGGCATGAAGCGCGCTGCACTCGCCACGACGACGCCGGAGAGAGTCCCGGTGCGCTGACTGCTGACCTAGTCCGAAGCCCCGGGGCGAGTGCCCCGGGGCTTCGGCGTTCCCGGCTCCCACTCGCCCGCGCGGCACACCCGAGTGGAGAACCCCGTGAACCAGCACGACCAGCACGACCAGCATGACCAGCGCGACCGCCACGACCACCGCAAGCTCGGCCGCGAGCTGGACCTCTTCGACACCGACCCCCTGATGGGCTCCGGCCTGCCGTACTGGCTGCCCGACGGCGCCGCGATCCGGCACGCGCTCGAGGAGTTCATCCGCGAGCGCGAACGCCTGGCCGGCTACCGGCACGTCTACTCCCCGGTGCTCGGCAAACGCGAGCTCTACGAGATCTCCGGCCACTGGCAGCACTACCGCGAGGACATGTTCCCGCCCATGCGGCTCGGCGCCGAGGAGATGGTGCTGCGGCCGAGCCTGTGCCCGCACCACGCCCTGATCTACCGCGCCCGGCCGCACAGCTACCGCGAACTGCCGCTGCGCATGGCCGAGTTGGGCGGCATGTACCGCTCCGAACTGTCCGGGGTGCTGGGCGGGCTGACCAGGGTCCGGGCGATCCAGCTGAACGACGCGCACGTGTTCTGCACCCCGGAGCAGGCGGCCGACGAGGCCGTGGCCGCACTGGAGTTGATCCGCGAGGCGCACCGGGCGCTCGGCATCGTGCCCGTGCGCTACCGGCTCTCGCTGCCCGGCGAGGGCGGCAAGTACGTGGCCGACCCCGCCCTGTGGGAGCGGGCGGTGGCGCTGCTCACCGAGGTCCTGGAGCGCTCCGGGGTGCCGTTCGAGGCGGCGGAGGGCGAGGCCGCCTTCTACGGGCCCAAGATCGACGTGCAGATCGCCGACGGAGCCGGGCGCGAGTTCACCCTCTCCACCGTCCAGATCGACTTCCACCAGCCGGAGCGGTTCGGCCTGCACTACATCGGCCCGGACGGCGGCAGGCACCGGCCGGTGATGGTGCACCGCAGCGTGATCGGCAGCGTGGAGCGGGTCGTCGCCCACCTGATCGAGCTGTACGGCGGCGCGTTCCCGGCCTGGCTGGCGCCCGTGCAGGTCGTGCTGCTGCCGGTCTCCGAGGCGGAGGTGCCGCAGGCCGAGCGGCTGCGGGCGCGCTGTCTGGAGCTCGGGCTGCGGGCGGAACTGGCCGGGCCGGAGTACGGGAGCCTCGGCGCGCGGATCCGGGAGGCCCGGCTGGTGCCGTACCAGGCGGTGGTCGGGGCGAAGGAGGCCGTGGACGACCGGGTCGCGCTGCGGCTGCGGGACGGCCGGCGGCTCGACCCGATGCCGGCCGAGGACGCCCTCGCGCGGATCGGCGCGCTGGTGGCGGACTGCTCGCCGAACCTGTGGGAGGAGGGGGCCGGCGCCGGTCAGTAGGACTGGAGCTCGATCAGATGGCCCTCCGGGTCCCGCAGATGGGCGCTGCGCAGGGTGGGGCCCCACTGCGGGCGGTCGGTGGCCGGGGCGAGGAGGGCGCCGCCGCTGCTCAGGCACAGGGCGAGTGCGGCGTCCACGTCGTCGACGCGCAGGACGATCATCGCGGCGTCCTGCGCGTCGGCCGCCGGGCGGGCCGGGAGGTGGGCGGTGCCGAGGTCGGCGGCCATCGCGGCGCGGTCGTAGAGCGCGAGGACGGCCTGCTCGTCGACGTCCCAGTTGGCGTACGGGCCCTCGGGTGTTCCCTTGTCGAGGACGGCGCCGGTGAGGGCGGGCAGGACGGCGCGGTAGAAGGCGAAGCACTCGGCGAAGCGGGTGACGAGCAGGCGGGGGTAGAGGGCGTCCACGGGCGAACTCCTGGGGCGGGAGGGGCGGTTGCGTCCGCCCTCTCGAATTAGTGGGTCTCAACCCACTATAGGGAAAGACCCTAGACTGCCGCCATGGTTTCCGACGCCCCTCCCCCCGGTCGCTCCCTGCCGCCCACGCTGTTGGACCTGAGCACCTATCTGCTCTCCAAGGTGGGCAAGGCGGCGCGCGGCCGGCTCGCCGAGCGGCTGGCCGAACGCGGGCTGCGGCTGTGGGACATGGCCGTGCTGGCCGCCCTCGCCGACTTCGGGCCGCAGGCGCAGCGGGACCTGGTCGGGCGGCTGGGGATCGACCCGAGCGACCTGGCGAAGGTGGCCGACCAGCTCGCCGTGGCCGGGTACGTCGAGCGGGCCCGGGACGCGGCGGACCGGCGGCGGGTGTCGGTGTCCGTCACCCCGGCCGGGCGGGCGCTGCTGGCGGAGCTGGACGGGCTGGCGCGGGCCGTGCAGGAGGAGGTGCTGGCGCCGCTGGACGCGGGCGAGCGGGAGGCGCTCCAGGCGCTGCTGCTGCGGGTGCACCAGGGGCTGGGGGAGCGGGCCGGGCGGGGCTCGTAGGGATCAGGCGGACGGCGGGCCGGGGCGGCGGGCGCCCGCGAACTCGCCCGCCCAGCGCGGGACGTCGAGGACGTGCTCGACGCGGGCGACCAGGGTGCCGGTGCGCTCGGCGTGGATCATGGCGCCCTCGCCCGCGTAGACGCCGACGTGGTGCAGCGGGGCGTCCGGGCGGGAGAAGAACAGCAGGTCGCCGGGGGCGAGGTCGGGCCGCTCGACCGGGGCGCTGCGGTGGAACTGGGCGACGGTGTAGTGGCCGAGCTCGACGGTGCCGTGGCTGGCGCGGTACCAGCAGTAGAGGGAGAGGCCGCTGCAGTCGAAGCCGACGGTGCTCTCGCCGAGGCAGACGCCGTCGAGGTAGCCGTTGTCCTCGTCGCAGAAGCCGAGGCTCGCGCCGAGCCGGTCGCCGCCGCCCCAGGCGTAGGGGACGCCGAGCTGGGAGGCGGCCACGGCGGCGACGCGGCGGCCCAGGGCGGCGGCGGGCGCGGTGTCAGCGGTGTGCCCGGCGGCGGTGGCTTCGGCGGGCTCGGCCTGCGCGGCGCCGGTCAGGGCGGGGGCGAGCCCGGCGCCGAGGGCCAGGCCGAGCATGCGGCGGCGGGCGACTCCGGGGGACCGGCCGTGGTCGGGCCGCTCGGACTCCATCGGTGACTCCATGGCCATGGCGGTCTCCCGGGCTCGGTGCGGAAGAGACCAGGATTCCGGGTCGGCGGGCCCGGCCGCCATCACCCGTGCAGGTGAATCGCAAACGCACGGGCCCTACGGGGAACGGGAGTTCGCCCGAAAACCGATTGACCGTCCAGCCGGTCGGGCCAACCATGGGCGCGAACGTTCGGTTCCGCAGTCCCTCGAAGCATCGGAGGCCCCATGAGCACGACCGAGAACGCGCCCGAGAAGACGGCTGAGAACACGGCTGAGAACACGGTCGGGAACGCGCCTGTGAAAACGTCCGTGAAGCTGATCCGCAATTCCCGTCTGACCCCCGCCGTCGACTACGCGTACGCGGCACTGGTCGAGGCCCCGGTCCGTACGCTCTGGCTGGCCGGCGCCTGCCCGCTGGACGAGGAGGGGAGGACGGTGGCGGTCGGTGATTTCGAGGCGCAGGCCCATCAGGTGATGCGCAATCTGATAACCGCCCTGGAGGACGCCGGCGCGGGGCTGACCGACATCGCCAGGACGACGGTGTACGTGGCCTCCTCGGACCAGGCCGACCTGGTCGCGGTGTGGAACGTGTACCGCGCGTACATGGGCGAGCACGACGCCCCGAGCACGCTGCTCGGGGTGGCGGTGCTCGGTTACCACGACCAGTTGGTGGAGGTGGAGGCCGTGGCGGTGCTGGGCTGAGAAACCGACTGGGCGGCCTGAATCCGATGAAGGAAACCGATCGTTCGGTTTTGGCGTCGGATTCGGGTCGGTCGTCCAACGGGCACCCGATGGCGGCCGAGGGGCGCGTGTCCTGTGATGTCCCGATGGTTCGGCCGGTGCGGGCCGAATGAGAAGGCCATGAGAGGCCGATGCGAAAGGGGTTGGGTGGGGGAGGAGAAACAGGTGGGGCGGAAGTCGGGGTTCGTCCTGTCGCCCTCGGGCGGGTGATCGCTAAGATACGGGGTGGTTGGTTTGGTTTTGTTTGAGGGACGGCTCAGGGCGGGTGGTTGCGGTGGTGCGGCAGGAGCGGGCGGTTCGTACGCGTCGGCTGATCCTGGAGGCCGCGGCGTCGGTCTTCGACGAGCACGGGTACGAGGGTGCCACCATCGGCGAGGTGGTCGCCCGGGCCGGTGTGACGCGCGGCGCGGTCTATTTCCATTTCGCCTCCAAGCGGGATCTCGCCCAGGGTGTGGTGGAGGAGCAGTTCACCCAGGACGGCGTTCCCGAACGCACCTGCAAGCTCCAGGAATTCGTGGACACGGGAATGGTGGTGGCCCACCTGATGCCGCGCGATCCGCTGCTCAGTGCGGGCGCCCGGCTCTCGCTCGGCCAGGACGTGCTGGACGACCTCGGAGGCGCGATCCCCGGCTGGATCGGGCGGATGGAGGGGCTGCTGGTCGCGGCCGGCGAGCGCGGCGAACTGCTGCCGCACGTCGTCCCGGCGGACACGGCCTGGCTGCTGACCGCGGCCTGGACGGGCGTGCAGATCCAGTCCCAGAAGCTGTCCGGCCGCGCGGACCTGGAGGAGCGGGTGGCGGGGCTGTACCAGCACCTGATGCCGAGCATCGCGGTGCCGGGCGTGCTCGGCGCCCTGCGGATGGGGCCGGAGCGCGGTGCCCAGGTGGTGGCCGAGGTCGCGGCGGCCCGCAAGGGAGCCGAGGGCGAAGCCGGCGCGGCCTGAGCAGGGCGCGCCACCGCCACGGGTGCCCGTGCGACCCGCCCATCGTTCACTCTCACAAAAAAACAGCACGTTCGGTTTTCCGTTGACAAACCGCATGACCTGTTTTTGACTGGTCGCAGGTGCCCCAGGAGTGTCGACCCGGGTGCCGGCCGCGGCATGGGCGCCTGCGGCGTTCCGTGTGAGGTGGGGGTGGTCGGGGTGGTCAACGTGGACATTCGGGTGCTCGGGGCGCTGGACGTCCGGGTGGGCGGGGTCTCGGTGGTGCCGTCGGCGCCCAAGCCCCGGCAGGTGCTCGGCCTGCTGGCGCTGCGGGCCGGCGAGGTGGTGCCCGCCGGGCAACTGGCGGAGGAGCTGTGGTCCGGCCGGCCGCCGCGCAGTGCCCGCACCACCGTGCAGACGTACGTCCTCCAGTTGCGCGAACTGATCCACCGGGCACTGGCGTTGGGCCCGGGAGAGGGCGGCTGCGCCAAGGACGTCCTGGTCACCTCGCCCGGGGGCTACCGGCTGCTCGGCAGCGGGGGAGCGGCGGACGTCGCCGAGTTCGAGCGCCTGGCCGGGCTCGGCTACCGCGCCATGGACGACGAGGACCACGCCCGGGCCGCGAGCCTGCTGGCCGAGGCCCTGGCCGTCTGGCGCGGCCCGGCCTTCGCCGACCTGCCGACCGGCGGCCGACTCGCCGTCGAGGCCAAGCGGTTGGAGGAGTCCCGGCTGTACGCGCTGGACCAGCGGATCGAGGCGGACCTGAGACTCGGCCGCCACCGCGCCCTGATCGCCGAGCTCACCGTCCTCGTCGACCGCTACCGCACCCACGAGAGCCTGCACGGCCAGTACATGGTCGCCCTGCACCGCTCCGGTCGGCGCGGCGAGGCCCTGGAGGCGTACCAGCGCCTGCGCTCCACCCTGGTGCGGGAGTTGGGCATGGAGCCGGGCAACGGGCTGCGGCGCCTCCAGCGGGCGATCCTGCTCGCCGGGCCCGAGCGCGAACCCGCCGCCCGGGCGGGTCGGGCGGACGGGCTGAGCCGGGTCGGGTAGCAGCCGGTCGACCCGGGCGCGTGGGGGAGCGGGGGACAGGGGACAGGACGTCCGCCGGTCGTCACGGGGGCAGGTCGGAGTCGGGGGCTGCGCACTTCGACCGTGTCGGCGCCTACCGCACCCGCTCCCGTCACCCCGGCCCGCCTGACACCAGCCGCCCCGGAGAGCCCGGAGAGCCCGGAGAGCCCGGAGAGCCCGGGGCGGCCGGCGCGGCGGTCCGGCCGCGCTCGGGCGGAATTGTCGGTGGCGGTCGTCATGATGACGGTATGAACGACGCATCCGCCCAGGTGGCCACCGCAGTCCTGTCCTCCCCCGAGGCGTACGCCGACGCCGTCGCCACCGCCGTACGGGCGGCCGCGGCGTACTACGGCGACGGCTCCACGCCGCTCGGGGACGACGAGTACGACGCCCTGGTGCGGGCCGTCGAGGCCTACGAGCAGGCCCACCCCGGCGAGGTGCTGCCCGAGTCGCCCACCGGCAAGGTGGCCGGGGGCGCGGCGGTCGGCGACGTCCCGCACAGCACCCCGATGCTCTCGCTCGACAACGTCTTCTCCGCTGAGGAGCTGGAGTCCTGGGCCGCCGGCCTGGAGCGCCGCCTCGGCCGCCCCGTCGCCGCCTGGTGCGTCGAGCCGAAGCTGGACGGCCTCGCCGTCGCCGCCCGTTACCGCGCCGGCCGCCTCGCCCAGGTGCTCACGCGAGGCGACGGCCTGGCCGGCGAGGACATCACCGCCGCCGCCGACGCGGTGCTCGGCCTGCCCGCCGAACTGGCCGAACCGGTGGACGTCGAACTGCGCGGCGAGGTCCTCCTCACCCAGGAGCAGTTCGAGCAGGCCAACGCCGCCCGCACCGCCCACGGCGCCACCCCCTTCGCCCACCCGCGCAGCGGCGCCGCCGGGACGCTCCGCGCCAAGGACCGCGCCTACCGCGTCGAGCTCACCTTCTTCGGCTACGACGCCCACGGCCTGCCCGGCCTCGACCACGCCGCCCTGCTCTCGCGGATCGCCGAACTCGGCGCCAACACCGCCGCCACCACCGAGGCCGCGCCCCTGCGCTGCGCCACCCTCGCCGAGGTGCAGCAGCGCGTCGACGATATCGCCGCCCTGCGCGCCGCGCTGCCCTTCGGCATCGACGGCGTCGTGATCAAGGCGGACGCGGTGGCCGACCAGGAGGCGGCCGGCTCCGGCTCCCGGGCGCCGCGCTGGGCCGTGGCCCGCAAGCTCCAGGCCCAGCACAAGGTCACCCGGCTGCTCGGCGTGGAGTGGAACGTCGGCCGCACCGGCATCATCGCGCCCCGCGCCGTCCTCGAACCGGTCGTCATCGACGGCGTCACCGTCACCTACGCGACGCTCCACAACCCCGCCGACATCGAGCGGCGCGGCCTGATGATCGGCGACCAGGTCTTCGTCTACCGGGCGGGTGACGTGATCCCGCGGGTGGAGGCGCCGCTGGTCGAGGAGCGCACCGGCGCCGAGGAGCCCATCGCCTTCCCCGAGGTCTGCCCCCGCTGCGGGGACGCCATCGACACCTCCGAGCAGCGCTGGCGCTGCGTGCGCGGGCGCGGCTGCCAGGCCGTCGCCTCGGTGATCTACGCGGCCGGGCGCGACCAGCTGGACATCGAGGGCCTCGGCGGCACCCGGGCCGTCCAGCTCGTCGAGACCGGCCTGGTCGCGGACCTCGCCGACATCTTCACCCTCACCCGGGAGCAGCTGCTCACCCTGGACCGGATGGGCGAGACCAGCGCCGACAAGCTGCTCGCCGCCATCGAGACGGCCCGCACCCGGCCGCTCAACCGGGTCTTCTGCGCTCTCGGCATCCGCGGTACGGGCCGCACGATGTCGCGCCGGATCACCGCGCACTTCGGCAGCATGGCCGCCATCCGCGCCGCCGACGCCGAGGGGCTCGCCGGGGTGGACGGCATCGGCCCCGAGAAGGCGGCCATGGTCCTGGCCGAACTCACCGAGGTGGCGCCGCTGTTGGACCGCCTCGCGGAGCAGGGCGTGGGCACCCAGGTCACCGAGCCGGCCGCCCCGGCCCCGGCCCCTTCCGCTTCCGCCGCCACCGTACCCACGGAGGAGACCGGAGGCGGTCCGCTGGCCGGCCGGAGCGTCGTCGTCACCGGCAGCATGACCGGCGCCCTCGCCGAGCTCTCCCGCAACGCGATGAACGAGCTGATCGAACGCGCGGGCGGCAAGGCCTCCTCCTCGGTGTCCAAGAAGACCAGCCTGCTGGTCGCGGGCGAGAAGGCGGGATCCAAGCGGGCCAAGGCGGAGGAGCTGGGCGTACAGGTCATGAGCCCGGAGGAGTTCGCTGAGCTGGTCGCCGAGCAGCTGGCCTGAGCAGCTGGCCTGAGCGGCTCGCCCGAGCAGCCCGTCCGATCGGCTCGTTCGATCGGGCCCGTTCGAGGGCTTGATCATCGGCGCCGGACATGAGGTAAGGTGTCCGGCGCCGAGTACGACCGCGACCGAAGGAGGTGAGCCCCATCAACGGAACGTCCGAGCGGGTGCTCCCGGAGCGCGGCCGCGTGGGCGACGTACACGCCTAGCGTGCGCGCGCCGACGCGTCGACGGCCCTGACGGGAGCCCTGGCGGATTCCACATCGCCTCCTCCCGATCTCCCCAAGGGGTCCTCTGTGCCGGTCTTCTCCTCCTCCGCCCTCCGATCCTCCGTGGTCTCCCGCCTGCGCGCCGCCGGGTGCGTCTTCGCCGAGGACGAGGCGCGCATCCTGCTCTCCTCCGCCTCCACCCCGGCCGAACTGGCCGCCATGGTCCGCGACCGCGCCGCCGGGCGGCCGCTCGAACACGTCGTCGGCTGGGCCGAGTTCGCGGGTCTGCGGATCGCCGTCGACCCGGGCGTCTTCGTACCGCGCCGCCGCAGCGAGTTCCTCGCCGCCACCGCCACCGCGCTCACCACCCCCGGCGCCGTGGTCGTCGACCTGTGCTGCGGCACCGGCGCCCTCGGCGCGGCCGTCGCCCACGCCGCACCGCACCCCGTACGGCTGTACGCGGCCGACGTCGACCCGGCGGCCGTCCGCTGCGCCCGGCGCAACCTCGCCGCCGTCGCCGGCCGGGCGTACGAGGGGGACCTCTTCGACGCCCTGCCCGCCGACGACCTGCTCGGTCGCGTCGACGTGCTGCTCGCCAACGTCCCGTACGTCCCCACCGGGGACATCGAGCTGCTGCCGCCCGAGGCCCGGCTGTACGAGGCCCGCCCGGCGCTGGACGGCGGGGCGGACGGGCTGGACGTGCTGCGCCGGGTGGCGGCCGACGCGCCGCGCTGGCTCGCCCCGGGCGGGGCGCTGCTGTTCGAGACCAGCGAGCGGCAGCTGCCGTGGGCGCTGTCGGTGGCCCGGGAGGCCGGGCTGAGCGCGGAGGCCGCCCAGGAGGAGGAGCTGGACGCCACGGTGGTCGTCGCCCGGAAGCCGTGAGCCGGGGGCGGGCGTGGGTGGATGTTTGACAGGCTCAACCTTTGAGCCCTAGCGTCGCCGTTGCTTCACGTCATGAAACGTCCATGCGTGCAAGCGCACACCACGCCCGCCCAGGAGCGCCCTCACATGCACCAGAACGAGCACGTCGCCGCCGTGTCCGCCGAGACCGCCCGGTTCGTCGCCGCCGTACGGTCGGCCGACCCGGCCACCTCGGTCCCCACCTGCCCCGGCTGGACCCTCATCGACCTCGTCCGCCACGCCGGCAGCGTCCAGCGCTGGTTCACCGCCCTGCTGCTCCAGCGCATCCAGCAGCCGCCCACCGAACGCCGCGTCGAGCTGAAGCTGCCCGAGCAGGCCGAGGACTACCCGGCGTGGCTCGCCGAGGCTGCGGCGGAGGCCGACACGGCGTTCGCCGCGATCGACCTCGACGCGCCGATGTGGGCCTGGGGCGTCGACCAGCACGCCCGGTTCTGGGTACGCCGGATGCTCTTCGAAACCCTCGTCCACCGCGTCGACGGCGAACTCGCGCTCGGCCTGCAGGCCGACATCGACCCGGCCCTCGCGGCCGACGGCGTCGACGAGTTCCTGACGAACCTGCCCAACGCGGCCTCCTTCGCCCCGCGCACGGCCGAACTGCGCGCAGAGCACCGCGCGATCCGCTTCACCCGCACGGACGGGGACGGCGACTGGCTGGTCCGCCTGCGCCCGGACGGCTTCGGCCTGGACACGAGCGACGGAGCCGCCGCCGCCACCGTCGCGGCCACTGCCGCCGACCTGCTGCTCCTCCTCTACGGCCGCCTCGACCGCTCGGCGCAGGGGGTCACCGTGTCCGGTGACGGGGAACTGCTGGACCTGTGGTTCGCCAACTCGGCGTTCTAGGACGCGCTGACGGTGCGCAGGAGGTCGGCCCGGCCGACTTCCTGCGCAGGATGAGGAATCCGGCGGCCTTGCCGGGCGAGGCTGGTGTCGGCCGTCCGGCTGTTTGACCTGGTCTATTCGGGATGCTCCTCAATGGGGGTGATCGTCGAGCCGAATCCGGGCTCGATAATCCCGCCGCCGCCGCCCCCTTCGCCGCCTTCGCCGCCGCCGCCTTCGCCGCCGCCGCCTTCGCCGCCGCCCCCTCCGCCGCTCCCTCCGCCGCCGCCTTCGCCGCCGCCCCCTCCGCCGCTCCCTCCGCCGCCGCCCCCTCCGCCGCTCCCTCCGCCTCCGGCTTCGGCGCCTCCTCCGCTGCCCGCGCCTTCACCTCCGCCTCCGGCTTCGGCGCCTCCTCCCGCGCCTTCGCTTCCGGCCCCGCCCCCGCCGGCTTCTCCTTCGCCCCCGGCGCTCCCGCCGCTGTCGCTCCCGCCGGTGCCGGTGGGCTCGCCGCCGGGGGTGTCACCGGCGCCGGTGGTGCCGCCCGTGTCCCCGCCACCGGTGGGAGCGCTGTCACTGGTCGGCGCCGGCGAATCGGTGGAGGCGCCGGTGTTGCTGCCGTCGTCGGAGGGGTTGTTGCCTCCGGTGTCGTCTCCGCCTCCGCCGGGGGCATTGCTGCCGCCTCCGCCAGGGCCGTCGCTGCCACTGCTGCCGGTCCCGTCCGGGTTCGTGCCCGCGGCCGCGTCCTTCACCGCTTTCTCGATCGCGTCGATCTGTGCCGACAGCTCACCGATGTCCGTGGTCAGTTTGTCGCCCGCCGCCTTGGCGTCCGCGACCGCGGCCATGACCTCGGCGTCCAGCTGCTGGACCTCGGCCGAGCTGGGCCCGGAGCCGTCCTGGGCGGAAGGCGCGATGGCGTCGGAGACCTTCCGCACGACGAAGCTGATGCCCGCGATGACACCGGTGACGGAGCCGATGGCCACACCTGCGGGCGGGAACCCCGCCGCGACCACGATGAGGCCGATGATGCCTGACAGGGCGGCTGTCCCGTCCAGCGCGGTCGAGGTCTTGTTCAGCGCGACCGCCGCGCTCGTGCTGTCGTGCACGGCGCCGATCGACGTGACGGCGTCGGAGATGGACGACAGGACGTTCTCCGACCTGTTGATCACCTGGGTGGCCTGGGTGCCGAGAGTCGCGGTGTTCTGCCCCAGCCGGTCGTGCAGGTTGCTCGCCGCTTGCTGCACACTCTGCATCGAGTCCCCCTGCCCGATCGCGGCCACCACCTCGTGCGCGGCGGACCCGATGCCGGACACTCCGGGATCACCGGCGGCCTGAGTGGCGGTGAGCAGCTTGTCCGCGAGGACCTGGGCCTCGTTCTGTTTCGCCGCGAGGGCACCTGCACCGTCCGGTAGTGAATCGACCGGTATCTGGAAGAGGGTCGCACCCATGAGATCTTCTCCTCTCATCTCGCCGGCGCGCCCGACGCGGAGTCTGGAGGAGAGCCACCTGAATCCGTGCCGACGGCGCTCTCTTCTTCCATCATCGGGCGCGGCGGGGGAGTTCGGCGCGGCGTACGGCCGGGGAGGCCAGCAGGAAGACCAGGCCCAGGCAGCCGCAGGCCCCGCAGGCGAGGAAGACCGGCGCGGAGCCCCAGGCGCCGATGGCCGCACCGACCACCGGGTAGGCGAGCGGGGCCAGGCCGAGCGAGCTCAGCATCAGGACGGAGACGACGCGGCCCAGGTAGGCGGGGTCGGCCGAGGTCTGGACGAGGGTGTTGGACAGGCTGCCGAAGGTGCCCGCCGCCAGGCCCGCCGTCACCGCGAGGGCCACCGCGGCCCACAGGCTCGGCACCAGGCCCAGCCCGGCCGCCGAGGCGCTGGCGACCAGCAGCGAGACGGACAGGGACAGCCCCGCCCGCGGCACCCAGCCCGCCAGCGCCAGCAGGGCCGCGCTCGCGGAGGCGCCGACGCCGAACCCGGCGATGATCCAGCCGTACCCGGACGGGCCCCAGCCGCGCTCGGCGTTGAGCAGCACCATGCCGACGTTCAGGGTGCCGTTGAGGCAGAGCTCGGAGATGCCGCCGGCCAGCATCAGCGGACCGATCAGACGGTGGCCGCGCAGGTAGCGCAGCCCGTCGACGAGGTCCGAGCGCACGGTGCCGGTGGCGCGGGCGGCCTCGGCGGGGGCGTCGAGCGGGCGGATCCGGACGGTCAGCAGCAGCGGCAGGGAGAGCGCGAACAGCACGCCGGCGGTGGTGAAGGCGGCGGACGGGCCGCCGAGGCCCATGGCCAGTCCGCCGATCGGGGGGCCCGCGATCTGGCCGATGCGCATGGCGAGCGAGCGCAGGGCCGTGACGCGGGCCAGCTGGTCGGGGCTGGTGACCCGGGCGGGCAGGGCGCCGACGGCCGGGACGAACAGGGCGTCGACGGCGCCGAAGACCAGCGCCACCGCGACCAGCAGCCAGAGCGCGGGCGTGGTCAGGGCGACGGCGGCGGCCACCGAGAGGATGAGGGCGCAGCGCAGCGCGTCGCTGCCGAGGATGACCCGGCGCGGGTCGAAGCGGTCGGCGATCACGCCGCCGCCGAGCATCAGGACGGCCCGGGGGACGCCTCCGGCGGCCATCACCAGGCCGACCTCGGCCGGGCTCCCGGCGCGCTGGGCGGACCAGCCGAGAGCGAGGAAGTAGATGCCGTCGCCGACGAGGGAGACGGTGTAGGCGGCGAGCCAGCGCAGGACGTTGCCGTCGCGGTGGGCGGGCGGGGCGAGGGGTGCGGCGGTCTCCGTGTCGGCGGCCGTGGCGGGTATGGCGGGCATGGCGGACTCCGGGTGGTCGGGGCGGGACCGGGCAGGGGGAGGTGCTGTGCCGTGCGGTGTGCGGAAGGGCGCGGCCGGAGGCCGTCCGGGCACGCGGGGGCGTCACGCGGCGCGGGGGACGGCCTTCCGGCGGCCGTGAAGGAGCGGGGCTGGTCAGGAGCGGGGGCTGGTCAGGGGCGGAACGGGAAGCCGTACAGGTGGAGGGAGACGTGTTCGCGGCCTTCGGTGTCCCCGGACTCCCGGGCGGCCTGGCCGCGTTCGCGCCAGCGCCGGGCGAGGGCGTTCAACTCGGCGCCCATCTCGTCGAGTTCGGCGGCGGTGAGCTCGGCCATCCACTCGGAGGCGAAGGCCGCGTCCGTCCACTCGGCGCTCCAGGCCGGGGCCTGGGAGAGGTAGGCGCGGTACTGGGCGATGCGGGTGTCCAGGAGGGCGAGGCCGACCGCCTCCACGGCGGCCTGGCCCTCGGGGGAGCCCCGGAAGTCCGAGTCGCGGAAGCTCCAGCCCTCCTCGTCGGGGAGCCGCCACCAGCGCTCGCGGCCGTCGCCGCTGCGCCCGGGGGCCTCGGTGACGAAGCCGAGTTCGGCGAGCTTGCGCAGGTGGTAGCTGACCAGTGAGGGCGCCTGGTCGATCTGTTCGGCGAGCTGGGAGGCGGTCGCGGAGCCGGCGGCGAAGAGCAGCCGGTAGAGCTGCATCCGCAGGGGGTTGGTGAAGGCCTTGAGTCGGGTCAGGTCGGTGATCCGCTGCGGATCGGGCCGGGGGTCCGGTTTCGGATCGAGCTGTGGTTCGGGCTGCGGGTTCGGCTCGGCGGGCATGGCACAACCGTAGGTCCGAAAGAAAAGTTGCGCAATATAATTTTCAGAGTTTTCGGGAGTGGCCCCCGCACGGAGGCCGGCCGACCCGAATGGGATCATGACCGCATGTCCGAGGAGCCGAATCCGCTGTCAGATCTGTGGCCGCTCGCGCCGTCCGGTGCGACCGACTGGCTGGTGGAGCTGTGCGGCGACGGCACGACCGGGTTCATGCCGCCCGCGCTGCCCGACGCCGTCTGGGTGCTCAACGCCATGTACGAGCACGAGCGGGGGCCGGCCGAGGTCTCGTACCACGAGTACCGCCAGGCGGGTCTGGCGGACGGCAGCATCCAGCCCGACACCGTGGCGGGCATCGACCTCGAAGTGGGGATCGCCACAGGAGGCGGCCTCGGCCGGGCCGAGCACCCCGGCCCCGGCTGGCGGCGGCTGCGGTGGGCGGAACTCGCCCGGCGGACCGGCGATCCCGTCGTGCCCGACGGGTTGTTGCCCTCGTACCGCTGCTTCCCCTCGGCGAAGAAGGAGGGCAGTTGGCCGCTCGGCATCGTCCCGCCCACCGAGGGAAGCCTGGACCGTGAGACCTGGAACCGCCTGGTCGGCATCCTCGCCGAGCGCGCCCCCGCAGGGCCGGACACCCGCTGCCTGGCCTACTACAACCCGCTGATGCTCGGGGCCTTCGACTTCGACAACCTCCATGTGCGGGCCGGCCGCCTCGGCGATGCCGCGGCTCTCTACGACAATCCCGAGGCCCCGTTCAGCCCGTCCAACCTCTGGGCGGAGGACCGCTCCTGGGTCGCGTGCACCGACTACGACCTGTGGGCGACCAAGGTCGCCGGACCCCCGGCCCTCGCCGAAGCGCTGCTGAACGACCCCGAGATCGAGGCGGTACGGCTGCCCTGGGCGCCCTGACGACGGACCGGACCGGTCCCGCGTCGAGTCAGGCGAGGGTCGGCACCGAGCCGCCAGGGGCGTGGGTGACGTCGACGCCGGGCAGGCCGCGCGACCAGGCGCGGGCGATCGGCGCGAGGCGGTGCGGCGTGAGTGGGTCGGGGCCGAGGCCGATCGCGAAGTGCGCCCGGCCGCCGGAGTGGTACGGGCGGGGCCAGGCGTGCAGGTGGCGTGTGCCGGCCTCCTCCAGGGCGGTGAGCAGGGCCCGCATCCGGCCCCGGGCCGGGCCGACCGACTCCGGGTCGGCGGCGACCACGGCCCAGGCGGCGTGTCGCCGGTGCAACGGCGGTGGGGTGAGCAACTCGGGCCAGGGGTCGGGGTGTTCGGTGGCCAGCAGCCAGGCCCGGTACAGCTCCTCGGCGAGCAGCTCCCTCAGGTCGGCGCCGACCTGCGCTGTGCAGCTGCGGACGGGCGCGGAGGGGGTGAGGACGGTCAGGCCGTCGGCCTCCCGCTCCGCCGCGTCGCCGTCCAGGCCGACCGGACGGCGCCAGTCGCAGCCCGCCCAGGTCTCCGCGAAGGCGGCGAACAGGTCCCCGTGGGGCGAGTCCGCGTCCAGCACCGTCCGGGCGGCCAGCACCGACCAGGCCAGGGAGGGGAGTTGGCCGAACGGGGCCGAGTCCAGGCCGCGTGCCCGCGCCCAGGCCTTCACCTGGCGGGCCAGCCGGACGAAGGCCGCGTGCCGCTCCCCGACGGCCGTCAGGATCGCCTCCGCGTCCGAGACGGCGCTCAGCGCCACGGCCGCCGCCTCGCCCAGCTCCGAGCGCCGCTCGACGGCCAGGGCAGGGTCGAGCGCGCCGGTGGGGACCACCGCGAGGTCCACCGTCAGGCCCTCCGCCTCCAGCCGCAGCCCCGGCACCCGGGCGCCGCGCACCTCCCTCGGCTCCCGGGCCTGCGGAAGCGCCGCCGCCACCCGGGCGCGGAGGGCGGGCAGGTCGACGGTGCCGGGCAGCGCCGCGACCAGGTCGATGTCGCCGCCGTCCAGCTGGCAGCCCAGCCGCCGCGAGCCGACCGTACGGACCATGCCCTCCGGCAGCGCCGCCGCGATCCGCTCGGCCAACTCCCGGGCGGCGGCCGTGCGTTCGGGGGCCTCACGGTCCGGAGGGGTGCCCGACTCCCCGTCGAGTGTCCGGACCTCGCCGGTGCCCAGGGAGACCACGGCGCGCGGGCGCATCGGCTCCTCGCCCCGGCGCGAGAGCACCACGAGTTCGCCGACCCGGGCCGTCACCGCCCCGAGCGCCGCCGCGCACTCGGCGGCCGCGCGCTGCGGGTCGGCACTGCGGCCGAGCGTCAGATGCGGGGTGAAGCCCTCGGCACGGCCCCGGCAGCGGGGGAAGCGGCGCTCCAGCGCCCGCCGCAGCGCGGCCCACGGCTCGGCGGAGTCGGCGGCCGGGTCCAGCCAGACGGTGGCGTCCTCGCGGTGGCCGAAGCTGTGCACCCCGTCGAGCCGGGCCGTGAACGGCGCCACCTCGGCGGCGGCCCGGCCCAGCAGAGCAACGGCGCGGTCGAAATCCGCTTCGGGGACGAAGCCGAACAGCAGGTTCACGTGCGGCGGCCAGCGCCGCACCTGCGGGTCGTGGGCGGCGCGCAGGCGCTGGATCGGCGGCCACGGCTCCTCGGGCGGCAGCCAGGCGACGGCCGTACGGGCGCTCGGCGCGGCGTCGAGCGCCTCCGCGCCCGGGCCGTCGTCGAAGGCGAGGTCGACGGCCACTCCGTAGTGGTCCGAGGGGTGCAGCCGGTCCTCGTCCGGGTGGTCGCCGAGCAGGACGGCCGAGGTGACGCGGGTGCGTGACGCGCGGTGCAGCACCCGGTCCAGCCGGGCGGCGCGGCCGCTGAGGGAGGAGACGGCGGCCAGCGGGTTGCGCGAGGGGTCGAAGGTCGGGGTGTCGTCCCCGGGGCCGTGGGCCTGCGACCAGGCGTCGAGCAGGCCGAGGGCGGCGGCGGGGCCCTCGGGGCCGGAGCGGCCGTCGTTGAAGTCCCCGAGCAGCAGAAGCTCGCCCTCCACCCCGGCGAACCCCTCGGCGAGCCGGGCGAGTTCGGCCTGCCGCCGGGCCGCGCCGTTCGGCGAGTGGTCGCTGCTGAGGTGGACGGCGGCGACGGTCAGCGGTGCCCCTGCGGCCCGGACGGTGACGGCGGCCACCGCCTTGTGCGGGCCCAGCGCGTGCTGCCCGGCGGCCAGCACGGGCAGGCGGCTGAGCAGCAGCAGGCCGTACCGGTCGACGTCCGGCTCCAGTGGGCCCAGGTGCAGGACGTACCCCGCCCGGACCCAGGGCGCGGCCGACAGCGCGGAGGCCAGCGCCGGTTCGACCTCCTGGAGGGCGATCACGTCGGCGTCGGCCGCCTCCAGCGCGGCGAGCAGCAGCGGCCGTCGGCGGGCGGTGGCGATCCGCTCGGCGTCGTAGCGGTCCCACAGGGTGTTCCAGGTGACCACCCGCAGCCGGTGGCCGTGACCGGCGTCGGAGGAATCTGAGGCGTCGGAGGAGTCGGCGGCGTCGGCGGCCGGGCCCCAGCCGACGCGGGGCCGCCAGGCGTGCGGGGCGGTCGCGGTGAAGAAGGGCGAGGGCAGCCCGTGCGGGTCGGTGCACCGCCCGGCCTCCGTGCGGTCGAGGTCGTCCACGCCGGTGTCGCGGTCCCACACCCGGACGTCGTCCGCCTCGACGAACCGCACCCGGTGCCAGGGGATGTCCCCGGCGGCGGTGAAGGCCTCCAGCGGGGCGCGCTTGACGCCGCCGCCGCGCTGCAGCACGCCGAGGACGAAGCGCGCCGGGTCGAAGCGGGCGTCCCAGCGGATGCGCCGGCAGATCTGTTCGATGGGACGCATCGCTGCTCCTGGGGGTCGGACGGGTTCGGGTGCGGCTCAGGCGGGCTCGGCGTCCAGCGACCCCGCCGTGTCCTCCACGGTGCCACCGGCGCCGACGTACCAGGTGCGGTGGGCGTCGCCGGGGTAGGGCGGCTGGTGGCGGCGGGTCTGGGCGAGTAGGAGGTCCGGCGGGACGGGATGCGGCCGGACGGCGTTGCGGCGCCGCAACTCGGCCTCGTCGACGACCAGGACGGCCTGGGTCACCAGGGCGTCTCGGCGCCGGGCGACGCCGTGCACCAGTGAGCGCTGCTGGTGGGTCAGCGAGGTGGCGTCCCAGACGACGGTCGCGCCGGGGACGAGTGCGGCGGAGAGCCGCTCCAGGCCCTCGTGCAGCACCTCGGCGTTGTCGCGCTGGTCGGAGCGCGAGCCCCGGCCGCCGCGCAGCTCGTCCAGCGACACGACGGCGTCGACCCCGGCGAGCGAGGCGGTGAAGGTGCTCTTGCCGCTGCCCGCCGGGCCGGTGAGGTGGACCAGCCGGGGGAAGGCGCCCTCGCGCCAGCGCCAGGTGGCGGCCACGGCCTCCTCCCCGGTGGAGACGCGGCCGAGGCCGAACGCCTCGCGGGCCTGGGCCAGGCAGCGGTCGGCGGCCTCGGGGGCGAGGCCGGCCAGCGCCTCGCGCAGGTGCGCGCGCAGGCGCTCGGGCGGGCCGCCGTCGGGGTCGAGCAGCCCGGCGTCCTCCGCGTGCAGCCGCGACCAGGCGACCAGCTCGCGCTGCTCCTCGCCGTCGGCGGCGGTCGCGGCGAGGGCGTGCAGCACCCCGAGGTCGGCGGCCTCGGCGAGGCGGGCCAGCCCGGCGCGGCGCTCCTCGTCCGGGTACGGCTGGTGCAGGCCCGGATGGAGCGCGACCAGGTCGGCGACCCGGCGGGCGAGCGGCAGGCCGAGCGGGCCGGCGAGCCGGGCCGCCAGCTGCGGGCGCCGGGCGGTGCGCAGCCCGGTGGCGAGCACTCCGGCCAGGCGGGCGTCGCCGGTGCGGCCGAGCTCGTCGAGCCGGTCCGAGGCCTCGTCCAACTCTGCGCCGGAGAAGGGGAGTTCCGGGCAGTCGAGCGCCTCGGCCAGCGCCGCCGGATCGGGCCGCGCGCCGGAGCGTACGGCCCACAGGGCGGCGGCCGGGGCGAGCCCGTTGGGCACCACGCCTGCGTGCATCCAGTGGGTGTCGGTGCGGACGTGGTCCGGGCGCACCCACTTGGCGACGCGCCGGCCGAACTCGGCCCGGGGAAAGCCGTCGACGGTGCGGACGACGACCCCCTCCTGCCGCTCCCGGTCCAGGGCGGCGGTGAGCGCGCGCAGCGCCTTCTCGTCGTAGCGGCCGCGCCAGAGCACCGGGGGAGCGGGGACGCCGACGCGGCGCAGGAGGCGCACGGTGTCGTCCCAGCCCAGGCAGGTGTCGCGCTCCGTCCAGACCGAGAAGCCGTAGAACCAGCTCTCCAGGTCGTCGTGGGCGATGGAGTGCCGGGCGAACAGGTTCTCGCCGCAGATCCGCCAGCCGGCGGGGATCCGCGGGGCGATGCGGCCCTGGAGGGACTTCACCCAGGCACGGGAGGGGTGGTGCGCCGAGTCCAGGGAGCGGGCGTGCAGGCCGTCGCGGTAGAGGGTGGTGTTCTCGCCGTCCAGCTTGAGCGTGACGACGACCTCGGCGCCGGCGAGACCGGTGACGTCCCCCGCCCGTACGTCGTCGGCCGCGGCGCCCGGGGACCAGGGCAGGTGTGGCGTCCGCGGGTACTGCACGCGCATGGTCCGCTCCCCGGTCGGCTTGGTGATCCGCCGTCACTGTAGGAGCCGCCCGAGTGGCCCCACCAGCGAATTACCCGGGGCGCCGGTCGGGGCGCCGTGGCGGGCGTCGGGCGGGGCGCCGGGGTGGGCGCGGCGCTACCGGCGGGCGGCGCGGATCTGGGTGAGCCCGGTCTCGGCCGCGGCCTTGACCTGCGGGTCCTTGTGCTTGAGCGCGATCTTGAGGTGGCGCTCGCCGCCCACGAGGTCCCCCGCGTCGATCGCCAGCAGGCCGAGGTGGCAGTGGCCCCGCGCCGCTGCGGGCTCGTAGGCGGAGTTCGAGGCGAAGGTGAAGACCTCGAGGGCGTCGGCGCTCTCGCCCGCCTCCATGAGCAGGATGCCCAGGCCCAGCGCGGCCTTCCCGGAGAACTCCGGGGAGCTCGACCGGGCGGCGGCGGCGAACTGCGCCCGGGCCCCGTCCGTCTCCCCGCGGGCCCGGAGCATGTCGCCGAGGTGGAAGGCGGCCTGCGCCGCCGTCTGCGGCACCGGGGAGCGGGTGGCCTCGCGGTAGCGGGATTCCGCGAGGTCCTTGTCGCCGACGCGGTCGGCCATCAGCGCCTGGGTGAGCAGGGCCGGGCCGACGACCTCGGCGAAGCCGGTGGCGACGGCGGTGTCGAGGGTGTCGAAGGCGTCCTGGTCCCAGCCCTGGGTCTCGCGCGCCAGCATCCCGCCCATGGCGAGCGCGGCCCGGGCGAAGGTCCGGGGCCGCCCGGAGTCGGTGACCAGCACGTACTGGCGGCTCGCGTCCCGGTGGTTCCCGCGCCCTTCGTGGTAGCACCCCCGGACGAAGGCCACCTCGGCGGCCACATCCGGGTCGGTGACCTTCGCGGCCTTCCCCGCCGCCGACCAGGCCCGGCGGAACCGGCCCCGGCTCATGTGCACCACGGCGGTCAGCAGATGGCCCGCCGCCTGGAGCTTCGCCCCGGGGGAGGCCAGCGCAGCAGCGGCGACGGCCTCGGCGGCGGCGATCTCGCCCCGGTTGGCATAGCCGAGACCGAGTTCGAAGGCGAGGTCGAAGTCGAACCACGGGATGCCGGGCTTGAGCCCCAACGGCACGGTGTGCGGCGCGGCCAGCAGACCGGCGAGGTCCTTGGCGAACTGCTCGTCCGAGGTGGTGCGGTCCTGCACGGGCTTCCCTCCCGAAGGTCGACGGCGCCGAACGCCCCAGGGCGCGGGATCAGTTGGTGAACTCACCCGTTCGGCGAGGTCGTAGCGTAACCCGCCCGGCTGCGAACGGTGTTGAAAACCTCTCCTCGCCCGGGCGGGGGTGCTTGCCCTGCGGGGCCGGTGCCGATAGGCACGAAACCGACACTGCCCGCGACATCCGGAGGTTTCGGCCATGAGCGTGACGAATCGGTACAGGGACGCCTGGGAGGGCTTCTGGCGCGACGCGCCCGAGGAGCCCGGATCGGTGATCTGGGACGCGGAGCCGGAGCTCACCGTGCGGCGCCATCTCGCCCTGCTCGTACCGTATCTGACGGACCGTCAACTTCCGTTCGTCGACCTGGGATGCGGGAACGGCAGCCAGACCCGCTTCCTCGCCGAACGGTTCCCGCGCGCCGTCGGCGTCGACCTCTCCGCCGCCGCCGTCGAACTGTCCCGGCGCGCGGACGGGCCCGGGCGGGCCGAGTTCGCCCAGTTGGACGCCACCGACCCCGAGGCCGTCCGCGCCCTGCACGGGCGGCTGGGCGACGCCAACGTGTACGTGCGCGGGGTGATCCACCAGAGCGATCCTGCCGATCGGCAGCCCGTCGCGGACGCCGTCGCCCACCTGCTCGGAGAGCGCGGCCGGGCCTTCGTCTTCGAGCTGGCCGAGTCGGCCAAGGCCGTCCTGGGAGGCCTCGCCCGGGGCCCGGCGGGACCGCCCCCGAAGCTGCGCCCCGTCCTCGCCCACGGCCTGGCCCCGGCGGAGGTCGCCGACACGGCCTTCGCCGGCCTCTTCCGCGCGGCGGGGCTCACCGTCCTCGCATCCGGCGAAATGCCGCTGCTCACCACGGAGTTCACCTCGGACGGCGACCGGATCGAGCTGCCGGGCCGCTGGGTGGTGCTCGGTGCGTCCGCCCTGCGCGACGCGGGCGGGGCCGGCCGGACGGACTGAAGCCGTGAGGACCTGACGAGGACCGCCCGGAGACCCTTCCGAGCTCGGTCGCCGCTCCCGCCGCCGCTGAGGCGGGGGACTCCGGCGTGGCGAAGCGGCCGGTGACCAGGTGACGACCGGTCACCGGCCGCTTCGGCGTTCCCGGCCGGTCCCGCCTCCTGCAGATACCCCCATGGGGTAGTCGAGAAGGGTTGTGCGGCATACCCCTTGGGGGTATGTTTCCTGGCGTCGAGGAGATACCCCACCCCGGTATCACGTCAGATGGAGGAGTCCGCCGTGTCCGACCTCAGTGCACCCCCTTCACCGCGCCGTTGGACGGCGCTCGGGCTGATCGCGCTCGCCCAGTTCATGGTGATCATGGACACCTCGATCATCGGCGTGGCGCTGCCGAAGATGCAGACCGCGCTCGGCTTCTCGCCGGAGAACCTGTCCTGGGTCTTCAACGCCTACGTGGTCGCTTTCGGCGGGCTGCTGCTCCTCGGCGGTCGCCTCTCCGACCTCCTCGGCGCCAAGCGGGTCTTCGCGGCGGGCTGGATCGTCCTCGGGATCGGCTCGCTCGCCGCCGGCCTCGCCGGAACCGCCTGGGTCGAACTCGCCGGCCGCGCCCTCCAGGGCGCCGGGTCCGCGCTGATCGCGCCCTCCGCGCTCACTCTGCTGATGACGCTCTTCGGCGGCAGGCCGCAGGAGTTGGGCAAGGCCTTCGCCCTGTACGGCGCCGCCGCGCCCGCCGGCGGTACGGCCGGGGTGTTCCTCGGCGGTGTCATCACCCAGTACCTGAGCTGGGAGTGGGTGTTCTTCGTCAACATCCCGGTGGCGCTGGCCGTGCTGATCATGTCGCCCGGGGTGATGCCCGCTGCCGAGGCCCGCCGGGGCTCGGTCGACTGGCTCGGCGCGATCACCGTCACCGCCGGGCTCGCCACCTCCGTCTACGCCATCGTCCGCGCCCCGGAGACGGGTTGGGGCTCCGCGAGCACCTGGCTCGTCCTCGCCGTCGGCGTGCTGCTGATCGCCGCCTTCGTCGCGATCCAGACCCGGCGGAGCGAGCCGCTGATGCGCCCGGGCATCTGGCGCAGCCCGGGGCTGGCCGGTGCGAACCTCGCCCAGTTCCTGATGGCCGCGGCGTGGATCCCGATGTGGTTCTTCCTCAACCTCTACCTCCAGCAGGTGCTCGGCCTGAAGGCCTTCGCCTCCGGCGCGGCGCTGCTGCCGATGACCGCCGCGATCATGGTGATGATGATCGTGCTGGCGCCGAGGCTGATCGCCCGCTTCGGGCCCAAGCCGCTGATCGTCGCCGGACTGGCGGCCCTGGCGGGCGGGATGCTCTGGCTCTCCTTCGCCCGGCCGGACGGCAGCTTCGCCGTCGACGTCCTGCCCGCCTCACTGCTCGCGGCCGTCGGCATGTCGCTGGCCTTCATCCCCTCGCTCGGCATGACACTCTCCAGCGCCCGGCCCGAGGAGGGCGGCCTGGCCTCCGGCATCGTCAACACCGGCTACCAGGTGGGCTCCGCGCTCGGCCTGGCCGCCATGACCGCCCTCGCCGCCGCCCACGGCTCCCGGGAGACCGGGGACGCCGCCGCCCTCACCGACGGATTCTCGGCCGCCTTCCTCGGAGCAGCCGCCCTCGCCCTGGTCGGTGCGCTCGCCGCGGCGGTCACCATCCGCTCGGCGAAGGCTCCCGCTGCCGCAGAGGCCCAGCAGCCCGCGGGTGTCTGACCGCCGCGGCGGGGGGGGGGCGCCCCCCCCCGGGGGGGGGGCGGGGGCCGGGGCCCCCCCCCCCCCCGGGGGGGTGGGGGGGGGGGGGGGGGGGGATAACACATTAAAAGACCCCCCGGGGGGCCGCGCG